>CAMWXE010000009.1 GCA_947178145.1 uncultured Lachnospiraceae bacterium | reverse complement strand
CTATCGGAGAAATAGACAAGTCAAGATGCGTCAGTTATTTTCCTACAGTTCCTAAATACTTTTCTGCCTCACTCTGGGTTATACTATACGCCATCACAAGAAAACTTCTAATAGCATCATTCGTATGTCCGGAATCTTTTAAGGCTGCAATAGCATTTTTAATTCCCTGCTGTGTCACTTGTTGTGTCACCTGCTGTGTTGTCTCCTCCCTGACATTCTCCTTAATTTTATTAATTTCTGGTTCCATAAGCTCCATCAATGCCTCATACATATTCCCATCTCCTCTCAATTCCTGTGCCATCTGCCAGTTTGCCTTGATCGCCACTCCCAGAACTGCGTCTGCCAGCTCCCTGTCCAGTTTTGAATGGAATGATTCCATTTTCACGAGCAGGTCTTCAGCCTGCCGATTTCATTCTTTATCGGCTGATCGCCTTCCTTCCTGATGATAAGCAGATCGATTTCCAAAGCCTGCTGGTTGAGGCTGAAGTCCCTGAAATATGACAGGTTTGCCCTCTCCTCTGCAAGCTCAAGATCAACAGCCGGTTTCACGCCTAAATGCCATTGTATATTTGTCTCTTTCATATCGTTTCTCCTTGTTTCCTATAGTATACCATATCTATTGCTTTTTTCAAGAAAATCTTCCCCTGTATGGCAGGAAAAACCTGTCCCTTCCACCGTGGAAGAAACAGGTTTTATACGTTCTGGTTCTATCAAAATCTCTTAATCTTCTTCGTCGTATTTTTCTCAAATTCCGTCTCGCGCACTTTGAGTTTAAACACCCTCTTGTAAAGCGGTGCGCCCTGATTGTAGGCATCGATAATCTTCTGCAGCTCGCCCTGGATATCCTTGATTTTCTTCTTTCCGGCATACTCATAATCCGGGAATATCTCAGCCTCGATCACGCCCTCGCTCTCGCGCACCAGCGCCTCCTGCACCAGACGATTCTCTCCGAGCTTGTTCTCAATCTCCTCCGGTGAGACATTCTCGCCGTTTGGTGTGATGATCAGGTTTTTCTTGCGCCCTGTCAGGAATATGTAGCCATCCTCGTCCACATATCCGAGATCCCCGGTCTTTAACCAGCCGTCCGCCAAAGTTTCCTCCGTCTCCTCCGGCATGTTGTAATAGCCCTGCATGACGCTTGAACCTCTGACCCATATTTCCTCATCGACCACTTTCGCCTCGCAGTTTGGCATCAGCTTTCCGACAGATCCATCCTTCATAAATTCGCCGTAGTTCGTGCTGATGACGGGCGAGCACTCTGTCATGCCATAGCCCTGCCAGATGGTAATGCCATACTTCTGGAACATCTCCTGGTAGGCCGGGTTGAGGTATGCACCGCCGCTGCACACCGTGTGGAACTGTTTGCCGAAAACCTTCGCCCTGACAAGCGGCGCCGGAATCCAGGAAGCCTCCTCAAGTTTCTTGGCCAGCGTCTCAATCATGAGCGGCACCATCAGAATCATGTTCGGCTCAAAAAGTTTGATATTCTTCGCCACGCGGAGCAGGGAATCATTGATACAAATCACTGCACCGACCGAGAGCCCTTTCAGGATATCCATGCTGAGACAGTACGCATGGTGTATGGGAAGCACCGACATAATCACGATGCCCGGCTCAAGTCCCATGTCCAGACAAGTCGCATTCTCCGCAAGATTTCTGTGCGTGAGCATTACACCTTTGCTCTTCCCTGTCGTACCTGATGTAAACATGATGGTCGCCAGCTGGTCTGGCTGCGGCGCGAAATCAAAGCCCGCACTCTGCTCCCCGATCAGCTCCCACATGGACTGCTCCTTTGCCACTCCGTGCGGCTCGCTCATACAGAGAATGTGCTCCAGCTTTGCACAGCGCCCGGCTGCCATCTCTGCCACACCCGCTTTCGCCTCATCATAGACAAGCGTCGTGACATCCGCGCGGTCGATCAGTTCACACAGGTCTGCCTCCGGAAGATTGGCATCGAGCGGCACGACAACACTCCCGCTGTCCGCTATGCCAAAGTACGCGACAACCCACGAGTAGGAGGTCGGTCCCACGATTGCAATATGTTTTCCCTGCTGCCCCAGCGCTGCGAGTGCCGCAGAAAAACTCTCCGTATCCTTTTTCAGCTGTGTATACGTCTTCGTTTCAATCTTAACTTCCTTTTTCCCACTGTCACCGCCGCCCTTTACTTTATAGCGGAACGCATCCTGCGCGCCAAAATCCTGCTCTGCCGCTACCAGCAGTTCCCGTATGGTACTATGCATCTTGCTCATATCCCTCTCCACCTTTTATTCGTTATTTCACTATGTACGATTCCTTGATTGCACCGCAAACCTGAAAGTTTCCCTGCACGCCGCACATTGCTTCCTCAACTGATATCCAATGCACTCCTGCGCACAAAATACGATCTGGCGCCTCCATAACCGCCGACGAAAGCGCCAGATTAATTTTACTGCGAAATCTTCTCCAAATACTCCGCCGCCTCCTGCACAGTGCGGATATTTGCAGCCTCCTCGGGATTTACTTCCACATCCAGCTCATCCTCGATCTCCCCGAGCATACTCATAAAGTCAAACGAACTAAAACCAAGATCCTCCATAAAACGGGACTCCGGCTTGATGTCCTCCTTCTTTACCTCAACATAATTTGTGATCAGATCTGTCAACTTATCAAACATTGCTACCCCTTGCCTTTCCGATACTGGAATGCTCCCCGCACTCCTATTACCATACATTACACCTTATTTACCATAGAACGAAATCTTTTTAAATCAGTTTTATCACATCGCCGATCTTTAAGTGCGGGCTCTCGATCCCCTTAAACATAATCTTGCACATATAATAGTAAAACAGTTCCAGCGTCTCTTTGCTGTATGCCTTCGTCTGGTGTTCAAAGCTGAAGTCCAGACCATTGTCCTCCGGCCTGTGCATCACGGTGAGATAGAGTCCGTCCGCATAGTAGCCGTTGCCATACCGCTTGGTCTTGTACTTGATATCGCCCAGATCAACCAGACCTTTCTCGCGCAGTGTCGCAGGCTGGTATGTGAGCGCTACCGTCTCATACCCCATACCCAGCGGTGTATTGTAGACCTCTTTCTTATAATTCATACACTCCACCGGGTCAAAATTCACATAGCGGAATGTCTCGTTCTGCCTGTCCCTGATTTCCATGATACCTTCCAGAAAAGTCTTGTCCTCAGGAATGATTGTCCGGAACGGGAAACTGTGGATGCGCGTGCCGCCCGATTTCTTTTCCAGCAGCGTAGCCCTGCGTGCATACGCTACCATCATGGAGACATCGTCACAGTTGTTCATCTTCTGCAGATATGTGCGGATACCCATGATCAGCAGGCACTGCAGTGAGATATGCTGCTGCTCGCAGAATGTCATAAGACGCTCTGTCGGCTCTCCCTCCAGATGGAAGATATCGATTGCCGCCGCAAAGCTGTCAGAGCCTGTCGGCGCTGCCCTGAGATTGGGATTACCGGTTTTCCTCCTTGCATCGTCGAGCCTCTTTTTGCCGTCAATGCCGTTGTAGATCGGCTCCGGCGCCTCAAATAACTTGTGGAAATATGCGCGGTCCCTCGCCTGTGCCTTGCTTCCTGCCTCATACGCAAAATCCTTCTCAAGCTGCTCGACATAGGAACGCATATCTGCGGGGTATGGCACATTCTCAAAGTTTGCGTTGCAGTACAGCTCTATGACATCCTTCATAAAGCCAATCAGCGACTGCGCGTCGAGAAAGCGGTGGTCACCCACGATATACATTCCCTCAAATCCGTCGGGCGTCCTGATGATGACAACCTTGTTCATCGGCTCGTCCTGACCGAAAGGAACACGCGTCCATGCTGTCATCTCAGCCTCTGCTTCCTCCATGGTCCTGCCCGTAAAGTCGACAAATTCGATCTCGCGCTCCTCCTTGTCGACAATGTACTGATACCACTCTTTCTCCTTCTCATCGTACACGAGTCTGGCGCGCATGGACTCGCAGCGGTCATACGCCTTGTAGATCGCCTTTCTAAGCTCGTCAATATTCAGTTCAAACGCAATCGTGAGACTGCTGCCGACATTGAGAATCTCCTGTGCCGGGCTGTACTTTGAGTAGTAAAAATGATACTTCTGCGCAGCCGTCAATGGGTATGTTTTATATCCTTTTCTTGTTTTCATGATAACCCTCCATGCTTCCTATTCTAATGTGAAAAACTTCCGCATACGTTTTTTCACATGATCTCCTCAAAGAATTCATCCAATGCCTGCTCATACTTCTCTGTATCTTTATAATAGCTCTCCGCGTGTGCCGCACCCTCGACGACAAGCATTTTCTTCGGCGATGCACAGCATTCATAAATCTCATTGCACATGCGGTATGGCACAAACGTATCCTTGGTGCCGTGAATAAATAAAATCGGAACCTTTGCTTTGGCCACCTCGCGCTTTGCATTGCACTCATCCATGCCGTATCCCGCAAGCCGTTTATTCAGGATATCGGCCCCCGGAATCGCCGGAAATGCAGGCAGATGGTACATATTTTTCAACACATGTGTGAACACTTCCTTCGGTGAGGTGAATGCACAGTCAGAGACGATTCCCCTGACCTGTCCGGGCAAATCCAGCCCGCTCGCCATCAATACCGTCGCACCGCCCATGCTCGTTCCGTGGAGCACGATCTCGACATCCTCACCGAGTTCCTGTATCACCCAGTTAATCCACACAAGCGCATCCTTTCTGTCGAGACAGCCAAAGCCAATGTACTCGCCCTCGCTTGCCCCGTGTGCCCTTGCATCCGGCAAAAGCATCGCATAGCCTTTTTTGAGATAATAACCTGACAGTCCGATATAGTCGGACATTCCCTGACTTGTATATCCATGAAAACAGATCGCAACTTTTTTCTTGTTTGCTCCCTCATCAATCGCGGGAAAATATGTTGCGTGCAACTTCAGATTGTCAAAGGACGTCTGGTAGACATCCTCGTGCGTCTGCGCCAGCATATAAGCCTTGCGCTTTTCCATAAATGGCGCATACTGGCTCCAGTCGGTGCCGGACATCTTGATGGTCCGCTCCACCTTTGCATTGCCCCGTTTCATTGTCCTTCTGTAAAAATATGCGATTTCCCCAACGCCTGCCGCTGCAAGAACCCCTGCACAGGCGGCCGCCTTTTTCAGTTTTCCCATTGTCTACGCCTCCACACTGCACTATTATTTATTTCTTATCTGCCTTCTTTTTCTCTTCCTTCTTGGCTTCCTTGAGCTCTTTTTTTATTTCTTTCTTCTTTCGCTGAATGATGTCGTTTAGTTTCAGCGCTTTGTCAATATTTCCTTCCACTTTCAGCTTCTGTGTCGTAAATGCCCATACCGGATCCATCTGCCCTTCCGCAATCTTTCTGAATACCTCCGGCGTGCTGATAAACATCGCGTCCCTGTCATAGTACTCGTACGGCTCCACATAGAGCACGCCGTCCTTTACCTCCACGTAGAACGCGCCTCCCGCTTCCTCGTCCTCGATGTTGAACTGATAGGCCAGATGCTCCCTGATGTCGCTCACATCGGCTCCCATAAATTTCCCCTTGATCTCATAAAAAAAATCTGCGTATGTCATGTCTTTCCTCCATCATCATTCATAAAAAATCATTGTAACCTGCATCGGACCGCGGCGAGTGCATTTCGACACTTTTCGACCGCCAGTCGACTTTATTTACTTTATCCTACCACACTTTTCGACCGTCGGTCAAGTGCATTTTCCCCCAATTTGAGCATAATTTTTGTTCTTTTTTTAATACTATTTACAATTGTTCCCACAATGCAAATGTGCTATACTCTACTTAACTATCTGTACTATTTACATTTCCCCGCGCCGACCGCATGCCACAAGCGGCAAAATTCCATATGCAGTCGTGTGCATAACAAAACATAGTCAAATGACATAACCAACATAGCCAACATAACCATAGAAAGGTGGCATCATCCATGCCCGACACAAAAAAGAATGAGAAAAAGTATCATCTGATTCTGGACGCACTCCAGCTGCTCCTGGAAGAAAAGAAAATACAGAACATCTCCGTCAGCGAGATTGCCCAGAAAGCAGGCATCGGAAAGGGAAGCATCTACTATTATTTTCCCTCGAAAGACGCAATCCTCGACGCACTCATAGAGCGCAGCTACGAGCAGCCGCTTCTCACTGCGAAGAATCTTGCCGCGCAGACGGAAATCTCCCCGTTTACGCGCATGGCGATGCTGTTTCAGGCGTGCCAGAATTCCTCGACCGCTTTCATCAAGCAGAATGACAGCTCCCCGGACAACACGAGCGCACAGGACCTGGCGTTCCTGCACCAGAAATATCTCACACATGTCGTGTCCGAGCTAAAGCCTGCCCTGACAGAGATCATAAAACAGGGCGTCGAGAATGACCAAATCCACTTTGACCGCCCCGCCGCCCTCGCGGAAATCGTATTGATTGTCATCGCTGTAAAGCTTGACAATTCCCTGCTTCCCTCGACTCCCGCGGAAACGGCGGATACTTTGCAGGGACTCATCTCACTGCTCGAAAAAGGAACCGAAGTTGCACCCGGAACACTTAGTTACCTTTCTTTAACTCCCTATATAAAATAAAAAAATCGGGCACGCCCGATTTTTTTATTTTCTTATAAAGTCGCTTTCTGCAGTTTTTTCACCAGATACACAAACTCATCCTTGTAATCATCCTCATCTGTGTCCACCTTTTTGAGCAGAGCACGGACATTCTCAAACGAGGCGGTTCCTTTATATTCGCTGTCCCTCAGCATCAGACCAAACTCCGCAACAGCCGCCGCAAAGTAAAAGTCCTCTGACGGCTCGCTCTCATAATCCTCCTCCGTGACCGGATATTCCCTCAAAAGACTTTCGTCCGCATCCGGCTCCTTGTAGCGGATTTTCAGATTCAGCCACTCGCCGTTTCTGACGCCTGTGTCATTTTTGTTGTTCTGGTACTTCAACTCTGTCTCTGGTATTTTCTGTTCAGAATCCACAGGAATAATTTCATAGAGCGCCGTCACCATATGTCCCGCACCGATTTCCCCTGCATCCTTCCTGTCATCGTCAAAATCCTCCGTCGCGAGGGCCCTGTTCTCATAGCCAAGCAAACGATACCCCTTGATATATGCCGGATTAAACTCTACCTGGAGCTTTACGTCCTTTGCAACGGTCACAAGCGTCGCTCCCATCTGCTCGACGAGCACCTTCTTTGCCTCACCAATTGAATCGATATACGCATAATTTCCGTTGCCGCAGTCTGCGAGCGTTTCCATCTTATTGTCCTTGATATTGCCCGTTCCGAAACCGAGCACCGACAAATACACCCCAGACTCCTTCTTTTCTGTGATCAGTTTCTTCAGTTCGCTCTCACTGCTGGCACCGACATTCAGATCGCCGTCCGTGGCAAGAATCACGCGGTTGTTTCCACCCTCGATAAAATACTGTTCCGCGAGCGCGTAGGCAGTCTCGATACCATCAGCGCCGTTTGTGGAACCGCCCGCCTCCAGCGCATTGACCGCCTCGATGATCTCTTCCTGATTATCCCCGCTCTCTCCCTCCAAAATGACACAATCCGATCCCGCATACGTAACGATCGACACAGTGTCTTTCCTGCCAAGCTCCTGAACCAGCATGGAAAAGGACTTCTGCAGGAGAGGCAGCTTGTCGTCTGTGCACATGGAACCTGATACATCGAGTAGAAAGACCAGATTGGAGTCCGGCGCCTCGCCAAAATCAATCTCCTGCGTCTTTAATCCGATCTGCAGCAGCTTCGCATCCTCATTCCACGGGCAGTCTCCAATAACCGTCGTGACGCCAAACGGTTCACTTTTCTTCGGAAGCTGGTAATCATAGGAAAAATAGTTGAGCATCTCCTCGATGCGGACAGCTCCTTCTGGAATCATATCCATCGAATACCCTGTCTCGATCATGCGCCGGAGGTTGCTGTAGGATGCCGTGTCCACATCTGCCGAAAAGGTTGATAACGGCTCATTTGCAACCGATTTAAATCCGGATTCCTCCACCGCACTGTATTCTTCTGTATTCCAGTCATAGGACTGCACAGCCTCCGCCGAGTCGCCCGCAAAATCAGCAGCGGCACTTGTGACCGCCATATCAAAAGCAATCCCCTCCTCCTCAATCTGCATATCCGAAGTCCCGTCATCTGCCGCACCTGCATTTTTCGCCGGCGAATCCAGCTGTTCCACAGGCGGAACCACATTGTTCGCACCGGAATCCTCCTGCACCATAGGCGGCGCTGCATTCTCCATTCCCCCATAACTGCCTCCGCACCCGGAAAGTGACACAAGTGTCATAATCATACTCAGTAACACGCATACTTTTTTCTTTTCCATAATCTTCCTCCCTTTCCGACTTTTTCTACAGTTCCTTATTCGACTGACACAAAAAGTCTGTCCCGCATATTGTTTCTGCCAGTTTTTCTCCTGATATCCAATATACGAAACAGACCTTGGAATTTTATGGGTTTAGATTTGTTTTTTTAGCTCGTCATTTGCCTTCTCCACATTCATCCTCGAGAGCACAAAGGTGATAATCAGACTGATAATCAGCGGAAGCCAGAGATACATGAAATACAACATCCTCATACAGGATTCCGTCTGCACCGCCGCCGTCCCGTCAAATCCGCTCGCCGCAAGAAGCCAGCCTGCCGCAGCCGTTCCAAGGCCGCCTCCCAGCTTCACGCCCAGCGAAGTGCAGGAGTACATCGTCCCGTCGACTCTCTTGTGCTTTGTCAGATACGTGTATTCCGAGCAGGACGCAATCACCGCATTCATATCCCCCTGCCACGGTCCCTGCCCAAACGCCGCTGCCGCGGTGAACAAAAGCATCAGCGGAACACTGCCAAGATATCCGGCTACCACCACAAGCCCCCTGCCGAGCGTACCGAGCATATATCCCCTGAGATTCAGCTTATACATTCCATTCCACTTAGCCACCAGTGTCGGTGTGAACACCAGAGCGATGATCAGTGGAATATTGACCGCCCACGAAAAAACTCCGTACAGATTTTCATTTTTTAATACATAGGTCATGTAGTAAATGCCCATGTTGATCATAGCCGTATACACCTGTTGGAGAATGTACACGCCGCAGATCATCAGATAAAACTTGTTGGCAGCCAGCAGCTTCACCGCCTCAACGAGTCCGTATTTCTCTGTTTCCGCCTCGTTTCCTGCGTCTTCACCGGACTCATTCAGCTCCTCCTCCGGCAGCTCTTTCACGGACAGTACAGAAATCGTGTTGACCACCAGACCAATCACAGCATAGATGACTGCCAGCGCCCTCCATCCCGACGCTCCGCCGCCGAGTGCCGCGACAGCCCCCACCGTGACAGACTGGATCAGGAGACTCGTCGAAAAGGCAAAGATAAACCGGCAGGAGCCCATCTGCACCCGCTCCTTGCTGTTCTTTGTCACCAGTGCGGTCAGCGCCGAGTACGCGATGTTGTTCGCCGTATAAAACACTGCATTCAGCAAAGTGTACGCGATGAAAAACCAGATATACTGCGACGTTTTCCCCATATTGACAGGCACCGCAAAAATAGCAACCAGCGCAATCGCACAGCCGATGTACGCGTAGAGCATCCATGGTCTTGCCTTTCCAAGCCGGGTCTTCGTCTTGTCGATCATCGCGCCGAAGAAAATGTCCGTCACACCGTCAAAGAATTTCGAAGCCGCGATCAGACTTCCGACGATGCCGGGATTTAAACCGACCGTGTTGGTCAGATAGATCATGACAAACGAGGACAGGAACGCATACACCACATTTCCGGCGATGTCACCGGAACCATAACCCACTTTGTTATACCATTTTAAATATCGTTTCTCTTCCATACAATACTCCTTTCTCAATCATTCCACGGCGATTGAACATCTTTTTCTCCCAGCAACACCAGCTTCATCTCAAATAGAAATTTCTCCTCGTCGAACTGGTACTCCGGCAGCACTTCCGGTCCGCAGCTGTTAGAACCGATACCATTCTGGGCATAGTCAAGGCACAATATCGTGCTCCCGGACGGTTTCAGCTCATGTTCATGCATCTTCCCTTCCAGCTCTTCCTGTGTGTACACAGAAGCGTTGAAGGAAAAAGTCTGTTCAGAAACAGCCGCCAGCACGCATCTGCCGTCCGATACCGTCACATAATCGCAGTCCGCATGACTCCCGTTCTCCTGCGGGCGGAGATAGGGCTCGTGCAAATCCTTCACATCCGCGCGATACAGCCCATGGCTTGACGCCCTGCATTTATCCCTGTAGCTCTCATAAGGTCCCATGCCAAAATACGATATTTTATTAAAATCCTCCCGCAAAAACAGCCGGATTCCAAATCGCGGCAAAACGGGAAACTCCATATCACGCTTTGCAAGAATTTTCGAACTTATGTTTCCGCATGCATCAATCTTCCATGTCAGACAGACATCGACCATGCGCTGCACAGAATCGGCCAGAATCGACGCGGTACTGATGATGGTCACAGATGATTCTGACTGCTGTATCACCATGTCATATGCCCTCGCATACGCATGGTCATAGCGCGCCCGCTTCCATTCTTTTTTGATATACATATCATTGTCTGTCGGAGCGCGCCAGATATTGAGCTCCATCGGGCGGTTCAGCCATTCCTTTCCCGCATAACTGAGCCGGGAAAATAACCCTGTGCGCTTATTGTATGTATACTCAAAACGGTTCCCTGTACAAATTATCTCTGCGTCTGTCTCCTGTATCGCAATCCCTGCGCCTTGATGTTCTCCCTGTTCCATCAGTCTCACCGCATCCTGATTCCTGTTGTCCTCTGTCTCCAGCAGAATCTCGTCAAAACCCAGCAGATGACCTGACGGAACCAGTTCTGTCCCATGGCGCTGATGGTAGTACAGCTTCAGGTAGGCGCGCCCCCGGCGGGGTACCGGAATATGCATGCGCACCGTGCCAACCTGCCCTGGCGCTACAGAGAACGGCATCACCGTGCCTGTCTCCACGCAGACACCGTCACAACTCACCTCATACCGGATTTTGGCGCAGACTGCCAAATCTGTAAACTCCATGCAGTTTCTGAGTCTTAAATCCTGTGTGCGCTGGTCAAACGATACAACCCTGGCAGGGCGGTACACATTTCTGTACTCGAGCAAACCGGTGTGTGGTGTGCGGTCAGGGTATACCAGCCCGTCCATACAGAAATTCCCGTCATGAAGAATCTCCCCATGATCGCCGCCATAATAATAGACGGTTTTCCCTTCGTCCGTCTCCCTGTATGCAACGGCATGGTCGCACCACTCCCACACAAACCCGCCGCACAGGAACGGATTCTGGTCTATCATCTGAAAATAGTCTTCCAGATCGCCCGGCCCATTTCCCATGGAATGACAGTACTCACACAGGAGGAACGGTTTTGTCGGCATATTTTCCAGATATGCGCGGATTTCGTCCATGGAAGGGTACATCCGGCTGTACAGATCAAGACTGGAATAATCATAGCGCTTGTGCCGGTTGCGGTATCTGGCGCTCTCATAATGCGTCAGCCTGCTGCTGTCAAACGCTTTTGTCCACTGCAGAACCCGCTCAAAATTACATCCGTATGCACTCTCATTTCCCATTGACCAGATCACAACGCAGGGACGGTTTTTGTCCCGCTGGACACAGAGCTGTACCCGGTCCATGATGGAAGCCTCCCACGCAGGATTGTCCGCAATCGGCCCGTTCCAGTGGTGAAACTTGTTGGAATCACTGTAGTCCCTGTGAAAAATCTCGGAGGGACCATGGCTTTCGATATCCGCCTCGTCGATCACCAGAAAGCCATACCGGTCACAGAGCTCATAAAAAACAGGGGCATTCGGATAATGGCTCGTCCGCACCGCATTAAAATTGTGCTGCTTCATCAGCATCAGATCCCTTTTCATCTGTTCCACACTGACTGCGGGGCCTGTGACCGGGTCGGCGTCATGCCGGTTGACACCGCGGAATTTGACCGCCTTCCCATTCAGACGGACAATCTTATTCTCTATGTCAATCTCACGGATTCCCACATAATCCGTGATCGTCTCCGCCTCCGTCTCAAGCACCATCCTATAGAGATACGGCTCCTCCGGATTCCACAAAACAGGATTGGATATTCCCAGCCTGATCTCTGTCGTGTTTGTCCCTTCTGTTTTTTCAATCTTTGCCTCTGCTGCCATCGTTCCTGCCGCTTCGCAAATGCGCACCTGTGTGGGGACGATCCCGTCAAAATATTCCAGCCGGATCGCCACTGACGCCATCTCTTTCCCCGATTCTCTCCTGATCTGTGTCGTGACAAAATAGTCCCTGACTGTCCGTGCCGGGCGTTTGAGCAGATACACATCGCGGAAAATCCCGCTCATACGGAACTTATCCTGATCCTCTAGATAACTCCCGTCACACCATTTTAAGACAAGCACCGCCAGCTTGTTTTCTCCCTCGACTACCGCACTGCTCACATCAAACTCACTCGTCGCGTGGGATACCTGGCTGTACCCGACATAAATCCCGTTCAGCCAGACATAGAAACAGGAATCCACCCCCTCAAAATTCAGGTAAGCCTTTGGCGCATTCGCATCCCCATGATAGTCAAACACATGCACGTAGGCTCCGCAGGGATTATCATGCGGAACATACGGCGGATCAAACGGAAACGGATAGCGGATATTCGTGTACTGGTGCGCATCGTACCCCTCCATCTGCCACACACCCGGCACCGTAACCAGGTCATAGTCCGAAGTGTCATAATCCGGCGCATAAAACGCATCCTGCACCTCATAGATACTCCTGTAATACCGGAAGTTCCATTTACCATTCAGCATCTGTATCCGGTCGGAAACTTCCCTGTTCCCGGCGGACGTGTCCATCTGCCCTGATGCCGGAATGTAGTATGCCCTGGCAGGCATCGTATTCTCGTGCAGCATATTCAGATCTTCATAATATCTTGGTACTATCATCTCGTGCCCTCCTTTTTGTCTGTATTTTTTCGTTTCGCTTTTGGTAGTTTCATTATAATTTTCCACGCGGAAATCTTCCATAAACTACATTGGACAAAACATGCACAAAATGATACAATGAAGCCATACAGAAAAAAGCAGAATTCCCCTCTTTTCCAGAAAGGAGCGCTCACGAAAATGTACATCAACTCAGCATACCTCAACAATTCCCTCGTCGATTTCATGGACAAGAGCAAACCGCTCATCGTGGGCAGCTGCGGCACCTACCATCTGTTCACGCGCCCCCGCCTGCCCACCTACCGCCCCAAAGGACGACTGGACTTCCAGATCTTATATGTAGCTTCCGGCAAAGCACACTTTTACTTCGGCGACAAGGGAATTGACACCACTGTCACCGCCGGAAATATGGTTGTCTACCGCCCTAAGGAACCACAGAAATACGAATATTTTGGAGTGGAACAGACGGAAGTATACTGGGTTCATTTCACAGGAAAAGACGTCAAGAATGTCCTCCGCAGTTACGGCATCACCGATGACATGCAAGTCATAAATACCGGAACTTCCCTGGAGTACACAAGAATTTTCAAACAGATGATCATAGAACTGCAGCGCCGCCAGCCCGACTATCAGGAAATGCTGACACTCTTGCTGCGTCAGCTTCTCATCTCCATTCACCGCCAGCTGACCGCAGACCACAAAATCAAGAATGTTTTTTTGGATGCAGAGATGGAAGCTGCCATGCAGTATTTTAACGACAACTACAACACAGAGATCAATATCGAAGAGTACGCCGCATCGCGGGGCATGAGCGTGAGCTGGTTTATCCGGAACTTCAAACAGTACGCCAGCACAACGCCCATGCAGTATATTGTATCCATACGCATCACCAACGCGCAGATGCTCCTCGAGACGACGGACTACAATGTGACTGAGATCGGAAACATTGTCGGATATGACAATCCGTTGTATTTCAGCCGCATCTTTAGGAAACAAAAAGGCGTATCCCCCTCAGAATACAGGACGCTGTCCAGGCGCATCGATACACCTTCTTAATCCCAAAGTTCTCCTTCACAATATCAGTTCTGATTCAGGGGACATTTCTGATACACCTTTTTAAACGCAGTTGGAAGTGCAATGTCATGTTCCAACTGCTCTGCTGTCGCCCAGGTCATCTCACCATCACTCCCCTCATTTTCGCATATGACAATCCAACACGTCATATGCCATTCGATATGGGTAAACACATGTTTTAACTGCTTCTGGCCGCCCGTCAGCACCTTGACTTCCTTCACTTCAAACGAACGCTCCGCAAGCCATCCGCAGACCTGCTGCTCATCCAGCATCCCGTCAATGTTAGGCAGTTCCCACATCCCTGACAGAATCCCTTTGTTATCCCGTTTCCGGAGAGCAATCTTATCCTGAAACTGCAGTATCAGTACAGTCTTTTGCTCGATTTTGCGGTCTGCTTTCTTTTTCTTTACCGGATATTGAAGCTGTGTCCCGCTTCTGTACGCGCCGCACAGACTGCACAGCGGACATTCCCCACATCTGGGCTCTCCGTTTGGCACACACACCACCGCCCCAAGCTCCATAAGGCTCTGCGTAAAATCCCCCCGCCCTTCTGCCGGATAAATCTTTTCCAAATCCGCCGTGACCTGACTGCGGAATTTCGCGTCTGCGATATCGTGACTGTCCTGCATCAGTCTCGTGATCACGCGCAGCACATTCCCGTCAACCGCCGCATTGGCCTTCTCAAAAGCAATCGACGAAATCGCGCCCGCCGTGTATGCGCCAATTCCCGGAAGCGCAAGAATCTCCTCGTATTCCGCCGGAAACTGCCCCTGATGCTGCCCGCAGATCACCTGGGCCGCCTTCTTGAGATTCCGGGCACGCGAATAGTATCCCAATCCTTCCCACAACTTAAAAAGCTCCTCATCCTCACACGCCGCAAGCGATGCAATCGTGGGAAAACGCTCCATAAAACGCTCGTAATACGGAATCACAGCCTCCACCCGCGTCTGCTGCAGCATGATCTCCGACACCCACACGCGGTACGGCTCCCGGTTCTCCCTCCAGGGCAGACATCTTTGATTCTTATGATACCAGTGCAAAAGCGGCACGACGACTTGTTCTAACTGATTCCACTCCATAACTTTTTCTCCATTCTTCTATTCATCTTTATCAAATCCCATCTGCCTCTGTGCATAACAAAAAGAGGACAATTGGTCCTCTTTTTATTTTAGATATTTCTTGAGCAGCTGTGTCAGTCGACTCACATCGATCGGCTTTGCCAAATGCTCATTCATACCACAATCCAGGCAATGTTGAATATCATCTGAAAACGCATCCGCTGTCATAGCAATAATTGGCAGACTGGCATCCTCGCGCGACAAGGCACGGATCGCCTTCGCCGCATCATATCCGTTCATCACAGGCATTCGAATATCCATCAGTATCACGTCATAAAAGTTCAAATCTGACTGCTCAAATTTCTCGACACAGATCTTACCATTCTCTGCCCGCTCCAATTCAAACCCGACTTCTGACAACAGATCCTCTGCAATCTCCCAGTTCAGATCGTTGTCCTCTGCCAGAAGGATTCTCTTCCCGCCAAATTGCTGCGTGCTCGTATCCTCATGCGTCTCCTCATTAACCACATCCATCATATGACGCTTTAATCCCAGATACAGGTTAGACTTAAACAATGGTTTGGAAATGAATCCCTGAATTCCAACTTCTTTCGCTTCCTCCTCAATCTCACTCCAGTCATATGCGGATATGATCAATATTGGAACCTTCTGGCCTAAATGCTTTCGCATCTCACGCGCAGTATGCAGGCCATCCATATCTGGCATCTTCCAGTCGAGCAGTACCACTTCATAATCGTTTCCTTCCTCATGGCACTGCTTTACCATCTCGAGCGCTTTCTTTCCACTCGTAGCCCACTGCGCGCTAATTCCAATCTCTTTCAATGAAGAGACGGCACTCAGGCAGAGATCCTCATTGTTGTCAATCACAAGCACTCTCCATGAGGGGAGTATCATATCTGCTTCCTTCGTGTCTGCCCTCTCCAAGTCAAGCGTAATGTGAAACTCACTTCCCTCACCGGGCGCACTCTGAAGAGAGATCGTCCCCTTCATGGATTCCACGATAGCTTTCGTGATTGCCATGCCAAGGCCAGTTCCTTCGATTTTATCGATCTGCGCCTTCTCTTCCCTGGTAAAGGTATCAAAAATCTTTTCCTGAAACTCCTTTGTCATACCAATGCCGTTATCCCGCACGCGAAAATGGCACCGCACATAATTTTCTCCGGCTGGTGATGCTTCCTGCTCCAGGAAAACATTAATTGTACCGCCTTCCGGTGTAAATTTCAGCGCGTTGGATAACAGATTGATCAACACCTGATTTAGGCGCACACTGTCACAATGTACCTCTTCCGTCAAAATATTCTGTATAAATATATCAAAATGCTGCTGCCTTGACTTCACCTGCGGCTGTACAATATTGACAATACTATCCATCGTATCGCACAGAGAGATCTGACTCATATTTAAGGTCAGCTTTCCGCTTTCAATCTTGGACATGTCCAGAACATCGTTGATCAGTCCCAACAAATGCTTGCTGGATAATGTTATTTTTGCCAGACAATCCTTCACACGCTCTGTATTGTCGATATTTGCCATCGCAATCGCTGTCATGCCCACAATTCCATTCATTGGTGTGCGGATGTCATGGCTCATGCTGGAAAGAAACTCACTCTTTGCATGGTTTGCTTTCGTGGCCTCTTTCCTTGCCCGATCCAGCTCCTCCATCTGCTGCTGTGACAATCTGTAATACAAGAGAAAGATGACCAGTACACCTGTCAGTATAAACAGACACATAATGAGTGTGATAAACTGACGTTCCTCGCTCAAATTTTCCAGAATTCTATCCAGTGTCCCATGTGGCATCACAGAGATCAGATACCATTCGGAATTGCTCAGGTGCGTACACAAGAGATATTTATTTTCGTCTCCTTCCCGAAACATTGTGGAATACTCTGCATTCTGATGAATCGCATCACTCAGCTCCTCCACATACTCCTCTGCTGTCTTCCCATTATAATCAGAAAAATTCTGCCTGATATAGGTAAAGTAATCCTCTTCCACCCTATTACGCACCACATAAGTACCATCCGGACGAATGATAAAGGAATACATCAGCGCATCCTCCTCGTCCATGGAAAGAACTTCTTCCAGATATGCCATAGGCATCGCGGCAACCATCGCGGCGCTGGTCTTCCCATTCTCCATAGGATACTCGGCATTGACCAGCATACAGACCACTTTTTCACCCTTTGCACTCATGCCTGAGAATACCCGCAGGCTGCTGTCATCCAGCACATTTCTGAACGTAATCTCACTTTCATACTCCACATTTGAGCCATAGATTGTCTCGCATTCTCCATCCTCCGTATAAAGTCCCAGGTAGACAAAACTGCGCACCTGTGCGCTGAGTGCAAGCTGGTCAAACATATCCTGGTCATACACCACTGACTCGGGGGGATGCCTCTCGATAATTCCCCTCAACTCCGAAATCTGCATGTCCACCACTGCTTCAAACTTCTCCTGTATCTGTTTTGCCATCGCAGACATATAGATCGAACCGATTTTATTGATTGCACGGTCACTCTTTCCAGCAATAACCGACGATGCCGCACTGATCATCAACATACACGCAATCGCTAACAGAGAAAAACTGATCAGTAAAAATTTTTTTGTATTTCTTTTCATTGCAATTCCTCTTTTTGTGAGTATTCCTGAATCCCTAAAATCCTCTATTCCCACATTCAATAATATAGCTTTAATTAGATTATACAATATATTCAAACAAAGTCAACATCAGAATCATTTGCAAAAAGCCTTATAACAGCTTTTCCATCCCGTATTTTTGCGGCACCAGTCCGCAGCTCTCATAGAACCGCCGGGCTCCTTCGTTGCATGCCCACACATTCAGTGTTACATTATAGCATCCTTGTGTTTTCGCAAAATCCAGCACATATTCATACAGCGCTTTCCCGATATGCTGTCCCCGCCTATGCGCATCGACACACAAGTCGTCAATGTATAAGGTCTTGATCGCTGTCAGAATATTGTCGTCGGTATGCTGCAAAAATACACAGAACGCATACCCCAGCACATGCTCCTGCGCATCCACACCCACGAAAATCGGTCTCGCTTCATCGTGAATCAGTGTCCGCAGCTCCTCGTCCGTATATTTTTTCGTATCGCCCTTGAACAAATCCGGTCTGCCCTTGTGATGTACCGCCAGCACCTGGCAGAGCAGACTGTTGATTCCGTCCATATCCTTCTCCTGCGCGCGTCTTATTTCCATTGTCTCCTTCACCTTTCCTACTTTTATCAAATCGTTCAACGACTGCATAACCACCATTATATTTCATTTTACAGGAAATGACAATAAGTATTCGAGAAACTCTTTCTCGCACCTGCTCTGCCCTCGTTTTGCGTCATACAGTACACAGACAGATCTTGTCTCCATCTCCTCATACACCGGAACACAATATACGCTTCCGGCGTCCAGCCAGGGCTGCGCCAGCTGTTCTGGAACATAGCCGATTCCCAGATTATTCTGTATCATCGGCGTCATCAGGTCAGAGGTCGCAACCTCGATATCCGGCTTTAACACGACGCCGTTTCTCAGGAAAAAGTCACTTGTCATGTCGTAAGTCATTGTATTTTTGCCAAGGCATACCCAGGGATAACCGGCAAGTTCCGCCAGATGCCTTGTTCTGCGTGTCAGTTCCGTATAGGCCTCCCCGCAGATCAGCACATCCCGAAATCCAAGCAATCTCTCGCTTCTGATATTTTTCTGAATATGAAATGGACTTGTCACAATGCTAAAGTCGATGGCGCCTCTCGTGAGCTCGCTGACAGCTTCTTTGGTATTGTAATTATAAATCTTAAAACACACCCTGGGATTTTCCCGCTTAAATTCCTTCAGCCGCTGGAAAAGAATCAGATGCAGCGCTGTCTCCGTCGTTCCGAGTATGATCGTTCCCGCGACAAGCTTTCCGTCATGGTTCAGCTCCTCCTCCGCAGCCTGTATCTGAAAAAATGCGGCTGATATGCGCTCGTAGAACTGCTCGCCCTTTTCCGTGAGCGCGATCCCCTTATTGCTCCGCAGAAGCAGCTGGCATCCAAGCTCGCCCTCCAGCAGCTTCATTACCCTTGTCACATTGGGCTGGCTGCTTCCCAATGCCTGCGCAGCCTTTGTGATATTGCGGTACTTTCCCACATAGTAGAAAACTTTGTAATACTCATAATTAATATTCATCGCTCACCTGCTATCAATATTTTATATGACTGATATATAAAATATATATTTTTCATATTGTTTTTTTCTTATTATAATGAGAACGGATTGATTTGTAAACAGCTCTGTGAGAATTCCTGTCAAAACAGACCACACTGTTACAATTCACACCAACGCCAGTTTTTATCAGCTTATAAGTTATTGTGGTGTGAATTATAACAGCTTTTGCACACAAAGTGCTAAAAGGCAAGCATTTTGGCGCAAGATTCCCACTACTTTGGCGTAGGTGTGAAAAGTAACACCACACTGCAATAGCACTCCTTCCTGCAAACCGACAGTACAGGAATCGATAAGATGATATATTTATTAAGAAAGGACTGATTACTTCTATGGATAAAACAATGGACAAAACTACAGACAAAAATACAGATAGGACCTTAAACAAAGATCTGACCGTAGGAAACCCGCAGACCGTACTATGGAAATTCTGTCTCCCGATGTTTGGCAGCATCATCTTCCAGCAGCTCTACAACATCGCAGACAGCCTCGTCGCCGGCAAGTTTATCGGTGAAAATGCACTCGCCGCAGTCGGCAACAGCTACAATGTCACGCTCATCTTTATCGCGTTTGCCTTTGGCTGCAATATCGGCTGTTCCGTCATTGTCTCCCAGTTCTTCGGAGCAAAGGATTACTGCCGGATGAAGACTGCCGTCTACACGACCCTGATTTCAAGCGCCGTCCTATGTGCCTTGCTGATGCTTCTGGGATTTCTGTTCTGCGATCCCCTGCTGGCGCAGATGAAGACGCAGCCTGAAATCATGGCGGACTCCGCCCTCTACATGGACATTTACATACTGGGGCTTCCGTTCCTTTTCTTCTATAATATAGCGACCGGAATCTTCTCTGCACTCGGAGACTCCAGGACACCGTTTTACTTCCTTGCCGCCTCGTCAACCTCCAACATTGCGGTTGACATCCTCTTTGTCAAATGCTTTTCTATGGGCATCGCCGGTGTCGCGTGGGCGACTTTTCTGTGTCAGGGAATCAGCTGTATCCTTTCTATTGTATTGATTTTAAAAAGGCTTGCAGATATCCAGACATCAAAAAAAGCAGCGCTGTTCTCGTCAGTTCTGCTCAGAAAGCTTGCAGTGATTGCCATACCAAGTATTTTACAGCAGTCGTTTATCTCGGTCGGAAATATCTTTATCCAGAGTGTCATCAACAGCTTCGGCATCAGTGTCACCGCTGGATACTCCGCCGCTGTAAAGCTCAACAACCTGGTGATCACATCCTTCACCACACTCGGAAACGGTGTGTCGAACTTTACGGCGCAAAATATCGGAGCAGGCATTCCCGCCAGGGTAAAGAGCGGTCTGCGCGCCGGACTCAAACTGGTCTGGTGCATCAGTGTTCCGATCGTGCTCCTATACGTCTGTTTTGGACAATACCTGCTCCTGTTATTCATGGATTCAACCTCCGCCGAAGCACTGCGGACCGGAAAGCAGTTCTTGTGGATTCTGTCTCCCTTTTACTTTGTCGTGTCAGCAAAGCTTGTGACAGACGGGGTACTTCGGGGTGCCGGCGCCATGAAAGCATTCATGGCTGCCACCTTCACAGACCTGATTCTCCGCGTGGTACTTGCCTTTAGCTTCTCCCGCGTGTTCGGCTCCATCGGCATCTGGTGCGCATGGCCGATCGGCTGGACCATTGCAACCGGTATGTCCGCATCTTTCTACAGGCGAATGAACTATTAACCGAATATTAATGACATCCTTTGCACTTGCTGCAGTCGCCGCCGCACTGCAGCGATTTCCCGCTTTTCTTGTCGCGGATCATGCTGCGCACAGCCAGGCCTACGACTGCGAGCAGTATCACCAGCGTAACCACTGTTCCCACAAGGAATCCCTCCTTTCAGATTACCAACACCCTGCAGCTTTGAACTTGTGCTCAAATCTGCAGGGTGCAAACATTTCTCCTGATAGTTTATACCATTTTTCTACTATTTCGCAAGCATTTTTCCGCCGCCATTGAATTTCAGCCGCGTACTTTCTTTATATGGTCTGACAAGCAGATAGATAAAGGCAAGCACAAACACAAATGCGATAACTGTGCCGATGCCAAATGAACCTGTTGTGACCAGTGTGCCGATCTGGTAAATACACATAGCGACAATGTACGCCAGACCACACTGATAACCGATGGCAAACCAGAACCACTTCGCATTGTTCATCTCTCTCTTAATAGCGCCCATCGCTGCAAAACAAGGTGCACACAGCAGATTGAATACCAGGAATCCATACGCTGCAACCGGCGTCATCACTGCTGCGAGATTTCCCCAGATCTCCGCTCCGTCCTCTGCAACCTCCGCAAATCCAAACAACATACCAAAAGTAGCTACGACATTCTCCTTCGCAATCAGACCCGTGACAGCCGCGACAGCCATCTTCCAGCCCTCGCCGCCCTGTGTCCAGCCAAGCGGTGCGAAAATCCATGCAACACCGCTGCCAATCTTTGCCAGAATACTCTCATTGAGCTCCTCAATCATGCCAAATCCTTCGTCTGCCCAGCCAAAGCTCATCAGGAACCACAATACAATTGTTGACAGCAGAATAATTGTGCCAGCCTTCTTGATAAAGGACCAGCCGCGCTCCCACATGCTTCTGAGCACATTGCCCACTGTCGGCATGTGGTATGCAGGAAGCTCCATGACAAATGGCGCCGGATCTCCCGCAAACATTTTTGTCTTCTTTAAGATGATACCAGAACAGATAATCGCCGCAATCCCTACAAAATAAGCACTCCATGACACCCAGCCCGCATTGTCAAAGAACGCGCCGGCAATTAACGCGATAATCGGCAGCTTCGCTCCGCAGGGAACAAATGTCGTTGTCATGATTGTCATCTTGCGGTCCCTGTCATTCTCGATCGTTCTCGATGCCATGACACCCGGAACACCGCAGCCGGAACCGATCAGCATCGGGATAAATGATTTTCCGGAAAGACCAAACTTGCGGAAAATTCTGTCCATGATGAACGCCACACGCGCCATATATCCGCATGCCTCCAGGAATGCGAGGAATATAAACAGCACTAACATCTGCGGCACGAAACCAAGCACAGCGCCGACACCTGCCACAATACCGTCAAGAATCAGCCCTGACAGCCAGTCTGCACATCCGATTGCCGCAAGCCCGCTCTCAATTGCAGGCGGTATGATGTCTCCAAACAACACATCGTTTGTCCAGTCTGTCACAAAAGCGCCCACCGTCGTCACCGATACATAATAGACAAGGAACATCACCACTGCAAAAATGGGAAGCGCGAGCCATCTGTTCGTGACAATCTGGTCAATCTTATCCGATACTGTCATCTTATTCTTGTTCTTTTTCGTGATGCAGTCATTGATGATGCCCGAAATGTACACATACCGCTCATTCGTGATGATGCTCTCCGTGTCGTCGTCAAACGTCTCCTCCATTGCCTTGATTTCACTGGTGACATCCGGAAGATTGCGCATCAGATTCGCAATCTTGTCATCCTTCTCCAGAAGCTTGATTGCAAAGAACCGCCTCTGATCCTGCGGAATCTCTGATCCAAGTTTCTCCTCAACGGCGCTGATGATATCCTCCGCCTTCTCGTCAAATGTGTGGACCACCGGAAGCGCAGCCTTTTTCTTTGCTGCAGCAACCGCTTTCCTGACTGCCTCGTCCACTCCTGTCCCTTTCAGTGCAGAGATTTCTACCGCCTCACAGCCAAGCTTCTTAGAAAGCTTATCAATATGTACCTTATCCCCGTTTTTCTCCAGAATATCCGCCATGTTGACTGCCATGACAACCGGGATTCCAAGCTCCATCAGCTGTGTTGACAGATAGAGATTTCTCTCGATATTCGTTCCGTCCACAATGTTCAGGATCGCGTCTGGTCTCTCGCCGATTAAATAGTTTCTGGCCACGACTTCCTCCAGTGTGTAGGGCGACAGCGAATAAATACCGGGAAGGTCCATGATGACCACTTCCTTGTCTCCCTTCCACTTGCCTTCCTTTTTCTCGACTGTCACACCGGGCCAGTTTCCCACAAACTGATTGGAACCTGTCAGTGCGTTAAACAGTGTTGTCTTTCCGCAGTTTGGATTGCCTGCTAGTGCTATTTTAACTGACATACTTTACTCCTTTCGTCTGTACAGGACAAAACCTGTAATTGACTCGTTTGATATTTCTACTAATTATTTTATTATACTCATTTTGATTAGTTATTGCTAACCACTGGTCAAAAAATTATTCCACGACAATCATTTCCGCGTCAGCTTTCCTGAGAGACAGCTCATAGCCTCTGACCGTCACTTCCACCGGATCGCCCAGCGGAGCCACTTTGCGCACAAAGACCTCCACGCCCTTTGTGATGCCCATGTCCATGATTCTTCTCTTGACAGGCCCTTCACCATTGAGCTTAGACACCTTCACGGTCTGTCCGCACTGCACTTCCTTTAGTGTTCTCATTTTCATCCTCCTCATTTCCATCTTTGCCAGGAACTGTCCCTCTCGTGAACGTTCCCTATGTGAATAGCCGGATATAACAGCTATACAACAATCTTATTCGCCATATCCCTTCCAATGGCAACCCGGGAATCCTTCACATTGACAATCATGCTCCCGTTGATATCGGATACCACTGTGATGATTCCGCCAACCACAAAGCCCAGCTTCTCCAGAAACTGTCTCGTCTCCTCTTTTCCGCCGACCTTCTTAATCTCCAACGCCTCACCGACATTCGCCATACTAAGCGGCATACGCTCATCTCCTCTTCCCATGCACAGACGCATTGCTTTCCAGACACTAATCTGTTTTGCTTGTAAAATTATAATTAACCCCTTCTCATATATGTTAGTATATGCTAACGGTCGTTCGTTGTCAATACTTAAATACAGATTTCTTTCAACAATTGCACTTTGCCGTTACTGCTGCGCTTCCCTCATCCGCCAATACAGCGGGAATCAATACTCCATGCATAAAAGAAGCACACTCCGCAGCGATTCGCTGCAAAATGTGCTTCCCTGTATTTCACACACCACTATATGTCAAGTTCTTTGATTACCGATGCGAGCGTATCCGCCGACTGCCTCAGCTTCGCCTGCTCCTCCTCATTTAAGGAAATCGCCACTCTCGTCTGCACGCCGTCCTCACCCAGCACAGCCGGCATACTCAGCGCGATACCCTCAATGCCGTACTCTCCGTGTATCATGCGCGATATTGGCAGAATAGACCGTTCATTCCGCACAATCGCCTCGCAGATTCTCCTCACTGACATCGCGATACCATAGTAGGTCGCCCTCTTCTTGGAGATAATCTCATACGCGCAGTTCTTGACCTCCGCCGCAATCCGCTCCATGGATTCCTCATGCTGGTAATGCCCTCTCAGCTCACAGAAATCATTCAGCGGCACGCCGGATACATTCGCGCTGCTCCATGCGGCAATCTCACTGTCCCCATGCTCACCGATGATAAACGCGTGAACACTCTTGCTGTCCACATCGAGATGCTCGCCAAGTTTATATTTGAGTCTCGCGCTGTCAAGCACTGTTCCTGAGCCAATCACCCTGTCCTCCGGCATATTGCTGAGCCTGCATGCCACATAAGTCAGGATATCTACCGGATTGGACACGATCAGCAGGATTCCCTGATAATTTCTGCTCGCAATCTCCGGGATAATACTCTTGTAAATCCCTACATTCTTGTGTACCAGATCAAGCCTTGTCTCGTCCGGCTTCTGGTTTGCCCCCGCTGTGATGATGACAATCGACGCGTCCACAATGTCATCGTAGCCGCCCGCATAGATATCCACATGACCGATAAACGGAATGCCGTGCGCGATGTCAAGCGCCTCTCCCTCCGCCCTGTCATGGTCTGCATCGATCAGTACCATCTCGGAAAACAGCCCGCTCTGCATCAGGCAGAACGCCGTGGCCGAACCCACAAAACCACAGCCGACAATCGCTACCTTTCTCTTGTCGATCACTACATTTTTCATATTCTCAGTCCTCCTTGCTTTCAACTGTTCAGGAATTTTCCGGTCACAAGTGCATCGACCTGTTCTGAACAGCTGCTTTTATTATATTATATATTTCCCATTTTTCCCAATATGATTCACTGCTTTCACAAGCATAAACTTCCAGAACGATTTTCCATGAAAATCACACTGCAAACCCATTAGAAGTCATGTGTGCCACCTGATTTCCAAGCTCATCACTGACCCTCACTTCGTAATAACAGGTCTTTCTTCCCTCTTTGATTTTCTGTGCCTCCGCGATCAGTTTCTCTCCCTTCGCTCTCCCGAGAAAACTGATGGAAGCGCTGAGCGATACCTGTGGATTTTTATTCCAGTTAGAAGCCACCGCAAAGGCAAAATCCGCCAATGTAAATATCGCTCCTCCCATGACGGCTCCCATAGCATTGCGATGCGTATCATTTAATTCCATGGAACATTTCGCGTATCCCTCCTCCACCGCGTCAATCACAGCCCCATTCACCGTCGCAAACCGGTCATGCAAAAATCGCTCCCGCACTTCGTCAAGCGTCATTGTCGTATTACTTACTGTTTCCTGCATATTCTCCTCCTTGTGCAGCATCCATAGATGAAAAGCATGGTTCCATACAAACCATGCTCTTTCGCACATATTTCTCAATATTCCAACGGCTTACTGATCTCCATCAGCTCCTTCATCTTTGTCAGCAGTGCAAGATACACTCCATTCTTGAGGCCCTCTGCCCAGACTGCCCCCTTCACATCGCCACGCAGAACATATTTGGATAAGATATCTCCCAAAACAGCGATCTCCTGCAAAGAACAGGCACTGATCACACGGAGCTCGTCCGCCACTGTCTTAATGCGATATCGCGAAAAAGTATACACATAATTCCTGTTGATGAAATCTGTCTTCTTCACTTCCTTAATAAAACTAAGCAGCGTCGAATCATAGACCGGAACTGCTAAAGAACTTTTGTCAATCCCCTCGCCTTTATAAATATCGGTTGCAACCGTACCGCTTTTCTCCTGAAGCCACGAGAGATATCGCATCAGTCGCGCCACATCATCCTTGTAACAAATAATAATCTCATCCCTTGAAAGTTTAAGACTGTCCTGCATAAAATGTTCCTCCCCTGCGTTGTAATAACTATATTTTAACATAAAACCCAAAAAAGTACAGCCATTCTTGCTTTTTTCACAGTTCCTTAATAAAAAATTTCTTGCTTATCCCATCTTTACCAGTTACTATAAAACTATCATTTTACAGGAGAACCATTATGAATGTTAAACGATTGATCAAGTTATTACTGCGTTTTATTCTCAAACCATTATCCTTTATTCCGGCAATCTTGATGATGTATGTGATCTTTTCCTTTTCTGCACAGGATGGTACGGCCAGCTCTAATCTAAGCTACAATGTATCCTACAAGGCGGTATCCATTGCTGACCGCGCACTCGACTTAGAATTGACCGACGCACAGATAGCGCGCTGTATCCGCAAAATACACTTTTATGTGCGGAAAACTGCGCACTTTACAGAATACTTTCTGCTTGCCATTACCATAGCATTCCCTCTGTATGTATATGGCATACGAGGCATCTGGTTGATTATCGCCGGTGGAATCCTCTGTACAGGGTATGCATCCTTCGATGAACTTCATCAATACTTTGTCAGCGGCCGCAGCAGCTCTGTGCGGGATGTCATCATTGACAGCTGCGGTTCTTTTGTCGGGATCGTGTCTGTCAGAGTCTTTGGATATATTGGAAGAAAGACCATCTTTGAGCCGTTAAGCACGCGCTGATAATATTTTTTAACAGCATATTGGCTAATATATTGCTATATTTTTACAATATAGTTATAGATAAAAGACTTGTTTCATTGTATAGTTATATTATGTTTAGCAGAGATGTTAGACTTGCTAATTAGCAATTCCGGAAGAATTCCCCTTTTACACAACAGGAAGCCTGAGTAATCAGGCTTCCTTGTTTTTGTCCGCAATATGATAAAATTTCTATTCCGTTATAATGTCACAAAATTATACTTCAGCCAGTTCCTGCACAAGGCCATCCACTGTTCACACTGAGGCTCGATTTCCACTCCCTCTTTCATGGCCGTCTCCCTGGTGGCAAGCGCATATCCATGCCCGCCATGCGGAAATACATGGTACTCAAAATTTACCCCTGCTTCCCTGAGTGCCGATGCAAACATCAGAGAATTCTCAAGCGGCACTGCGCCATCCTCAAACGTATGCCACATAAATACGGGCGGTACTTTATCCGTCACCTGCTTTTCCAGGCTCAGCTCCTCTGCCAGTTTATCGCCTGCTTTCCCGCCCATCAGATTGTCAAAACTTCCCCTGTGTGCGAACGCTCCCGATGTGATGACTGGATAGGCAAGTATCAAGCCGTTCGGCCGATAACATGCGCTCTGCATCTGCATCTCTTTTTCGAGCCATTCCTTATCCCAGAAGCAGCCAAGACTTGCCGCGAGATGTCCGCCTGCGGAAAAGCCGGCAACCAGTATCTTGTCCGGATCAATCGCATACTGCTTTGCATGTTCCCTGATATAAGCTACAGACCACGCCAGCTCTTTGAGCTCCTGCGGATGCTCCACGCCCTGCTTCGAGATATCATACCAGAGCACTGCCGCATGACATCCCGCTGTCAGAAAATGAAGCGCGACTGGCTCTCCCTCCCTGACTGACACATGTTCATACCCGCCGCCTGGACAGACCAGAACCATCGGCCGCCTGCGCTCTCCATAAGTATCTGCATAGTCCTCCTGTATATAAAGTGACAATGTCGCCTGCACTGTCCCTTCGACTGCTACCTGAATATTCTCATATTTCATACCAATCCTAATCCCTTTCCTGTTATTCTGCCTGTTCGTATTCGATGTTTGTTCTTTTCGTCTGATATAGGTCAATGACTCTCTGCACGCGCCGTCTGACCACTTCCTCCTGAAATGGCTTCTGGATATAGTCAGCGACATCATAGGCGCATGCTTTGTGGATATTCTTATCATCTACATTGGAGCTGATCAGTATCACGGGTACACTGTGAAGTGCTGTCTCCTTCATGTACTTTAACACCGCAAAACCATCACATACAGGCATGACAATGTCGAGCAGTACTGCTGTCACTTCATCGCGCTTTTCCTCCAGTACTTCCATTGCAACCCGCCCGTCCTGACACTCTATAATCTCATAAGAATCCTCAAAAATACTTTTTAACACATATCTGTTGACAGCCTTATCATCGACAATCAACATTTGGGGTTTATTCTGAATCGTTGGTTCCTTTTTCCTTTTCATCTGTAATCACATCCATCAAATCTTTTTTTATCCTTTTTATTCACTGCTTTCCTAAGTTTTGACTTCAGTCTCTGCAGCGCATTGTCCGTGGACTTCTCATCACGCGACAATACCTTTGCAATTTGCGAGTAGCTCATACCTGTTATGTACAAATCAAGTACCTGTTTCTCAAAGCTGCTCAGTTCCTTCTCGATGATCGCCTCAATGTCGGCCACATTTTCCCTGTCAATCATAAGCTGCTCTGGATTTGTCTCCACCGCCGACGCGATCACATTGACAAGCTCTGTACTATTCCCGTCACTCTCCGTTTCCGCCATATCTGCATAAATGGATATGTATGTATTGAGCGGCGTGTGCTTTTCCCTGCGCGAAGCCTGTACCGCCTTATACATCTGGCGTGATATACACAAGTCGGCAAAGGTATAGAAGCTGGCATCCCGCCCCGCATCATAATCACGCACTGCCTTGAATAGTCCAATCATCCCCTCCTGGATGAGATCCTCATTGTCAGCACCGAGAATATACATCGATTTTGCCTTTTTTCGAACCAGATCCTTGTACTTATCCATAATGTAGTCCGTTATCTGCTGCTCGCCACTCCGCAGCTTATCAATCAGTTCCTCGTCAGTAAGTCTTTCATATACGCCTGGCATAGTTATCCTCCATGCACACAGTGCATCCGCTGTCTGACAATCTCATATGCAAGCACACCTGCTGCGACAGAAGCATTCAGGGAGTCAATATCACCCTTCATTGGAATCGATGCCACAAAATCACATTTCTCTCTGACCAGCCTGCCCACACCATCTCCCTCACTTCCAATCACAAGCCCGATCGGTCCTGTGAGATCGAGCTGATACATCGTCGTGCCGTCCATATCTGCGCAGACAAACCACAGACCTTCCTTCTTGAGCTCCTCCATCGTCTTTCCAAGATTGGTAACCCTTGCAACAGGCGTATAGTTCAGTGCTCCTGCAGAGGTTCTGGCTACTGCAGCGGTAAGTCCCGCCGCGCGGTTCTTCGGAATGATAACACCATGGGCACCCGCAAGGTTCGCCGTTCTGATAATCGCACCCAGATTGTGTGGATCTTCGATATTATCCAATAGAACGATAAAGGGCGGTTCCTTCTTTGCACGTGCTGCCGCAAGGATATCCGCAACCTCAGCGTACTCATAGGCCGCTGCGTATGCGATCACACCCTGATGCTTTCCTGTTTCACTGAGCTGATCAAGCCGCTCTTTTGTCACAAACCGGATCACAGTATCGCGCTTTTTTGCTTCCCGCTTGATTGTCTGGATCGGTCCATCCTGTGCACCATCCAGTATCAAAAGCTTGTCAATCGGCTTTCCCGCACGAAAAGCCTCTATCACTGCATTTCTTCCCTCTATTGTAAATTCCTCATATCTCATGTAACTTGCAGCACCTTTCTCAATAATATTCCTGTTTGCACATAAATACGTTACACCTCAATCTGTGCCATTTCGATCGCCTGCCTGACAAGCTGCGTTATCCTCACCGTGTCGTCCCTTAGAAAAAGATATCCACAGAGCGCCTCAAACCCAGTCGCCTTGCGGTAATCTGCAAGGCTCGCACTCCTGGCCGTCGAGTGAAGCTTTGTGTTCTTCCCTCTCCTGTAAATGTCCTGCTCTTCCTCCGTCAGACACTCGTACACCGCATCGATCATTTTCGCCTGTGTCTGTGCACAGACTACTTTTGTCGTGTGCTTATGCAGTGTGTGCGCCGCCCTTTGACCCTTTTCCACAATCAGCGTCCTTATGATCACCTCAAACACTGCATCACCAATGTATGCCAGCGTGAGGGGCGAGTATGTCCTGATGTCGACATCCCCGCCGCCAAACGCTCTGTGTATCTGCGAGAGCATGCTTTGTCCGTTTGAGCCGTTTATCACTAAGCTTTTTTCCATTTCACACCCTCGCGCGTATCCTCCAGCAAAATGCCCTTTTCCTGTAATTCCTTGCGAATCGCATCCGCTTTTGCAAAGTCCTTTTCCTTCTTGGCGGCCTTTCGCTCCTCAATCCTGGCAAGCACATAGCTTTCCAGCTCTGCATCAATGCCATTGCTGGCTTCCCTTGCAGCGTGTGCCGTCGTCAGATTCAGCGAGAGCACTTCATCAAAGCTCTCTGCCAGCGCATACTTAGTTGCATCTGACATATCATCCTTGAGCATATCGTACAGTACCGTAACCGCCATTGAAGAGTTCAGATCATCACATAATGCCTCCTCGAACATTGTCCTGTACTGTTCAAATTTTGCCATGTCGACCGTGCCATTTCTGTCCAGTGTCCCGATCTTCTTTACCAGCTTGTCATACGCAGCACTGATATTGTCAAGCACCTCATAAGAAAACGCAAGCGGTTTGCGATAGTGTGACTGCAGACAGAACAGACGGTATGCAAGCGGGTCATACCCCTTTGCTTCGAGCAGTGACACCGTCAGAAACTCGCCCTTTGACTTGCTCATCTTTCCTTCCCTGTCAACTAAGTGGTGTACATGAAACCAGTAATTGCACCACTTGTGTCCTAAGTATGACTCACTCTGCGCAATCTCGTTCGTGTGGTGCGGGAACATATTGTCCACGCCGCCGCAGTGAATATCCATATACTCACCGAGATGCTTCATGCTGATGCAGGAGCACTCAATATGCCATCCCGGATACCCCACGCCCCATGGACTCTCCCACTTCAATTCCTGATCGTCGAATTTGGACTTGGTAAACCACAGCACGAAATCGCTCTTATTCCGCTTGTTTGTGTCCTCGTCCACATCGTCGCGCACACCGACGAGGAGTTCCTTCTCGCTCTGGCTGGAAAACACATAGTATTCGTCCAGCTTTGCCGTGTCAAAATAGATATTTCCGCCGCTCTCATACGCATAGCCCTTCTGAATCAGTGTCTCGACCATATGGATAAATTCTGCGATGCAGTTTGTGGCCGGCTCCACCACATCCGGTGTTTTGATATTCAGTTTTCCACAGTCACTAAAAAAGGCATCTGTGTAAAATTTTGCAATCTCCATCACCGTTTTGTGCTCACGCTTTGCGCCCTTGAGCATCTTATCTTCACCGGTGTCGGCATCACTCGAAAGGTGCCCCACATCCGTGATATTCATCACGCGCCTGACGTCATATCCTATATAGCGGAGCGTCTTTTCCAGCAAATCCTCCACAATATAGCTTCTCAGATTCCCGATATGTGCATAGTGATACACTGTGGGCCCACAAGTGTACATCGCCACTTTGCCGTCTTCGTTGGGAATAAAAAGCTCCACCTTTTTCGTCAGTGTATTATAAAAGGACATCTTGTTTTCCATTTCTTCATAACCTCCCATATATGTATCCTTACGTCTCCTCAATCCCTTTTTTCAACTGTCTTACCTGCTGTTCGAGCTCCAGGATACGGTTTGTCATCTCACTGTTTGCATACTGCAGGTTTCTGATATCCTCATTCACCGGATCGGGAAGATCGACCTGATTCAAGTCTTCGCGCACAAGCTTCTGGTTGTTGCGCCGCACGACTCTTCCCGGCACACCCACTACCGTACAGTTCGGAGGAACCTCCTCAATCACGACGCTTCCGGCTCCTATCTTGGAATTTTCACCAACCTTAAAGGAACCAATAATCTTGGCACCAGCACTGATCATCACATTGTCCCCGATCGTCGGATGACGCTTGCCATGCTCTTTCCCTGTGCCGCCAAGCGTCACTCCCTGATACAGCGTGACATTGTTGCCGACTACCGCCGTCTCACCGATAATCACACCGTTTCCATGGTCTATAAAAAAATTGTCACCAATCTCGGCACCAGGGTGTATCTCGATACCTGTCTTTCTGACTGCGCGCTGAGAGATCCACCTTGCAAGGAAATAGTGCCCGCCCTTGTACAGCTTATGTGCCACACGATAGTGAAGCATTACCTTGAAGCTCGGGTATAGAAAGACTTCCATGTTGGAATGAATCGCCGGATCGCGCTCCCTTATGACCTTTATCTCGTTTCTGATATTTCTAATAAATCCCATCTTGTGCCTCCGCTGAGACTGATTTGCTTATTTTAAATTATGTCAATATTGCGTTTTGGCTTACTGTTTTTCAAAACTTACTGCAGTGTTGAGTGCGATTTCCATCATCTGTGTAAACGAGTTCTGGCGCTCCTGCGCTGTCGTCGCTTCGCCTGTCACGAGACTGTCAGAAACCGTAAAGATTCCAAGTGCATTTTTTCCGCATCTTGCCGCATTCATGTACAGTGCTGCCGACTCCATCTCCACGCAGAGGACACCCATCTTCTGCCAGCCCTCATTAGCCGCTTTATTATCATTGTAAAATACATCTGACGACAGGACATTTCCCACGTGATAATGCGCCCCCGCCTGCTCTGCCTGCGCGATTGCCTCCTTGAGAAGCGCATAGCTTGCAATCGGCGCAAACGTGCCGCCAAGTCCATACTGCTTTGCATAGTTTGAATCCGTACAGGCACCCATGCCAAATACAATATCCCGAATCTTCACCTTCTCCTGCATTGACCCGGTCGAACCGATTCGCATGATATTTTCCACATCAAAAAAATGGAAAAGCTCATAGGAATAGATTCCAATTGTCGGCATCCCCATACCGCTTGCCATCACGCTGATTCTAGTTCCCTTATAAGTTCCTGTGTATCCCTGGATACCTCTGATATTGTTGACCAGCACTGCATTCTCCAGAAAATTTTCGGCGATAAACTTTGAGCGGAGCGGATCACCAGGCATCAGTACAGTCTTGCCAAAAGCATCCTTCTCTGCATTAATATGTGGTGTTGTAACAAGTGACATACTACATCCCTCCTATAAAATAATTCAATCAATTTCGTTCATCCACGCAGGACCTGCTAGATATATACTATCAAATTTCGCATTCTGTTTCAACTGGATATAGTCAAAAATAAATGCCGTAAATGCTCCGATTGTGGTCGTAATTTCCGGGCGCATGGAAGCGTCCGCCTCTCCTTTATCCCCCGACTGCTCCACCCGTTCCATGCGGCTTCCTGCCGTGTCGATATACCATAGGAAAAGTCCGTCATTCTCCGCAATCACAGGATCTGTGAGCCGAATCGCAACCGTTATCTTTCCCGTTCCCGATATGTGCTTCAACATCGCAGACAGATTCACAATCCTTGCCATGACAGCCAGCTTTCCCGATTCCCTCGTCACAAGATAACGCTCCCTGTCAGCCTCTTTATCGAACACAACCTCGCTGATGTGTTCAGACGAATAACCGGCGTATGCAAAACACCCTTTGCGTACCCCGTCCTCCATAATCTGAAACAGATTCCCGCCGTTATTTTGCAATGTTTCCTGCATACGCTCATAATACGCAGCACTTCTGATGGGAAAGAAACGGTACTGCCTGCAAAGCCTCGCATTGACAAAGTGTGCAAGGGCGAGCAGATCCTCCTGCGCAGCCATCTGCAGCGTGATATTGGGGCCGTCTAAGGACACTGTCTCTCCCGCTGCTGCCCGCTCCATCATATCCGCTGATATCGTTTCCGGATTCAAGTCATAGCATGGTCTGTCATAGATATAGTGGAAGCCAAAACGCTCAAAGAAATCTGCCATGGACGCTGCACTGTCACTGTCCACAAAGCAGAGCGGCACCTGCAGCAGATTTTGATATGCAAGTGCGCCTGGAAGCAGCCTTCTTGCCAGGCTGCTCTCACAATCTCCCTCTCCTGCGGACACCGCCCGAATCCGTCTCGTCTCCACACGATTGATATCCGCCATGCATGGAAGGCGCTTCACACGGCTGGCCGACGGATTTCTGCGCATTGCAGCCACGCGGGGCACGAGTTCGAGCTTTGACAGGATTCCATTCTGCTGTATCTGGTCCGCCGATTCCTCACTCTGAACCGCAAATATGACAGGATCGCCCTGTTCTTTCTGAAAAACTGCAATGTCGTATTCTTTTTTCACGCGCTCAATTGCATCTTGCTCTGCTTCCCGTTCCCCGATGATCTGATCCATTTTTCAATCCAGCCATTTCTCATTTCTATCAATCCCATTTCCATCATTGCTTCAACACACTACATCCTGGACAGCTCTCACAGGAACGCATGTTTGTTTGTGTATCCATCGTTGCCATCTCCCGCGGACTTGTGAGCATACAGACTGCCTGTGCTGAGATTCCTTTCCCCTCACCGGTAAATCCAAGCCCTTCCTCTGTCGTCGCCTTGACATTGACCTGACCTGCACTGATTCCCAGCGCTCCTGCAATATTATCGCACATCTGATCGATATAAGGCCGCATTTTCGGGGCCTGTGCAATGATCGTCGCATCAATATTTTCGATGAAAAACAGATTCTCCTCCAGCAGTTTCCCAACCCGTTCCAGCAGTACAATGCTTGAAATTCCTTTGTAAGCCGGATCCGTATCCGGAAAATGTTTCCCGATATCGCCGAGCGCTGCCGCGCCGAGAAGCGCATCCGCTATCGCATGCAGCAGCACATCCGCATCAGAATGTCCCAAAAGTCCCAGCTCGTATGGTATCGTCACACCGCCAATGACAAGAGGCCGTCCCTCCACAAGACAGTGTACATCATATCCCATTCCTATTCTCATTCCAGTCTCCTATTGTAACCACTCCGCGCTTACCCGCATGGGACTCACACAAAGCAGTTCCCTGTCTGCCATTTACAATTATTTTGACGGAATCACCAGCCTGTCAAACCCGTCAAGAAGCTCCAACACAATATCAAAGAGCTTATCGCAGTCGCCCTCCCTTGTGCCCTCTATATTAAGCGGCATCTGTGGGTCGTGGAGCGACATGCGCAGCAAAAGCCATCCTTGTACCTCATCCGTGTCAAAGGTAATGCGAATCCCTTCGTATGAATTTGGCGCAATGTGATATCCCCTTGCTTTGGCCCTCTCCTCAAAAGTATCCAGCGCGTCTTTCCCGTAAGTCCTGAAATCGTCGCCCTGTATCCTAAAGCGGTACTCCCTCTCCTCAAATCCCTTCTCCATTTTTTCTATAAAGGAGGCGAGCGTCTTGTTCTCCTTCGCCGCTTTCGCAAGCGCAATCAAGAGCTTCACTGCCATGTAGGCACCGTCATCGAGGAAATAGTTCTCGCTGAGCGCGCCATGTCCGGAAGTCTCTATGGCAAGCGGTGACACGACGCCCTCCTTATTCAGGCGGATCGACTCATTAATCACATTCTTGTACCCTCGCATATATCTGTGGTGCTTCATGCCAATATGCTCCATAAAACGTGTCAGCCTGTCGCTGGTGACCGAATCCGTCACAATCGTTCCACCGGGATAATCCTCAGCAATAATCGCCGTCATCATTGCTATAATCGCATCCCTGTTCACCTCATCGCCGTTTGGGAGAACCGCTGACATTCTGTCCACGTCCGTATCAAATATAATACCCAAATCGGCCTTGTTGTTTAGCACGGCCTGTCTGATTGACTCCATCGCCTCTTTGTTCTCAGGGTTGGGAATATGATTGGGGAACCGTCCGTCCGGTTCCAGAAACTGACTGCCCGTCGTGTCTGCGCCAAGCGGGTTTAAAACCTTTTCCACGAAAAAGCCGCCGGCACCATTTCCTGTATCCACCACAATATGCAGCCCCGCAAGCGGCTGGTCATAATTGTCAGCGCCGATACTCTTCTTTATCTTCTCCTGCAAAAATCTGCAATATACAGAAATGGAATCAACTTTTTCCACATGGGACAAATCAGCATCCGCCACCGCAAGCCCTGACGCAGTCTCGAGCACCTTCGTGATATCATCATGCTCCAGGCCGCCATCCCTGTCAAAAAACTTGTATCCGTTTCTGTTAAACGGCAGATGACTCGCTGTAATCATGATTGCTCCATCAAATGCAAACTCCTCAAACACGGTTGTCATAAACATCGAAGGCGTCGACACAAGACCACAGTCGTAAACATGTGCCCCCGCTGCCGTAATTCCCTTCGCCGCTGCCGCAAACAGACTGTCAGCCGTAATTCTGGAATCATGACCGATTCCAATTCGAAGTTCGTCTGTCCGCTTGCCCTTCTTGTCCGCAAGCCATCTGACAAAACCACCGCCAATCAGGTTTCCGGCATCCTCTGTGAGATTCACATTCTCGCCCACAACACCCTCACACGCGATTCCACGCACATCGCTTCCATTTTGAAGCTTCATAATATCAGCCATCTTGTACCTCCATCCGAATCAATCATTCGTTTTTGTTTTTTGTATCTTCCATGATAACATAGTTTCTTTTAAAAAGAAATATACAATCACACGCTTTCATGAATTAATCCGCAGATTTTGAGAGATACTACCTTCATTATGAAAAAGAACACGATCCGTCCCTTTGACTACTATGCATTATTGTTTTTCACCACAGCCTTCGCAGGATGGCTCTGGGAGGTGCTGCTCTATCTGGTAACTGCACACGCGTTTGTAAACAGAGGCGTATACCAGGGGCCCTATCTTCCCATCTATGGTGCAGGCTGTGTCATCTTGATTTTGTTGCTCCACAGGCTGCGAAAGCACCCTGCTGCCGTTTTTATTCTTTCCTGCATCTTGTGTACTACACTGGAATATTTCTCAGGCGTCTGGCTGGAATGGAAATGGGGCGTTCGCTGGTGGGATTACAGTGGACATCTGTGTCATGTAAACGGGCACATCTGCCTGACAAGCGCTATTGGTTTTGGTCTTGGAGGCATGCTGCTCATCTGTGTTTTTCAACCCGTCTTCAACAAATATTATCATCGCATGACCATCAAAATCCGTGTGACATTGTGTATTTTGTTCACACTCCTTTTCATCGCTGATGCCGCCCACTCCGCTATGTCTCCTAACATGGGACAACATATCAGTACATTTTGTCCTTGTATTTCGATGCGAAATCATTTAATATGGAAGCAGCAGACATCTCAATCCCCTGTAGAAAGGATATGATTACGCATGGAAAATAAAGAAAATATGGAAAATTTAGAAATAGAAAAAAAATACACGATAAAAAATCTGCCCAAAAACCTCGATCACTTCCCCTGTAAAGTCATTGAACAGGCTTATTTAAACACATCGCCCGTCGTGCGCGTCCGCAAATCAAACGACTCCTACTATCTGACTTATAAGGGCAGCGGTCTGATGGCGCGCGAAGAATACAATCTTCCCCTCGATGAAACATCCTATCAGCATCTGCTGAAAAAAGCTGACGGGAATGTCATATCTAAGAAAAGATATGTCATTCCCGTCGAAAATCCGCAGTTCGATGACAGCTATAAGCCCATAACCACGCCAACGCTCTCCATAGAGCTCGATGTCTTTGCACCGCCCTTCGCACCGCTCGTCATGGCAGAAGTGGAATTTCCAAGTGTGGAGATGGCAAACGCCTTTATCCCGCCTGCGTGGTTTGACGAAGATGTGACCAACAATCCCGCGTACCACAACTCTGTCATGAGCTGTAAAAAATTTGATTCCTGATCCTGTATCCGACTACTGGATAACGATGCTGTCCCAGGAATCAGAAGGTACCAGCGCTATGTAAGTCTTTCCAGTATTGATCTCTATCTGCTGGCCTGTCAGCTTGTCAAAATATACAGTCGGCGCTGTTTCACCCAGCTTTGCCCATACTACCTGAATCATTTTGCCGTTTGTGATATAATAGCCAGAACGTCCTACATCCATCGCATTGTAGATCATGTATCCACCCTTATCTAACTGTGCGAATGTTGTGTCCTGTATCAGCAGATTCTTAAAGGTAAGCGGTGCATTGTTATGCAGAGGATCTGTATGTGCCTTTCCATATTCATAGTAATCATAAGTCTTCGTCACTGCATTGTACACCAGCTGTGACTGATTGTGCGGGAACGGCAAAACAATATGGGTACACGGCAATGCTGCAGGATGTGTGGACAAGTCAATCTCAGTATCTGAGAACATAAAATGCTGCCCGGGATAATATTGATTGTACTCCGTGGTATAGCCAGCCGCCTTAATTCTCTTCGCCAGCTCTCCTGTACAGATATATTCTGTATATTCCCGTTTCTTTCCATTATTGATACGAGAGAATCCACCGCTCAGATTGTTCGTGTAATCCTTTGCAACCCATTCATTGATATAGAACGGTCCCCCATCGTGACACACAATGGCATTCCACTCCGCTGCAAGCATAAAATTGGTCTGTCGTGCACTCCGAACATTTCCAAACTGCGTAATCTTTCCCCAGTCCTTGACAATTGCCATCAGTCGCGTGATGCGTCCGTTCGCAGTGCTGTTCATCATCTCGTACACGACATCGGCCTCTGTCAGTCCGTAGTGCGGAAGAGCCGCTTTCTCATTGTCAACCATGACCGCCACTGGCCGCTGATTCTGCAGACTGATATCAATCCATTCGTTTGTCAGCTCACTGCGGTACAGGTTGCCCTGTGGTGTGGTCAGCTGTGCTGACGGCAGCAGCTGCGCATCCATTCCTGTCATCTCGAGCCAATTCACCGGGAGTACATTCTCCTGTGCCGTATAGTCCATACCAACCTCGGTCACTGTCTCGCTTCCCTTCTCCTCTGTCACCTGATTGCCGGGTACGGCAGACATCACAGTAATCGCTGCCAGTATCGCCGCACACGCCATCATACACCTTTTGTTCCTGTTTTTGTTTCTCATAGATCCCTTCCTCCTGTTTTTCTGGATAATATCATGTTTTGTTTCTGTACTGTCAATAACGAATCGCTCCGTCAATATCAAGAATAAAGATAAAGAAGCCTTTGTTTCGCCCACAAATCGCTGACAGTTGTGTTTTTTATTATAGCACATCTACTGGAAAAATGTACCCACCTGTCTCAATATTTTGCAATTTCTTCTATTTCGACAGATACTGACCAATAGATACACGGCAAGTACCATCCATGTCATCTACGTCATGATATCGTTTTAGGATGAAACTGGCCGAAAATATTGCGATATCTCCCGCACCCAAAATGACATTAAATCCTTCTCTTTAAGAGATTTATTTATTCTCTTTAAGAGAGATTGTACTTCCTTATAAGAGAAATTGCAACTACTTTTTACCTTATCAGTGATCGTTCGATATTTTGGGACAACTAAAAATACGGTTCAAATATTGATATCCTACCCTTTTATCTGATTTCATTGCAGAAAAAGTAACGCTCATGATATGCGCTGACTATCTCGCACAGAGAACTATAATTTTCCAATTTTCCACCTGTTTTGTCTCTTTTAGTCTCTTATTGAGACTTTTATTTCTCTCTTTGCTTGTTTTCATCAAATTCTATTCTCTATATGCTTATTGAGAGTATCCGAAAAACGAATACTCAATAAAGAAAGGAGAATATATATGGAAAAAGGAACTTTAGGAAATGCAATACGCGCAGCGCGCATCAAAATGAATCTCACACAAGAGCAGGTTGCGGAACTGGTAGATATTTCACCTGTTCACTACATGCATCTGGAAAGCGAACATCGCATGCCATCGGTCAAAGTACTTTTTAAGCTCTGTGACATTCTAAATCTATCTCTCGACAGTCTGATCTTTCTATCTGCAAGCAACAGCCCCCTGATACAAGAAGTCAACAACTGCGCACACAAGTGTACGGACAAGCAGCTTCAGATAATCCTTGCGGCAATGCAGGTCATGATCACGCAGAATGTCACTGACAGCGAGACATAACACAGTCTCTTCGGCACATCAATATTCCAGCCCCTCAATCCTGAGGGGTGAAGCAAAATCCTCTGTACAGCCGGACTGCTCAGGGGATTTTCCATATGGCATTCTATTGCTGCTCTGACCTCGACAGTCCTGTCTCCGGAACATAATAAACTGCTCCGCCTAAATCAATCTGATAAAATCCATTGTCCGTCACACCCGATATCTGCACGGGCAATCCCCCGGCACAGGAATGCAATATCACACGCCCGCGAAAGTCAGGACAGTCATAAACCACAGTTTGATCATTTGTGTACAATATATCCTGCAATGCTGTAACTGCATACTCCGCAGGAGAATCTTTTTCCGCCGCGCTCCTTCTCTCCTCAATTTTCCAGAGTACATCGACAATGAGGTCAATATAAGTTTCATCGTCCCAATGAATGGTATCGACAAGTCTCTCCGGATATCTTTCCTCATAGAAATCCGTATAATCTAAAAATTCCTCTGGAAATGCTGCTGCCAGCGTACGGTTATAGACATGTCTGTCCTGCACATGTCTATAATACTTTTTGTTTGTTGCAATCGAAAGAAAATAGCAGTCCGCTTCTGGAAATTCATACTCAATCCAGTTTCTATAAGAAGCTGCGCAGATATCGGCAACCGCTTTTCCTTTTCCTGCCGAAGATGCGCCACACATAGAAATAATGTTCCAATGAAGGATATTGGGATTGCCATCCATAATTTCATGTATTTTTTGTACTCCGCGCCCTTGTTTTCCTTTTCCATCGCTATAGATATACTCATAGCTGCACTGTGTCTTTCCGTCTGTTTTCTGCGAAATCCCCTCAAACACAACAAATAGATTTCCTTTCATCCGAAACGTGTTTGGAGCCCCTTCTGGTGTCACCTCGATACTTCCATCCCACTGAAATTCATATGAAATATCTGTCCCTCCCCACTGAAACATATTTCCAGCAGCCTCTGCCCTGTCACCGATCGCCCTCGCTGTATTGATTGCATGACTTTCCCCAATGATAATATAGCCTTCTTCATGTACAATACCATCACTCTCATACACAGTCATAGCATTCACCGGCAAAGCCATAAACAGGCAGAACATTATCACCATAAAGCCACTTACAAATCTCTTTCTCATAAAATCAACGCTTCCTTTCATTGTTTCCCTCATTGTCAATCTTCCGTTTTATCTCCAAACTGGTGGCAAACCGCACTTTCCTATATAGGCAAAATCGAGTACATCAGTACTCGCTTTTCATTGCGATGAACTTAATTGGCCGTCTGGCCTTCCCATGCTTCACTCAGTCCTACTCCATGAATATAGGCTGTTATTTCACCCAAATCAATACGGAAAAATCCATTGTCCGTTATACCCGTGACGTGAATGGGAAGACCAACCTCCAACTCTGCGAAAAGCACCTCTCCATTCCAGTCTGGTACAGAATATATGACGGTATTGTCATTGGTATAGAGCACCGCCTCTGCATCTGTGACGATCACTTCCACAGGCTCTGGAACCACTGATGCCTTCGCAATCTCCCGCCTGCGCTGTGTCTCCTGGATGACGCTCACAATCAGTTCTGTATAGGTCTTCGGACTCCAGTGTATCGTATCCGACCGCAATGTCGGGTCATACATTCCCTGTGGATACCTCTGGTTATAAAATTCTGTGTAATCCAAAAAGTTGTCTGGAAATGCCTCCTTCAATACCCTGTTTAATAAATCCGGATTGGCTGCTCCCCTGTAATACTTGGTCATCGTTGAAATAGAAAGAAAATAAATATCCGCCTCCGGGAACTCGTATTCCATCCAATTTCGATAAGAGGCCACATAATAATTCGGAATCGTCCTTCCCTCCAGAATCTTTGCCTGTACACTTCCGTGATACGATATGATATTCCAGTGCGCAATATTGGGATTCTTATCCATAATTTCATGAATCTTAGTTACAGCCAGACCACGCTGCCCCTTCCCATCACTATAGATATAATCCTTGCTCGTCTGCGTCGCCTCCTCGTTCTGCGCATTCGTACCGCCAAATACAAAGAACAAATTCCCTTTCATACGATACGATCCATACAGTCCTCCCTCCCATTCCAGATTAAACAAGACACCGTCAAGTCCAGGGATCATCCCTGAATGATCTGTATCATCCAGAATATGGGTGCTTGCAATCCCCATATGGCTCTCGCCCACAAAAATATACCCCTCTTCATAGCTTGCACCATCACTCTCGTAAAATGTCACCGCTTTTGCATTTACACAAGGCAAAACCGCAAACACCAGTGCCATAACAACGCAAAAAATTCCTTTCAGAGACTGCCTCCATCGTTGTCCTGAACTTATGCCCTTAGTCTTCACGCACACTTCCTCCTTTTAATTGTCATCCTGTTGTACCAAACTGTCCGCTTTCACAGTCTCTGTATCCGCGCTTATCTGCCCGTGATCCGGTAGGCTTCATTCCGCAATCCCTTAAAGGACAAATTATTATCTATTCTGCAGCTATCACACATCGCTAAGTCCCTCTCCGTGAATATATGCTGTTATCTCACCCATATCAATACGAAAGAATCCATTGTCCGTTATCCCCGTGACATGAATGGGAAGCCCTGTTTCCAGCTCTGCAAACAGAACCGCACCGCGCAAATCGGGCGACATATAAATGACCGTACTGTCATTTGTATAGAGTACCGCCTCTACATCTGTCACAGCTGCTTCCACTGTATTATGATCGATTCCGCGATTCTGCTGTATTCTCTGAATAATATCTGTGAACAGCTCTGTGTATGTCACACTGCTCCAGTGAAGGGTATCCGATCGCTCCATTGGATCTGCCATTCCCTGTGGATAGCGCTCCTGAAAGAAACTCATATAATCCAGATAGCGCTCTGGAAATGCTGCGGACAGCGCGTTGTTAATGCCGTTTTTCTCCTTATGGCTCCTGTAAAACTTTGTCATTGTTGAGTGTGACAGAAAATAAATATCTGCTTCTGGAAACTCATACTCGATCCAGTTTCTATAGGAATCCACATAATACTTCCCAAGATTTGCTCCACTGTCAACCGCGGAAGCTGCTGTGCCCTGATAGCATATAATATTCCAGTGTCCTATATTCGGATTCATGTCCATGATCTCATGCACACGCTCCACGCCACGGCCACGTTTTCCCTGTCCGTCGCTAAATATGTAGTTCTTGTTTGTCTGTATAGCAAGATCACTCCCACCACTCCAGCCTTCAAATACAAAAAACAGATTTCCTTTCATATACATTGTATTTGGTCTTCCATCCTCAAGCACCGACACGGAACCATCTTCCTGATACAAAAATCGAACGCCAGAAAGTCCGTTCACGTCGCCCTCCGCATTCGTCCAGTCGCCAATTGTCCGAGCCAGCAGGCCGACATGACTCTCCCCGACAAAAATGTAACCTTCCTCATACGCCTCCCCGTCACTCATATATATTGTCATGGCACAGACTGTCTGTACCTGCAGCAATGCCAGACACAGAGACAGACAGGCAGCAATCCCCCTTAACCTCCTTGTCCACTTTCTTTTCCAAAACATTTTGAACCCTTTCATCTATTTCCTTCTCCGAATTATTTTATTATTGTGCTGTGCTCAGTCCTGTCAAATCAACATATGCTGTTATCTCACCCAAATCAATACGGAAAAATCCATTTTCTGTTGTTCCTGTCACATGAATGGGAAGCCCTGTTTCCAGCTCTGCAAACAAAACCGCTCCACTCAGATCTGGTACGGAATAAATGACAGTACTGTCATTTGTATAGAGTACCGCCTCTGTATCCGTCACAACGATGTTCACAGTATCAACGTCCCCGCGCCTGTTTTGCACTTCTGTGATAACACCTGTGACCAGATCCAGATATGTATTCCAGCTCCAATGTACGGTGTCCGTTTTTTGACTTGGATCCCACATTCCCTGTGGGTATCTCTGGTTATAAAATTCTGTATAGTCCAGAAAAGTATCCGGGAACGCGCTGCGCAGCGTGTCATTTAGCAGTTCCGGATTTCTGCATCCCCTAAAATACTTTGTCATTGTCGATATGGATAAAAAATAGATATCCGCCTCTGGAAACTCATAATCAATCCAGTTTTCGTAAGAATTCACGTAGTAGTCCGCTATACTTTGACTTCCCGACTTTGCCTGCGCTGTACCCTGATACAAAATAATATTCCAATGTGCTATGTTGGGATTTGATTCTATAATCGCATGTACCCGTTCAACTGCTTTGCCCCGCTTCCCATTTCCATCACTGTAGATATACTCCTTAGCCGACTGTGTTTTCTTATCTGTTCCCTCACATACAAAAAACAGATTTCCCTTCATGATATAATTGTCTGAACCATTATCTGTATAGAAGAACTTCACACCATTGACATTGGGAACATTCCCCATTTCATCTGTCGCATTCCCTATGTAAGCCATTGCAATGCCAATATGACTTTCCCCTATAAAAATGTATCCCTCCTCATGATATTCCTGATCGCTCTCGTAGAACATCTGTGCTGCCACCACAGAAATTGAATCCGCTGCAATAGTACATAAAAATAGCAAACACAATAAAATTGTCATAACCTTTTTCTTCACAACTTTTACCTCTTCCTTTAATAATGTGACTAACGCCAACCCCCTGGCCCCATGCTCACTTCCTCCTTCTGAATAGTCATTTTGTTGTTCCAAATTGTCCGCCTTCACAGCCCCTGTATCCGCGCTTATTTGCCCAGGAGGTTTTACGCAACAATTCCTTGAAGGACAGGTTATTCCCTGTCGCTTCTCTTATAGAGCTTGTTCTATTCTCTATAAGAGACATTATACTGGATTATCAGAAAATTTGCAACTCTTTTCGCTTTATATTTTAGACTTAGGAACTGTAAAAACATTTCTATTCCCATGTCCGGGAACGTATTGGAGAACATGCGCGAAATACGGAATAATATTTAAAATTAAAAAGAAAGGTAAAATACTTAAAATCACTTGATTATTCTCTTAAAGAGAAGTATACTATCTCTGTTGGATAATTATTACAAAACACAAAAACGGAGGAATTACAACATGAAGAAAAAACTATTGTTATCTGTAGCGGCAGCTACAATCTTAAGCAGCAGCATCTCTGTATGCGCGGCCCCGCAGTATATGGCTGACGGTGCAGTCTTCGACCCGGAGTGGTATCTGGAACAGAATCCGGACGTGGCCGGATGGGCACTTGGCACCTCTGCAGATGCGCTTTATGTGCACTATACGCAGCACGGTGCAGCTGAAGGCAGACAGCCCTATAACGCCGCTACACTTGACCCAGCAAACATACTGCCCTACCAGGGTACAGCATCACAGACACAACCGGACGATTCCGGAAATATTATAGCAGTAGAAGGAGCAACGTACAGATTTCCAAGTATCCATTCAGCCCAATACAATTACGAGGACTGCATGGTAAATATTTCATTTAGCAAAGGCAACGCTTATGAGTACTTTCCTGGTTATCTGGCAGATTATACCCTGCCTGGATACGAGTGGAGAAAAATCGATGTGTGGGCCACCACCGATGCTTCTGTAGCAGGCACAACTTTAATGGACATTGATATCAGCAAGGGCGACTTTTTAAGAGTTCAATCGTATACTTATGATGATAGCATTACCAGTTGTGATAGTTTGTGGGACTATATTGATGAAAATGGCTGGGTACTGCATGCGGCTACGTTTACAGTATCCCATAACGGTATCGAATATCCAGGATGCCAGCTTTTTGAAACGTGGGAAATGGGTAGTAATGATTACTCTTGCTTCTCCTGGTATGCACTCGTTCCGGAAGGATTCAGTGGAAAATTGTCTGTCGGCTATCGTGGAAGGATTTTAGAGAATGGCAAAACTGTTGTAAATGAGTCATCTCCACATATATTTTTTAACTTTTAATGCTAATACAGACCAAACCAGAAAAACGCTCTCCGGCTTATCCAAGCCGGAGAGCGTTTTCGTATCCAATAATGTGACCTTTTCAGGGTATTTGTATCTGTCCCAAATCCGCAAGATTGCGCTCGACAATCTCAATCAGAACGTAGTCACACTCCGTAGTTTCCACCATGGAAAGATCATACGGTGTCGATCGATGAAATGTCACACTGTCAAATGTTTGGCCCATATATGGTATCAGTGCCCTGCCAAAGCTGTCGCGATAGACAAGTATGGACATTCCATTTCCATCATCAGCCGCTGTGCGAATCTTTATATCATCCACACTATGCATCCTGCCAATATACTGACAACTCTTGCCATCCTCATAAATGCGCTGCGCTTCAAAATGCGCTTCTGCCGGAAACAGAATCGCATACAGATCTGGACTGTGGTTCTCCTCAATCTGATATCCTGCCAGTTCATAGCGGTCTGCCAGACCATACACTTCATAGATCTCATTCAGGACAAGCCTTGCCCCTGTATTGTTCCAGTGTGTGTCCTCGTGCAGATACAGCTCGTCTTCCGCCTTTCCTTCCAGTAAAAGATGGTATGCGTCTACATACGGCACACCGGTCTGCTGCAGCTTCTCCTGCAAAAGTGTCAGATTATTCTGCTCTGCTTTACCGCCAAAACGCGCAGGCATATATTCGGGATAAATCTGGTTTTTATTCGGTACGATAACGAAAAGCGGCTGTTTTCCCTTGCTTTTCATATAATCACATACCTCTTTCATCTTTGACGCAATCTGGTCAAGCTCGCTGTCCGTCATCGTAACTCCCGCATAATCTGCCAGCGTCTCCCCAAAGAAGAGCCATCCCTCTTTCCCGATCACTACCTGGTCATCACTGGGCGTATGAAAAAGTTTATATTTTATCAAACTGTCTGCTATAACCAGCTCTCCCCGGAATGCAAAATGTTCCGATACATAGGTCTGCAGTTCCCCAAAATAATCACTGTTCCATCTGCCATCCTCTGTCCGGGGTGAGGGTACTTTTGATAATTCCCTGTTCTCTGCAAGTTCTGAGCCATAGAACAGCATTCCAACCGAGGGAATCAGGCATAACACCCAGAACAATATCACATAAAACCATATCCCAATCTGCTTCTCTTCCCACTCTCTTCTCATGTATTCCTGTCCTTTACACTGCTTCTTTGTCTTCACTCAAATCTGCTCTATGAACAGAGTCTATAAATCCCTTTAAATCGATTCGAAGATACCCATTTTTTGTTACACCCGTCACATAAACTGGCAGTCCCGCATCCACCCTTGTCGAAAGAATCGCGCCGAACAGATTAAAGACAGGATATATGACCGTATTTTCATTTGTGTGAAGTGTGTTCACCACCTCTGTCACTGCGTACGCAATTCCCCGTCTGTGCTGGATCTCGTTGATAATATCCGTAACCAATTCCACATATGTCTCACTGCTCCAATGAAGACTATCCGACCTCTGATTCGGATCCCACATTCCCTGCGGATACCTCTGATTGTAAAACTCTGTATAATCCAGGAAATTGTCTGGAAATGATTCTTTTAAAACCTCATTTAGCAGTTCTGGATTCCTGGCTGGCCGGTAAAACTTTGTCATTGTAGAGATTGACAGAAAATAGACATCCGCCTCCGGGAACTCATATGCAATCCAGTTGCGATAGGATGCGACATAGTAATCGGGAATGCTCTGATCCGTTGTTTTCGCCGCCTGCACCGCCCCATGCCACGATATGATATTCCAGTGGGCAATGTTGGGATTATTCTCCATAATCTCATGTATTTTTGTGACTGCTACGCCGTGCTGTCCCTGCCCGTCGCTGTATATATATTCCTTGCTTGTATGAAGTGTTGTCTCGTTGCTGTCATTGGGTTCCAGACCTCCAAACACAAAGAACAGATTCCCCTTCATAATATATCGGTTGGGATTACCCGGCTGATCACCAATATCATAAGTCCAAACAAGCTCATAATGCACATTCTCGACTCCCGGCAGATTCCCTGACTCATCTACTGCATCACTGTAGACATGCGTGCAGGCAATATTGATATGGCTCTCCCCGACAAATATATATCCTTCCTCATATGCGACACCATCACTTTCGTACGACGTCGTCGCAAAAACTGCCTGCATCGGCTGCATCACTAAAATCAACAGCCAAAAGATATGCAATGCCGCCTTCTGTCTTCGTCTCAAATAGTTCACAGGCTTTCCTCCTCAAAAGCGAAAATAAATAAACGGATTGTAACTGCTCGTCGCCAGATTCATGATACATAAAACCAACAGAAGCATAGACGCTGCACATACAACCACCTGCTGCTTTATCCTGACCGCTAACCACTTAGAAACCGGCGCAGATAACACAAGCGCAGCGAGCAGGCATATCACATGATACGGTGTCAGAAGCTTCGCGATCAGCACCAGCTCTGCCGCCTCCACACGAAATCCAGCAAACATCGCCCCCAGAATATGCACTGCCTGCCCGAGCGTATCCGCCCTGAAAATCACAAACCCGCAGATTACCACAAGCATTGTGTAAATATGTGCAAACACCTTGTTTTTCAGCGGGATTACCTTCTTATATTCCAGCGTGATAAACAAACCATGGAAAAGCCCCCACATCAGAAACGTCCAGTTCGCCCCGTGCCAAATCCCAGTCGCCATAAAGATAATCAGTTTGTTGAGCATCGTTCTTCCCTCGCCCTTGCGGTTTCCGCCAAGCGGAATATAGAGATATTCTTTAAACCATGTAGACAGAGAAATATGCCATCTGCGCCAGAACTCCTGAATGTTCCCGGATATGTAAGGATAGTTGAAATTTTCCTGAAAAGTGAATCCAAACATCCTTCCAAGTCCGATTGCCATGTCCGAATAGCCGCTAAAATCATAATATATCTGAAAGATATAGCATACCGCCACAATCCATGCAGTCAGCCAGAATGTAATCTGTGTCGTATAAAGTGTGTCTACAATATACGCCATTGCATTTGCAATCAACAGCTTCTTTCCCATACCGCAGATAAAACGCTGTATCCCTGCCGCTGTGTCCCCGATTGTGACCTGTCTGTCAGAAAGCTGCGATTCTATGTCGTGATACTTGACAATCGGTCCTGCAATCAGCTGTGGAAAAAAAGAAATGTACAGCATCAGTTTCCACACATTTCTCTGCACAGTGCTCCTGTCCCTGTACACATCAATGCAGTAGGAAAGCGCCTGAAACGTGTAGAATGAAATACCGATTGGAAGCGCAATATCGGGAATCGGCAGCTCCACTCTGAGCAAGTGCCCGGCCGTTTCCATCAGCAACGCGCTGTATTTGAACACAACAAGCATTCCAATATTGAACAGCACTGCCAGCGCAAGGATTCCACGCCCTCCCTGCTGCTTTGATGCAATCAGACGCGCCAGCACATAATTGATCAGTATCGAACCGATCATGAGAAGGATATATACAGGCTCACCAAAAGTGTAGAAAAACAGACTCGCCAGAATCAGCACTGCATTTTTGACCTTCAGATTCGGACTGATCCAATATAACAAATACGTAACCGGCAAAAAGAAAAATAAAAAGATACAGGAACTGAATACCATTTTGAATTCTCCTCTGCCCTTATCTGCCGAATAGTTCGATAAAAGAAACCGTATCGCCGTTCATCTGTAACCCTATCGTTTTTCCGCCCATCTCGTACAGCAATTCTGTTCCCTCTTCTGTATAATTACTTCCGTAGGCCGCAATCACGTCAGCTTTCGTGCTGCCGATATGAATACCGGATGGAAGCGACTCACTCCCTTCTATTTCGATGATAGAAATAATATCCATACCATTCGTAATATAAGTATAAATAACGACACCGCCGTAAGTATATACTTTGTCGTCTCCCTCTTCCACACAACTCTTCGCAGAACCATAGGCATCCGGATCCCCAAGCTGTGCTGTGTAGTTGCGCATATCATCTCCGAGAGGAATTGTCACACCTTTTACCGTCATACAAAAATCTCCCGACGAGACAGATCCCTCCGCAGCAGCCTTTGATTCCTGTTCAGCCTCCTGTGATGTTGATTGCGTCTTTATCTCTATCTCTATCTCTGTCTCCGCCTGCGGTTTCCTTTCTGACTCCGTCTCCGCAATCGATGCAGCCTCCGACGCCGTCTCTGTCTCCGTTAATGTCTCCGTCGTTGTCTGGGTTTCCTCTGCAGATGCGGTCTCTGTCTCCGTTGTTGTCTGGGTCTCCTCATGAATACTCTCTGATACCACTACAGAGCTCTCCTCCTGTACGGTTTGTTCCTCCGCCTGATTCCCTGATGCACCACATCCCGACATCATCATGGTTCCAATCAGGAAAGCTGACATCACATATGTTCCTTTGTTGTAAAATTTTCTCATGTTTCCTCCATTTTTATCACAGTCTTTTTCTGAAATGATACTATCTCTAAAAGAGAGGTTTATCTTCTCTTTGAGAGATATTCATTATACATCATTCTATAAATACTTGCAACTATTTTTTACGATTACCATTATTCCATCGCCCAACATAATAAAAAATCCTGCGCCAAATTGATACATTTATCAATTTGGCACAGGATTCTCTCTACTTCGATGAGGAGGAAACCGTAGTCTTTTTTTCTATTGACAGCCGTGTACCTGCTCTTCGAACCACGCTGCCTGCACACAAATACAACACTGCAAGCGCGGAAATCATCTCGCCTGCCCTCCAATACCACGGCTCGACAAAATCAATCACAACCTTCCCCGAAAATCCAGCCGGCAGTGAAAATCGGATAACATTATTTGTTCCATCTGTTATTTCATATGTACTTCCGTATTCATCCGTGACACGATATCCTTTGTAATGGAGCATTGGCACTTCCACGAACCCATCTGTATCCCCCGCCTTACAGTACAGCTCCATCGCATGCCCCTCTCTGGAAAGCATGGATACTTCCTGCATATCTTCGCTGTTAATTCCGCCGGACAGCATGTGGTAATTCGTCCCATACCTTAAATATTCCTCTGTGCCCATCGAAGCTGCCTTGTACGAAGATACATCATAGCTGTAGAGCAGCGGCTCGGTGCCGTTGCTGTAATCGCTCACATAACAACACGACATAAACATGCAGGCCCCCGCTGTTATCAAGTACACTTTCTTTACCTGCCCCAAATCCCACTCTGTAGTCAGAAAGCGCAGAATACTTCCAAGAAGCATTGTCAGAAACACGATGGCAATACCAATATATCTCCATGGATACTGCACCTGTGCCAACAGCTGTCCCAACTTGAAATGCTCCGCCAGATAATCCCACGGAAACAGATTCGACGCCATAAACAGCATAATCATCGAAAACGCTGTCAGCAGTTTCATTTCCTTTGTCAGTCTGTTCTCAATCCACAGCACAATCCCCGCCGCCAGAGCCAGCATTAAGATAAGCCCCGGAGTCAAACTCATCCTCACTGACAAATCGACATCACTTCCTCCAAATATACTCTGGAAAAAAGCAAAGTACTGTCCAATATAGGCACCGTGAAATTGATTGTGTTGGACAACATTGTCAATCGAATTATTTATATTGACATCGACATTGATATAGTAATCGAGGAATGGAACAATAAAATACAGGTTTAATACTATCGTTTCCAATACAGCCAGACCATAGACCCGCAGGGTATCTCTCCGAAAAGTCTTTTTCCATAAAACCACACAGAGCAAAGCCAGCACAAAGACGACCATTTCCATCGTCAGGATATGTGTCCCGATTAGCCCTGTCATTCCAAGTGCCAAAAGAAAAGCGTTTTTCCGATAGTTCTCCCGCTCACCACACTCTGCCGCATAAATCCTGTAAACCGCCAGCGCAACCACCGGCAGAAACATCATCGCACTGTACTCCCCGACAGCAGAACGCGTATAGAGATCCACAATCCGATACCCGGCCGTCACATACGCAAGCGACGCTGCAAGCGCAATGTCCCTTCGCCCAAATATTTTCTGGAAACAAACGTATGAAATGACCGTCGTCCCTGCATTGATAAAGACAATATAAAGCTTATACACAGTGATGGCGGACACCCCCGCTATACGCAAAAGTGCAAACGCATATAACAGCAAATCCCCATAATAGACCGAAACCGGATAGCCATATCCCTCCAGCCACAGCGAAGATACCTTGGGCGGTATGTATCCGCCGCGAAACTCCTCTGCCAATCCCTCAATCCGCATAAGGTGAAACGGCAAATCCGGTCCACAATAGATCCCTTTCATGAGCAGCGGTAACGATGCCAATAATGTTGTCCCCCCAAGTAACCAGAGAAGCTTTTTGTCTGTATATTTATAAAAAAGCAAGTACAAATCCAAGATAAGGGACATTACAAAGACAAGTACAAATACCATTTTCGGCAAATCGGAAGCCAGTTTTTCGATTTGTATCCCAGATATTTTCAAGGCCCCCTGTCCGTTATAGGTCGGAATAATCTGCAGACTGTCAATGTCCTTTTCCAGTGCAATCGATTCAACAATTTCTCTCTGGTCTGCCGGCAGTATTGTAGTCTTTACTGTCTCATATCCATCGTCAGAGACAGCATGAATCAGACAACTTTGGCTGCTGTCGCAATCATATGCGATCAGGACAGAATAGTTCCCTTGTTCCAGCGCGATATAAGGACCATATAGAATCCCTGTCTCAGCCCCCTCCTGCACGATATCCTCACCATTGTAATATGACTTTATAATACTCTCGTCAATATACCATCCGTCGTTATATGCAATATACACAGACTCCCAATCAGACAAAGCTGTCTCAACCTGCTCATTGTGACTCATCCCAATGAAAACTGCCAGACAAATAAGAACCGCCAATTCAATAGAAATCAATAACCAGATGACTCTCTGATTTTCCATTATCCGATTCTTCCAATTCTCCATCATCACGATTCCCCCCTGTCAATGTGATGTTTTGAAAACTTCCCCGCACAGAACAGCCAAAAACCAGGGCGCCAGTATCATCAGCGGAAAGAGATACCGCAGCAGGGCAACTGGTCCTAACAGCAATGTTCCCATAAGCAGCATTCCTGTCAGGGCAGTCAGAAATACCGCCCTGTTTTTCCCGGCGATTGCCACACCAAGCAGCGCAGTCATAATCCAAATGCACAATCCAGGCTGCAAAAACCATGATACAACAGGAATTTTCTCACCCATTCCATGCAAAATATAACTGCTCAGATATTCCTTATATCCTGGCAGCAGGGAATTCTGGTAAATCCCCCAACTCTCAGAGAGTTCTGGAAATGTATTGGATATACTGATACCGCGCGCAACGCTCTCCGACATATCCCAATACGGATATGCCAGACATCGAAACGCTGTCAGATAAGTTCCAACATTGTGCGCCCCTACCGTAAGATACAGAGAGAGATACCCTGCAATATCCTGTTTCAATACCGCTGTATTAAAGTACATTTTAATCGGGTCTGCTGTGGAGAGATGCAAATCCGGGATATGTTCCTTGTCCACTAAAAGCGCAAATTTCTCAAACTCCTCTGGAGTCAGTTGAACAGCTTCACCCTCCATATACAGCTTGCAGACCAGTGCTGTCTGCTGCATCGGAACACTCAGCATCTCACGCGCATCTCCCTTCTGCACACCAAACACATGATTGGAAATCCAGAAAAAGGACTGACTCGCGACGATGATTACACACAGGGATACCAAAAATTTCTGATTGTTCCAGCAGACAAACACACTGATTGCCAAAAGCACCACAACGATATAAATTCCCTGATTTCTGAGCAGACACATCAAAATCCCGGACACAATCAGCCATACCATCTGAACAATCGTCTTTTTCTTCCCTCGCATCAGCCAATGATAACAATTGATAGCAAAATGCAAAAACAGCGCGCCAAACAGGATATCTTTTGTCGTATTAAACGCCAGCACCTGCAGCACAGGACTCCAAATACACCAAATGAGACTAATCGTCAAAATCGGAAATGGTATTTTCAGCTCTTTCATAATCAAAAAGGAATACGCGATGCTGCCGCTCAAAACAAGTCCCTGAAAAATACAAAACAGCGCCACACCCCCATTATATGTCCCAAAAACAGCTTTTCCGCAGTCTAAGAAAACACGCAAAATCAACGTATGCAGGAGCGGATGATGCGAGGTATACTGATTGCTCAATATCTGCTCCATCTGATTCGGTGCGTCATACCCAAATATTCCCGGGAAAAATGCGAGGTACGCCGGAATCCAACTCACAATCAATATTCCCCACACAATCAGAAAGTACACCCTGTCAGACCATTTGTCATATAGAACAGCCTCGATCTTCCTGCAGTGCATCTTCGGCAAAATCCACCCAGCCACTTTGTACACCGACAGACAAACCGCTAAGCTAATGGCAAAATACCCCACAAAGCGTATCAATACCCACAGCATGGAAACCGCACCAAAATAAGGAAATGTCCCATATAAAGAAAACAGAAACGCCGCCAGCAAAAGTCCGACAGTCTTTCTGATAAAATCTCCCCTTGCGGTTCCTCTCAACCTCCTATTGATAAACATCTCACTTCCCCCTTCTCCGATAGTCTTATTATGATACCCTTCGAAACATTCATTCACCATTGTACCGTTTACAACAAATAGATGCAACAACTTTCAAAAAATTAATTTGCAGGCAAAATCTATTTACATCCGATATATTGCTATGCTATATTGATAAGAACCAATTATTTACTATACTGTAGCAAAATACCAGGAGGAACTATTATGTTGCAAAAATATGACAAATACGATTACCGCGTCCAATTAATGCGGATTTTTGCCTGTTTTATTGTGATTGGCTGTCATGTCCGTGCGGAGCCCGTCATTAATGGAGGACTTGATAAGGAGCTATTGCTGATACATGGATTTTTTGATGATGGTGTTGCTGTATTCTTTTTGATTATGGGATTCTTTCTGCCGGCCACGAAAGAACCTTTCTGGAAATCTGTCGGAAAAACCTTCTGCAGAATTCTAATACCAGTACTTCTGTTAAAGATCGGTCTCCAGGTGCTGGACAATTGGATTACCAACGAAGCTTCCTTGCTGGAATGCCTGGCGCACCCTGCATTCAACTTTACAGAACTGCTGCGCCACTTTGTAACACTGAATTTTCTTGAGGGAAACTTCAGCACACATCTATGGTATATTACTTCATACCTGCGCATTGTCATCTTATTTCCACTATTAAAGCTGCTGACCTTAGAACATCCCCTCTCCCCGAAGGTCTGCCGATGGATTATTGCAATCAATGTCATCAGCATGTTTGTGTCAGACTTGCAGGCATTATTTCCATCTCAATTTGGTACAATTGGCACTTTTGTGATATTTGATGTCTCACTTACCTATGTACTGATTGGGTATGTGCTTTATCAGAATCAACACCGTTTCAAAAATAACTGGAAATACCGAATTTTATTCCCGGCAGCTATGGTCGGTATCAATATCGTGCGTTTTATTTTGCAGTGTGTCCTTTTTCAGCGAACACTGGAAAACAATTATTTTTACTATTGGACTACCGCTGTGTCGCTCGTATTCACAGTCTGCTTTGCCGGCTTTTTCCTGACCTTTGCAAGAGAAACGCCTCCCCGTTGGAGCAAAGTCATAAACTATATTGGCAAGAAAACCTACTGGATCTACTTAATTCATATGGCTGTGTTTCTTTTCCTGAATTACCGCGGTATTGGAAACAGAATATACGCAGTTACGATTGGCATTACCCCTAATCTGATCACCAAATTAGGATATGATATTTTCTATCCTATTGTTGTTTTTATCTGTTGTCTGTTGATTTCCATGGGAATCGATTGCATCAAAGCATTACTGCTGTTCCTCTACCATCGCATGCCATTCACAAAAGCTTAAACAAAAAAGAGCCTTTTCAAAAAAGGCTCTTTTTTATTCCTCTTATTATTGAACACCAAGCTGTGCCCAGCTGGATGCTCCGATATATGGCAGGAAATGATCCATATTTGCCTTATCCATATTCTGGAATGCACTATATGCAGGTTTCTGTGCAGTATCACTTCTCATCAAGCCTACTGCCAGCTTGTCATTTGCCACCTCAAAATCATTATCGATCACACTGTTAAAAGCAACACCTTTAATATATGGATTTGCCTGAATCAGCTTAAATGCATATACAAGAGCTGCCGCCTGAACACCCTCGTCCACCCCTGGACTTACAGTAGACATAGAGCTGAATCCTAACTCTGAAATAAAGATATTTCTAACAGCCCCTGATGGTGCAAGATATTCTGGTTTCTGCATATAATTGGTCACAACTTCCATATTCAGCGGAGTGATCATCTTTGTATTCTCTGTATGGTCAACCAGTCTCAACGGTCCATAACCAGGTGCGTCTGTCCAGAAGTTTGTATTTGCCAGCGGTGCCGGATATGGATGGAAAGAAAGACCCCAGTTAATATTTCCTGTTCTTAAGATTTCTGCGTTAAACCCATCAAGTACAGGTTTGCCGCCATAAGAACTTCCGCCATCGTTATGCAGCCATCTCTGGTCTGTACAAATATAAACATTTGCACCCATGTTATGGCTCTTAATCGCATTGTAGCATACGCGGAACTGTTTTGCATACTTTACAGCGAACTCGTCCACTGAAATCTCGCCTGCATAATGCCATGAATCACTGCTGTTTACCTCATTGCCGATCACATAATTGTGTATGGAACCATACTGTCCGCCGCTATAACGCTCTGAAATAAATGACATAAATGCTTCCAGCTTCTCTTCACCAGATGGATTTTCGACATTAAACGCATAGTAATTGGGATGCTTGCCAGTTGTCAGTGCTTCCGGATATACCATATCCGCATTTGCAGCGTTATACCCGTTCACAATTGTCATAACAATGTCAACATTCTGCGCATTATAAAGCCTTACCAAAATATCTGTTGACTGAACCTGCTGCGCATTAAACTGGTATGTCTTCCCATTGTATGTATAATTAACGCCGCCGCCATTAAAGAAATCTGCTGTGTTGAGAACTGATGCCACATAGCCGGCACCGAGGTCTGAAAGATACTGTGCATACTGCCATCCACAGTAAAGACCCTTTTTGTTTCCTGTTGCTTCTGCGATGCTCTTTGTGGATGCCTTTGCAACAGCTTCCGGATTTGTGATGTACATTTCCGTACTTACTGGAACAAATGCGCCACCGCGCAGAGCAGTAACAACGAATCTTGAATACAGCTTCGAAGCGGCCGTGTCAAGCCCTAACGGTGTTGTGAACTGAACCAGCTCTGCTGCCGGTGCAGACGCACAATAATCTGTTCTGGCACCCACCCCTGCTTCATATGGTTTCAGCGCAAACAGATAATAATTTCCATCATCGCTTGCTGCAACTGCACCGCTGCCGATTACAATGACCTGATCACCTTCAATATAACAGTAATTGATCGTGACCGACTCGCCTGCTGCCATAACGGTCATTTGCATAACAAACACCAAAAGCAGTGTCAGGAGCATACCTAATTTCCACTTTTTTTTCATTAAAGTCCCTCCATAAAAATATTAATGTATTAGTTTCCGGTGTCCGCATTTCTGCGTCACTTATTTTAACTATATCATAGTTCTTTTTTTTTATCAATAATGAATGCAGCAAATTCCTGCAAAATAATATAGCACTATTTGGCATCAATACATCATCCCCATCGTCCGATAAACAGGAAGCGCCCGGAAAAAGACCATATAAACTGCACTTCCTATCGCTATAAACAATGCAAACGCAACACCTGCATTCACCAAAATCTTTGGCAGCGCACAGCGTTTTATTTTTACTGCCGCAAGCGTTTCTATTCCCCGCACAGCATAATACATAATCGGAATCAGAGAAGGCAGTATATATCTTCCCTGGTGCTGATAATTCATCGTGTATGCATAATCAATCATAATAAGCAAAGGAAGAATGGCACACAAAAACAGATTCAAATGAAAGAATACCCGTCTGCCGTTCCATTTTCTCATATCCGGGTCAAAAATCCATGCCGCAATCCATCCCAGTATCCCCGCGCCAAAAAACAGCTTATAGGACAGGTATGTCCATCGGTTCCCCCGGATACACAGCGATCCGAACGCTGCGATAAAACTGTCATACAGACACTGAAAAAACTGATTCTCCTCGAGCATCTGCCAGATGCCAATTCCCTTTGCCTGATAGGTGTTCAGCGGACTGGTCTCCTCCAGGGCATACAGAAGCGCCAGCTGCTCCTTGGTCTTTAATCCCAGAATATCGCCGTCCAGGACAAAATACGCTCTGACAAACCACCAGCCTGCACCTGTCAATACCAGCACACTGATAAAAATCCCATATTTCAGCATACGCTTCCAGTCAAAGCGCCATCGCCCCTGCTTCGTGAGAAAATAGCCCACAAACAGAATCATACTGCTCAGAATATATCCGTATGCATTATAGTAAGAAAGCGCGCAGAGAACAATGCCAATACTCAGCCATATACTGTTTTTGTAATCAAATCCATCCTGGTAAGCACATACCAGCGCATATAGAATCACCGCTGTGGACAACATGCAGCAGGAATCCGTGTTTATATAGGTGTGAACAAACAGATTCATCGGCAGATACATCACCGCAAAGCAAAACAGCCAGCGAAAACGGCTGTCTTTAAAAACTCTCCTGCCCAGCAGATACACCACCCACGCCATCAAAAGCCCGAAGACGACATTTACTGCACGCCCGGCATACAATAAGGCAAGCTGCGAATCCGTAAACAGATTGACCAGACGCATACAGTACCCTTGTATAATATACGGCAGCACATTGTACAGACCATAGGAAAACCCACAGCCTGTAATTCGTACTTCCTCTTCCAGCCCCGTCGGAAGTGTACCATGCTCACAGATAAACTTCGGAATCAGCATTCTGAAATACTCATCCGGCGGACTGACCGGAACCTCCGAAATCGAATCCACATGCGGCTGAAAGACCATCATCGCCACCGCCATCACCAGAAATCCCGTAAAATAAACTGCACAAATCAGCCGTTCTATCTCTGTTTCTTTTCGTTTCTGCATCTCTTCCCTCACCCGTAGTCTCCTCTATCCTCTTGTTGATCCACATCTTCGCTCTTCTCCGACAAGCCGGCATATCCCCCTGATCCTTCTCATCCCTTCCACAATGACAGCGGAAGCAAGCAGCACCAGCAATGTCTCTGCCACGTTCACCCCGTACCGCGGCTCCCAGTCTGCAGTGACTGGATGCACCACATGCAGCACCAGTATCCCGGAAATAATATAAATTCCAAGTCCTCTCTTTCCCAGATACGCAAGCACCCGCGCTCGATAATCCCACTTCCGGCACAGGTCAAGCAGCATCTTCCACACAAATATCCAAAAGACAATGCCGCAAAGCCCCACAAGAAACCGGTACAAGTCAATCTGCAGCTGCACCATATAATTTTTCCCAATCAGCTTATATCCAGTCAGATAAATGAAAGAATCTGCTGTAAAAAAAGAAAACAATGCCAAAAACACAATTCCGCTCACCAGCACCGCCACGCCAGTCCGCAGACTTCCCTTTTGAAAGATTTCCTGATAAAGCTTTGCTGACGACAGCCGCTTTTTATTTTTATTTCCATAAAAACCGATCAGATAATATGGCAGCATATACTTATATGCATTCAGTGCCATTCCATCCGGCGTGAAAAACATCGCCACAAAAATCAGAATATAGATCCATATAGAATCCCGAAGCCGGTAATGCATCAGGCAAACCAGCAAAAAGGCGTACAAAATTGCCCACAAAAACCAGAAATTCTCCAATATGCCAAGAACCAGATCCTTTAGAAATACACCAAAACCCCAGTAAATGTAAGAATCCGTGGCAAACAGATACACAAATTCAATCAGCTTCCATCCGACATTTGGCGTAATCAGGTAGATACACTTCTTCCTGAGCATTGTTTTCCGGTCCTTTGGAGTTGCTGCCCTCTGAACGCTGTTCCATGCATAATAACCGCTGATTATCATAAACAACGGCATATGAAAACTGTAGATAAACTGATACCATCTGTCTTCAAAATAACATGCGTTTTCCAGGTATGCCAGCCCGCTGCCCGACTGAATGCAGTGTCCCAGCACTACCATTACAATGCCAAAGCCTTTTAAAACATCTGGCAATACATCTCTTTGACGCCCCTCCATCTCAAATCTCCCTCTTAAACCGCGCTCCGCAGTATCATCTTATCCCTAATCGCTCAACTTTACAACGATATACTCCTGTGTTTCCTGCACGGAAGTCGCCGCCGGCCAGCAGTCCATCGCCGCACCTGCCGCTTTTGCTTCCTCCACCACCGCTGCGGATGGCGCCGCATACGGAAATCCAAGCGTCTCAAAATACCCCAAAATTCTGCCTGTATTAAAATACTCCGGCGTTTCCACAGGCACGCCTTCTATAAAGGCAAATTCATATACAGAATAGCTCAGGTAAGATGGTGCCTCCGCCCTGGTATAACAAGAACCGTTGCCCTTCGCATCCAAATGCCCGAGAAACACCACTGGCTTATTGCTGTCTGGCGTACTGTTTTCCTGTATTCTCTCTATTATTTGTGTCGCGATTATCTGGTCCGCGTCGCGAATGACATCCTGTGTATAGAACATCCTCATCAAAACAGAAGTCTGACAAAGCAGGAAAACACATCCCAATATAACACAAGCTGCGCATCGAGCTCCCCCGCGTTCCCGCAGCCACGACGCAAAGAACAGCCACAGCACCGCGCAGGTAAACGGAAGCATACACTGCGCCCTGTAAGGGGATGGCGTTCCCGTAGCCAGCGCAAGGAAAAAAGGGGAGGCCAGCATGCCGCCAAAACCGATGACATATGACAAAAGCTTTTGCCTTTGGCACAATGCCTTCCATAGAAGCATTGCCATACAGGCGCAGACACATGCAGGATAAGTGATCGGATAAAAGTTGTCCATCGCCAGCAGAATCCGCTTGATGTACGCCAACAGATTCATAACCGCTGACATCAGATCTCCGGAAAACCATCCTACCTGTCTGCTCAGATAGTCCCCACTGTCAAAGAATAATTTTACAATAATACCATAGACAGCAAAACTGATGAGAAAATGCACCAATTCACAACAGATCAGTTTCCTGGACTCTCCTCTTTCATATTGTTCCACAGTGAACAGATAGACTGCAATATAGAAACAGATCTGTAAATTCACCATAGACTGGTAAATTCCAAAAGAAAATACATCCAAAAATATGGCTAACCCATACGCCCAATAATTTTTTTCGGTCACCCCCAGATAAAAATAGCGTGTTGCAAGCACCACCAAAAGCATGGCAAACACCGTCTCAAAGGACTGAAAACGGAACATAAACTGATCTGCATACGTCGGAAATATCAAAAACAAAGCGACAAATATAAAATAAACGTACTCCCTGCCCCTGTCATAAAACCCATAAAAAAGGCAGGAGATCCCCATTCCCAATCCCCATAGAGAAGCCAAAAAGAGAACCGCCTCAAAATAGGGGTTATACCAGTTATTTCCAACCAGATATTTCAGGGCAATCAGTCCAAAGCGTCCAATCTGATTCCAGTTATATATGGTATGCGGATGATTCAAAATCACCTCCGCATCAATATAGAAATCCGTCGAGAAAGCCTGTTTTGCATATACCAGCACAACAGCGAACGCGACCGCAAAGCAAAGCCCAACATGCTCTCTCATATATTCCACGAATTCTGTCAGCGGAATCAGTAACTTCTTTGACTTCATATCTGCCTCCTTTATTTTAACCATATTATGCGCATTCTCACTCTGCTCCTCCAGACAAGTCCTGCCTGTCAATAATGACTCTCTATAAGAGAGTATTTTTTCTCTTTAAGAGATATTATATTTCATCTATTGCATTTTTGCAACTTTTTGTTTCCGTTCCAATCACCTTCACCCAATCCAGACGCCCATTGGGGCCAGCGCCATGAATCTGTCTCCCGTCTCTCCGAAAACATTCTATATAGTCCCATACTGCCTGGCTGATCCGTTCACCGGGATAAATCACCGGAATGCCGGGCGGATATGGCGCAATCATCTGCCCGGCGATTTGTCCTGCTGCCTCTTGCCAGCATACCGTCTCAGCAGCCGAAAAATATGCCCTGCGCGGCGTCATAACCTGCTGTGGAAGCTGCGGAAATGGCGGATAGCTGTCTTCTCTCCGCAGAGCGTCCCGCCCCGCATATCTCCCGCTAATCTCCGCACAGGCCGCAACAAGTTTGTCCATATCTTCTATCTCATTTGCATAGGTCACGATGGCAAGCACATTCTCATAGTCTGAGAGCTCCATATTGACAGCGTATTCCTCAAAAAGTATTTTCTCCAGCGCATAGCCCGTCAGTCCGATATTCCCCGCCGATATCACCAGTCTTGTCCTGTCTAAGCGCTCCCCCTCCATACAGCGAAAACCGGATATTTTGCAAATCCTATGCCTTGCATACGCCGCAAGATGCAGCGCCTTCTCCATCATTTTTGCCCCATTCCTGGCAAGCTCATACCTGGCACAGTCAAGCGAGGTCATCAGGAGGTAACTTGGGCTTGTGCTCTGCACCAACTGAAGATTTTGCGCAATCCGCTCCAATACGGATTCTCCCACACCGTGATGTTTGATATGCAGTACCGAACTCTGTGTCAGCGCACCTGTAACCTTGTGCATACTCTGCACACAGACATCCGCTCCCGCCTCAAGCGCTCCGGCAGGAAGTCTGTCATGAAAGTACACATGTCCCCCGTGTGCCTCATCCACCAGCAAAAGCGCACCGTACTCATGACAGATATCCGCAATCGCCCTCAAATCAGAACATATGCCATAATAGCTTGGGCTCACCAGAAACAACGCCCTGCAGTCAGGATTCTCCGCAAAGGCTTTTCTGACAGCCTCCGCCGCAATCTCCCCCTGTATCGCCCAGTCATCAATCACCTCCGGCATCACATACACCGGCTCTGCACCGGACAGGATCAGCCCCATCAACGCCGACTTGTGCGCATTTCTGGCGATCATAATCTTCTCACCCTCAAATGCCGCGCTGATGATCATCGCCTCATTCCCACAGGTACTCCCATTGACAAGGAAAAAGCTCTGATCCGCACTGTAGAGCTCACCAAGCAGCCGCTGTGCCTCGCCGATTGCGCCCTCCGGGCTGTGCAGATCATCCGTGAGCGGCGTCTCCGTCACATCATATGCAAAAATCGCCGTTCCAACCTGGTCTGTCCAGCGGGAACTGACCCCCTTATCCAGCCTGTGCCCTGGTATTCTGAAATACGCCGGCTTCGTCTCGATCAATTCTGTTACCGCCTGCAGCAGCGGTGTGTTGCTCTGATTCATTCTTTTCCTTTCCGTCAGACAAAATCCTGTTCAGGAACTGTTAACATTCTTTAGAATTTGTGCTATATTAATGAATAAAAGGAGGTAACTATTATGTCATATCGATACGAAGTGCATCTGCACACCACCGGTGCCAGCGCCTGCGCCAAAAGTGCAGGCTCCGAATACATATCTTACTACAAAAGCCTTGGCTATGACGGCATTATCGTCACAGACCATTTCTTTAACGGCAACTGCTGCATCCCCAAAAACCTTCCCTGGGAGGAGCGCGTGGACCTCTTCTGCAGTGGCTACGAAGATGCCAGGGCAGAGGGCGGCCGCCAGGGGCTCAAAGTATTCTTTGCATGGGAATGCCGTTTTAACGGCGATGAATTCCTAGTCTACGGGCTTGACAAAAAATGGCTCAGAGAGCACCCTGATATGATGGCATGGGACCATATCACCCACTATGAGAAAATCAAGGCAGACGGCGGACTTGTCGTGCAGGCACACCCCTTTCGGGAGAGAGGCTATCTGTCCGAAATCTATGTCCATCCGCACCAGTGTGATGCCTTTGAAGTGGCAAACGCCGGAAATCCACATGAGCAGAACCGCATGGCATACCGCTATGCCAGAGAACACCACATCACCATGACCGCTGGCTCCGACATCCATCATGTCGGCAGAACTGACAACGGATGTATCTATGGCATGGACTTTGACAAACCGCTAAACTCCATCGACGACTATGTGAGGCGCATCAAGAGCGGGTGCGGCTTCTCGCTCCACGTCCCGCCAGAGCACCTTGCGTGGAAAGACGGTACTGCAAACCATTTGCCCGTATTCATCTTTGACAAGACCAACACTCCCATTCCCACGCACAGCATAGATGACATTTTTTCGACCATTTAACCTTTCAGCCGCCCCCATGTGCTTCTGGAGAACAGGATCAGTATCGGGAAAATCTCAAGCCTGCCCGCAAGCATGTCCATAATCAGCACAATCTTTGACAGCCAGCTAAAATCGCCAAAATTGCAGGTAGGACCTACCGCTTCAAGTCCCGGACCGATATTGTTGAAGCAGGAAAGCACTGCTGTAAAACTGGTCATGACAGAAAACCGGTCTATCGATACCGCAATAAAACTAATAAACAGTATTATCACATAAGCTGACAGATATGCATTGGTGTTTTCCAATACTTTCTCGTCAACCATATGGTCATTAATGCGGACAACCTGCACCTTCTGCGGCGATATCGCGCGGCGCAGATTCCTGCGAAGCCCCTTGACAACAATCAGTACCCTCGCACACTTAAAACCACCTCCGGTACTTCCCGCACTCGCACCGATCACCATCAATCCCAGAATGATCGATTTGGAAAACGAAGGCCACAAATCAAAGTCTGTCGTGGCATATCCCGTTGTCGTCACGATACTTGCCACCTGAAATGCCGCGTGGCGCAGCGTCTCCTCAAACGTGCTGTAAAATCCTTTGAGATTCAATGTGATCAAAATAATACTTCCAACCACCACGCCCAGATAAAGCCGCAGCTCCTCATCCCGGAACACACTTTTGAACTGGCGCAGCAAGATCATATAGTAGCAGCTAAAATTGACACCGAACAGCAGCATAAACACCGTACATACATTCTGTATGTATGGGCTGTATCCCGCAATACTGTCATTTTTAATGCCAAAGCCTCCTGTGCCCGCCGTGCCAAATGCCGTGCAGACGGCCTCAAACAACGGCATACCGCCAAACAACAGAAATACAATATTGATCACCGTGAGCAGGATATAGATCAGGTACAAAATCTCTGCTGTTTTTTTCATTTTAGGCACAAGCTTTCCCACTTGCGGCCCCGGACTCTCCGCCCGAAGAAGATGCATCGTAAAGCCCTTGCTGCTCTCACCGGAGGCTCCCACCGCCAGCACAAATACCAGCACACCCATACCGCCCAGCCAGTGTGTGAAGCTCCTCCAGTAAAGGATGCTCATGGAAAGCCCCTCAATCTCCGACAGGATGGAAGACCCTGTTGTCGTAAAGCCTGATACCGTCTCAAACAATGCATCCAGATAGTATGGAATCTCTCTCGACAGATAAAATGGCATAGCCCCCAACAGACTCATCACAATCCAGCTGATGCCGACACAGACAAGTCCCTCCTTCGCCTTAAAACCTCTCCTGCTGCCCTTGCACAGCACAAGCAGAAGCAGTGATATGACCAGTATCATGCCAATACTTGCCGCAAATCCCATACACGCCATCGTTTCCTGTCTGACCAGACTTATGATCAGCGACGGTATCATAAACACCGCCTCAACTAGCAGAATATGCCCTATAAATCTGCCCATCATTTTATAATTCATAGCCGTTTTTTATCCTTTTTCCCCTTTTTATTCAAAAATGTCATTCAACTTGTAGAGCACCCTGTCTGCCCCCGTCACGACAATCACTGTATCCCCTCGCACAAAGCTGGAATCACCGTTTGGTATCTCCAACTGTGCGCCATGCATGATGCATACGACCAGCACATTCCTCTTGATTTTGAGTTTTTTGAGCGGTTCCCCACAGTGCAGTGTGTTCTGATCCACGATAAATTCCACTGCCTCCGCCTGACCATCTGCGATCATATACACTGTGAGCGCAGCCCCTGTCTGATTCTGCATCGCACGCACATATTGTACAATATTGTTACAGCTCAGTTCCTTCGGACTGATGATGCTTCCCAGGGGAAGCGCATCCAGGATCGTATTGTTTTCCAGCCTTCCAAGCTTTGTGATAATCTGTGGAACCTTGCAGCTGCTTCCATACAGAGAGATAATGATATTCATCTCATCCACGCCTGTGAGCGTCACCAGGGCATCGCAGTCAGAAATCCCCTCATTGTCGAGCAGAAATTCCTTCGAGGCGTCTCCGTGAATCACTGTGGCTTTAGGAATCGTGTTGGCAAGCTGGAGACACTTGTCATAATTTTGCTCCACAATCTGTACACCGATACCATTTTTCAGGAGCATGTGCGCCAGATAATAGCTCACACGGCCTCCCCCGCACAGAATCACACGCTTCGCCTTGTGCGTGATAATCCCCAGATTTTTCAGCAATGTTGTGAGTGCATTCGTCGGTGCCGTCACGAAAATCCGATCTCCCTCCATCAGCACAAAGTCACCGCCAGGCATAATCGCCTTACCGTTGCGAATCACGGTACATACCAGAATCTTACACTTGACAATACTGTACAAATCATTGAGCGCGATATTGCACAGCTTATGTCCGGCGTCCACACGCAGCTCCACAATCTCCACTCTGCCCTTGGCAAAGGTATCGCGCTTCAGGAAACCCGGGTATTTCAATAGCCGCTCAATCTCCACCGCCGCCTGCCGCTCTGGATTGATCATCATGGAAAGTGCAAAAAGCCCCCTCATCTTGAAGATCTGATCTGTGTATTCCGGATTTCTGATACGGGCAATGGTGTGGATATTAGAATTCATACCATGCGCTGTCATACAGCAGAGCAGATTGATCTCGTCTGCATTTGTCACTGCAATAATCAGGTCTGCCTCCCTGACTCCCGCTCGCTCCAACGTCTCCATGGACGCACAGTTTCCCTGTACAGCCATAATATCATATCTCTCCTCAGTGGAACCTAGTACTTTCTGATTGGCATCGATCAGAGTCAGGTCATATCCTTCCACTGAGAGCTGTTTTGTCAGCATCGCACCGACCTTGCCATCTCCTGCAATTATTATCTTCACGTCATTTTGTCCTCCTCTTCGCTGCAGTGCGCGACATTTTCACTGCTTTCACGTATATTATATCACCTATCTGTAAAAAGGCAATATCAACGAAAAAACAGCGTATGCCCAAACACACGCTGTTTTAAATTGACACGTTCGTATTTCCTATTCTTCCGCTGTATCGCCTGTCTCCTCATTCTCTTCAGGATGTAACTTTGCCTTGATTGCCTTGATGAGCTCTTCGATCGAAGAAGCCTCCACCTTCTCTGTCTCCTGCTTCTTCTGTACCACTCTCTCCTGCCGTTCTTTCTCCGCTTTCTTCTTCTCAGCGCGCTTCTCCTCGATGCGTTCCTGCGCTGACTCCTTGTCTGCCTTGCTGCTCTCCTCCATATCTTTTAAGAGCTTCACTGCATAAGACACGGTTCCATCCTTATCCATTGTAATGCTAAAGCTCTGAACCTTATCTGCATCCTCGCCAAGCTCTTCCTTGAGTGTGTCAAACTTATCGCCCGCACCACTGATAATCGCTTCATACTCTTCTCTTGCGGACGGATCTGTCGCCATCTTCTCCAGAAGTTCTGGATTGATCAATACGCTGTACGATTTGTCAGACAAGCCTGCATAGTAATCCTGCTCCTCATCCGTAGACCACTCTGCCACAGCAAAATCCATATTTCCATATTTCTCACGGAGTTCTGCCAACAGATTCTTAGCTGCGTCACTGAGCTCAATGCCTTCCTGTATGCCATCGGCGTCAAGCGGCTTATACCCAGATGACTCTGTGCGCTTTGGTTTGCTGTAACCCGCCGTTACCTCGCGTGCCTGGCCAGTGTACTCATAGGTATCCTTGTCCGTATTTGTCTGCCTGTTGTCCGCTGTGGTCTTTCTGCTCTGCGCTCTTCTGTTTGCGCCGATAACAGTTCCTGTAAAAGCTGCCTCGTCCTTGTTTGTCTGATTTGAAAAAAGTCCTGTATTGTTCAAGATTGAACTGTAATTGATTCCGTTCATTTTCATACCAACCTTTCTATATACCCATATTAAAAACTCGTAGGAAATTTTTCCCTACATTACCTGTTATTCTTAATATCGGCATTCTTCTTTACAAACTTTAGCGTCCAGCTCCACCAAATACGCCTTTTTTCTATTTTCTTACGCCATTGCCCCCTGTCTCAGCCGAAGCAATACTTTTTTCTCCAGACGACTCACCTGCACCTGGCTCATGCCAAGGTCGCCTGCCACCTGCATCTGTGTCTTATTTTCAAAATACCTGAGCTGAATCAGATTTCTCTCCCTCTCATCAAGCTCATTCAAAAGCTTTTCCAGAAGCAGTCTGTTGACAATCTCATCACTCTCTCCCTCCTCACCCAGCATATCCACCAAAAGCACCTCACTGCCGTCAGACTCATACACGGTCTTATAGATTGACTCCACCTCCCTCCCTGCACCGAGTGCTGTCACAATGTCCTCCAAGGCAATCCCTGACTCCGCGGCAAGCTCCGACAACATTGGTTCCCTGCCTGTCTTCTGCCAGAATTCTTCGCGCAGTCGGTTCAACTGTCTGGCATTTTCCTTGACACTTCTGCTAACCTTTATCATTCCGTCGTCCCGCAGGAATCTCCGTATTTCCCCCATAATCACTGGAACTGCATACGTCGAAAAGCATACTCCATAATCCATATCAAACTTCTCAATCGCCTTTACAAGCCCCATTGCACCGATCTGGAACAAATCCTCTGTCTCTATCCCGTTTGTCCCGCCCCTGCCTGCAAACCGTTTCACCACATGGTATACAAGACCCGTATTCTTCTCAAATAATTGTTCCTTTGCCTCCTTTTCTCCGCGCTGTGCCCTGATAAAAAGTTCTCTCTCCTCCATTGTCATACCCTGCCGCTTCTGTTCCACACTGCCGCCTGCAAGATCGGCAGCTCTTCGTCCTGTACGCCGCCAAAGCTTTTCCACATATGTACACAGGTTCCCTCGCCAACACTGCTCTCCACCTCCAGCCTGTCCATGAAGGCCTCCATAAACGAAAATCCCATGCCAGTCCTCTCATTGACTGCCCCAGTGGTAAAGAGCGGCTGCATTGCCTGTTCCACGTCGGCAATACCCACTCCCTTATCTGATACCTCTACCGACAACTCATTCTCCGGCGAGAGTCTCGCGCGCATGACGACGCGGCCTCCCTTCTCGCCGTATCCATGAATAATCGCATTGGTGACGGCTTCCGACACTGCTGTCTTCACGTCCTCAATCTCATCCACTGTCGGATCGACCCTTGACAAAAATGCGGCAATTACAATTCTTGCAAGTCCCTCATTCTCTGATATCGCGTCAAATTCCATACAGATTTCATTTGCTATGCATTGTGTATTCTGGCTCTTTGTGTACTCATTTTCCATATAAAATCATATTCCTTCCATAACTATCCAATCTTCATAGTTACTGCCTTTCTATTATTTTTGTGACGATGCGACAATTTCTATAATCGCTGACATCCCTGATGCTTTCAAAAGCCTGCTAATGCGTTCATTTGTATTGATCGCGTATACCTTTCCGCCAAAGCAGGAAATCTTTCGGTATCTGCCAATAATTATCCCCAGCCCAGAGCTGTCCATAAACGTTGTGTCCTCAAAGTCAAATACGATATTTTTCACCTTATCGTCAAGTATTAATCTGTCCGCACATTCCCGGATATTAGCTGCACCGTGATGATCCACCTCCCCAGGCATCCTGATACACAGATAATTGTCAATGATCGCATACTCCTCCATCTTCTTTTCCATTCTATCTCCTCCTTTTTGATACAACAAAAGAGGACGTACCCTTCTGGCATGTCCTCTTTTGTGTGTTCGATGTGCTCGCAACGTACTCCGTCAGTCACCCTTGATTTCTTTGATGTAATTCTGCGACCTTCTCGCCTTCTCTGTACCCGGGAAAAGCTCTATTACCTGCTCATAAATCTCTACCGCCTTGTCGAGATCTCCTTTTCTGTTATAAGAATTGCCAAGATTATACAACGCATCTCCGTTTGTTGCGTCATATGAATATGCCCTCTCGAGATTCTCTATAGCCGTGTCATACTCCTCTGCACGGTATGCTGCATAACCTACATCATAACATTTCCTTGACACGACTTTTCCCACATTGCCTTTTAAGGCTTCATACAGCGCCTTAAAGCTCTCTGTAGCTTCGTTCTGCATGTATTCCCCGTCAATTTTCTCCAATGCGTCTGCCACCGCCATCTCATCGCCTGTTTTGTTCATATGCATCAGAACTGCTTCGATCAGCTGCGTATTTGCCTGTATCTGTATCTTATCTGCCTGCGCTGCATTCAGACTGCTTGACAGGGAATCCTTCTCCTGTGTCAATTCATCGACTTGTGCAGTCAATTCACTGACCTGTACCGTCCTCGCATCCAGCTGTTCACTGACTGCCTTATATCGCTCATTGACTTCCTCCTGTGCCTGCTGTATCCTCGCCGGCAGTACCAGAAACCATGCAATTCCCGCGCCGATCAGCACGCCGACCAGCATATTCACCAAGGTATGCAGCCCGGATCTGTCCTTTTTTCCCACTGGCTGTATCACAGTATCATTACCACTCTGATATACAATCGCATCCTTCTTCTTCCGCGTGCGCTCCTCCTCGGTGGGCATCATCGCATCCACCTCTTTGAGATACTTGAGCGTCGTTGTATTGTTAACATCAATGCTAAGAATATGGTTTAGCTCCTTTTTTGCCTTCTCCCACTCCTGACTGTTCAGATACAAAAGCGCCAAAAGCTGCCTTGCCTGCACAAATCTCGGATTCAGGGAGATTACTTTCTTAAGCTGTATCACAGCCAGATCAAGACTATCCTGCTGACAGTATGTAAGTGCCATATTATATTTCCTGATTGTCTGGTTGTAGGATTCCAGCCGTCCCGGGCTGTTTTGGATCATATCAATATAGTCGTTTGCAATATTTTTCTCACTCCTGGTATTTTTACTGATAATCCACTGACTCAGTGCCGATACCACCTCGCCCCTCTCAAAATACACAAGTCCCAACAAATTCCTTGCATCAATATGGCATCTGTCCAGCTTAAGACATCGCCGCAGACTTGATATCGCCCCCGTTAAATCCCGAACCTTTGCCTTCTCCAACGCATCATTATAGAGATGGTTGGCAGCGTACATAATTTTCTTATACAGTACTACATCAGCTCCACAGCCTGTACAGAAATCCTTCTCCGACAACAAACATCCACAATTAAAGCAATACATGTCAAGCTCCCCTATTCTTTTTCTTCTTCCTTTGATTCCTTTACCAGACTCACCAGCACATCTGCAAGATCTGTCAAATCCTGATTATATACTGCATCCTCCACATCCTCAACCTCAAGGCTGGGATGAAACTTCTTCAATTCTTCCTCAAAATTTATCATCACAATCCTCCATACTGCCTTCCACAATCCCTGCCAGATACAGTGACCCGACAATATATACGCTGTCTGTATCTTTCCTGACTGACAACCCAAAAGCAAGTGCATCCTCTATCTTATCATAGGTATCTATTCTTGTGTTTTTATCTGCATATTTCTCAAATATCTCTTTTAGCGCTGCCAGATTGGCCCCTCGCTCCCCTGGTATCCGTGTAATCACAAAAGCTGTAACCATTGAAAGTCCACAGAGCATCTCTATCATTTTGTCATACCGCTTGTCCTCGACAACAGAAAAAATGAGCACACACTTTTTCCCATTCTCTTGATCAGAAAAATCTGGCGACATATTCAAGGAGCGTACAAATGCCGCAATCCCATCCTCATTGTGCGCTCCATCGATAAATACTCCAGGTCGAATCTCCTCCATGCGGCAGGCCCAGCGCATCTTTCTGATTCCTTCCTGTATGGATTTTACAGCAATTTCGCCAAAACCACAATCTTTTTTTAATATTTCACAGGTGCGGACTGCAACTGCCGCGTTCTCCGCCTGATAGACCGCTGTGGTGCCAGCTATCAGGCTACCATAATCATAATAACGACTGACAACAGAAAAATCAATGAATTTTTTCTGAATTTCGTTTATTTTATAGTCATTATCCGACACTGCATGATATTTGCACCCAAGTTCCTTCGCTTTTCTGCGAATAACCTCAGAAGTCTCCCTTTTTCTGTCCGAAAATACGACAGGCACACCTGCCTTGATAATTCCTGCCTTCTCTTCTGCAATCTTTTCTACAGTGTCTCCCAGATACGCCATGTGATCCAGGCCAATCTCTGTGATCACTGTCACCGCCGGTTTCCGAATCACATTGGTCGTGTCAAGACGGCCTCCAAGTCCTGTTTCCAATATCATAACATCGATTTTTGCCCGCGCAAACACATAAATGCCCATGAAAAACAACCGTTCAAAATACGTCGGACAATAATCAGGAACCTTGCGGCGATATGCCACAATCTCACCAGTAAGCCAATTAAACGCCTCCACAAACTCTCTTTCGGATATCATGCTGCCGTTGATGCAGAAGCGCTCTCTCGTCGTCACAAGATGCGGTGAGATAAACATTCCTGTTCTGTAGCCGCTCTCCATGCAGATGCTCTGCAAATAAGCACACACTGAGCCTTTTCCATTGGTCCCTGCTACATGAATCACCCTCCCCAGATTTGTCTCGCAGTATCTGCCATTCTCGCATTGCTGTATATATTCATAAAATCCGAATGTATCCTCTATTGGATTTTTTTTCGTAAACCTGGGCACATCCTCCAAAAAATGCTCTGCCTCGGCATAGCTCTGTACGACTTGTTCTCTCATATGTTCTCCTCCTATGCACCCGCGCATAAAAAGAGTTCGCTGCAGAGCGCGAACCCTTTTTCTTTCAAAATTTATATCACCACCACTGTTCCAACAATCACACCATTCTGTGCGGAGTACTCCATAAAGCTTGTATCGCGGCTAATCACCATACGATTGTCGTCAATGCTGATCACAGTACCTTTGTAGACATTTCCACTGATCCGAATCTTGGCTTCCCGTGACTTCATGATTATTTTTTCCAGATCATCGACCTGTTTCTTCGTCCTGATACACCGGACATAGATATCACTCTTCTTTTTCTTCAAATCATCGAGATGTGCCTGAAGCTGGTCGCTGAGCTCTCCTGTCTGCTGCCTTACGCGCAGTATTTTCGCCATACCTGCTGCCACCTCATCCAACTCCTCATTCAGCTGCTTGTACTCTTCATTCATCGTAATGCGCTGTTCCATGATCTCCGGCATTACCCCGACATGGATTCCTGTCTTAATTTCAGACATATTTCCCGCATTTTGACACTTTACCCCCATCATCGCATGCACATATCCTCCGGCAATCAACCCCTTCTTTCCAGTAAGTGTAATCTGCTCCCCCGCAGTCACTTTGGAGTTCAGTATGACATTGGACTGTACGCTTCCACCTGCACTGACATTTGCATATTCAATAAACTCCGTGAAAATGTCTCCGCCTGCAACAATCTCACCTTTGCCGGCTCCCTGCATGCCACGCTTAAGACACACAGTCCCGCCAGCCGAGATATTTGCCGACTCCACCACACCCTCAACTGTAAGGCTCTTTCCGGCCCGTACAGTGACACCAGCTTCCACATTGCCATGTATGATGACATCCCCGTTGAAATCCACAAGCGCATTGTTGGCATAGTCACAGCCGCCCTGTATCTCGTATACCTCTACCACTGACAGTTTGCTGGCACCGTCATATTCAATCTTGCCAGACTTGGTTGCATAGTACTTATTGGGATCTCCCTCGTTGCTGATTCCCTTACCTGTAAGCGGTCTGAGCTCCTTATAGGTATTGGTCTTTTCGATTGCACCTGTGACGTCTCTTCCAGCCTTCCCCTGAACGGCCGGATGATACACTGCAAGCAGCTGCCCCTCCTCAACATTCTGTACCAGAGACATACTTCTATAATCCACTGTACCATCGCTTCGGATCTCAGGTTTGGGCTTCTCTGTGCTAAAGAAAAACTCGAACCGCCCTGCACTTCCTGGTTCTCCTATTTCGCTGGATGCAATTTTTACCTCACGGTCATAGATCTGCTTCTTACACATCGCTGCAATGTGTGACTCATTGATACCTGCCACGACTCCATTTAGCTGAAGGTATCGCATGATTTCTGACTTTTCATACCTTGTGCCCTCTTCCGGCGCGCACAAGTAAAGCCACGCTTCTTTTTTATCGTCTGCTATTCTGACATAAGACTTGACATTAACCATTTGTTCACCTCCGAGAAGGCACCCCTGCCCCTTTATGTCTTTATTGTACCACTATTTACCTTAATTGCGCAAGCCGTTCTGTAACTTGTTCCTTCATTTGTACATATTTTGCTAATTTTCCCCGCTCCTCGGCAATCTTTGCCGCAGGCGCCTTTGACATAAACTTCTCATTATTCAGCATACCGTTCACACGCGCAAGCTCACTGTCTAAGCGTTTTGACTCTTTTTCCAGACGCTCAATCTCCTGGCGAATATCAACCAGCTCCGCAAAAGGAATATAAATATTGGCATTGGCAATCACTACAGAAACCGCATCCTCAGCAATGCCATCTTTGTTGTCCTGTATCGTGACATCGGATGCAGAAGCAAGCGATGCGAAGAAAAGTTTTCCTTCCTCAAAAGTTCTTCTAATCTCAGCATTGTCAGACACCACAAATACATGCGCTTTCTTCGAGGGCGCCACATTCATCTCGCTTCTCACATTTCTGATGCCGCGCACCGCCTCCTTGATAATCTCAATATCCCTCTCATCCTCCGCAAAATTGCGCGCTGATGTGTACTCCGGCCATTTCGAGATCATGATGGATTCCTCCTCCACCTGAAGTGTACAGAAGATTTCCTCCGTGATAAATGGCATATATGGATGCAGAAGCTTGAGTGCATCGATTAGCACATTCTTTAAAGTCCACAGTGCCGCGTTCTGTGATACCGCATTGTCCGAATTGTAAAGTCTTGGCTTTACCATCTCAATATACCAGTCACAAAATTCATCCCATATAAAGTCATATATCTTCTGAACTGCAATGCCAAGTTCAAAATGCTCCATATTGTCTGTGACTTCTTTTACAATGCCGTTTAACTTCGAGATAATCCAGCGATCAACCAGCTCGAGGGAAGCTGTCGCATCTGTGACCTCCTTGCCCTCCATATTCATCATAATAAAGCGCGACGCATTCCAGATCTTATTGGCAAAATTCCGGTTTGCCTCCACCCTCTCATAGTAAAAGCGCATGTCATTTCCAGGCGCATTTCCAGTAATCAAAGTCATTCTGAGGGCATCCGCGCCATACTGTTCAATCACCTCAAGCGGATCGATGCCATTGCCAAGCGACTTTGACATCTTTCTGCCCTGGGAATCACGCACCAGGCCATGGAAAAGCACTGTGCCAAAAGGCTTCTCATTCATATGTTCGTATCCTGAGAAGATCATGCGAATCACCCAGAAGAAAATAATATCATATCCCGTCACAAGCACATCTGTCGGGTAAAAATAATCCAAATCCTCCGTCCTGTCAGGCCATCCCAGCGTCGAGAAAGGCCACAGCGCAGACGAAAACCACGTATCGAGCGTATCCGGATCCTGTGTAAGATGCCTGCAGCCGCACTTGGGACAGGTCTCCGGCATGCTCTTTGCCACTACAATCTCACCACAGTCATCGCAGTAATACGCTGGTATCCGATGTCCCCACCAGAGCTGGCGTGAGATACACCAGTCCTTGATATTGTCCGTCCAGTTATAGTACGTCTTGTCCATTCGCTCTGGGATCAGCTTGATCTCGCCATTTTTTACAGCCTCCACTGCAGGCTTGATCAGTTCATCCATCTTCACAAACCACTGCTGCTTGACAAGCGGCTCAATCGTCGTCTTGCAGCGGTCGTGTGTGCCTACATTGTGGCTGTAATCCTCCACCTTTACGAGAAGCCCCATGCTGTCAAGCGCCTCCACAATCGCCTTTCTGGCCGCATAGCGCTCCATGCCCGCATACTTTCCGCCATTCTCATTGATGGTCGCGTCATCGTTCATAATATTGACAATGGGCAGATTGTGCCGCTTGCCAACCTCAAAGTCGTTCGGGTCGTGTGCCGGTGTAATCTTCACGACGCCTGTACCAAACTCCCTGTCAACATAGGTGTCCTCCACTACCGGAATCTCGCGGTTCATCAGCGGAAGCATCAGCTTCTTTCCTCTCAGGTGCGCATACCGCTCATCCTCCGGGTGAATTGCCACCGCCGTATCACCAAGCATCGTCTCTGGTCTTGTTGTCGCAAAGGTCAAATATGCACCGGACTCTGTCCCGTCCTCCTTCAGAACCGGATACTTAATGTGCCACAAATGTCCCGCCTGTTCCTCATACTCAACTTCTGCATCCGATATCGACGTATTGCATACCGGGCACCAGTTAATCATTCTGGCTCCCTTGTAGATATAACCTTTCTCATGCATTTTGCAGAACACTTCCGTGACAGCCTTATTGCAGCCCTCGTCCATCGTAAAGCGCTCTCTGTCCCAGTCACATGATGAGCCAAGCTTTTTCAGCTGGCTGATAATACGTCCGCCATACTCCCTTTTCCAATCCCATGCGCGCGCAAGAAACTTTTCACGCCCAAGGTCATGCTTATCAATTCCCTCTTCTTTTAGTTTTTCGATTATCTTGACCTCTGTGGCGATGCTGGCATGGTCCGTCCCCGGCTGCCAAAGTGCATTGAAGCCTTGCATTCTTTTAAAACGAATCAGAATATCCTGCATTGTATTGTCCAGTGCATGTCCCATATGAAGCTGCCCTGTAATGTTTGGAGGTGGAATCACAATCGTAAACGGCTTCCTGCTTCGGTCAACTTCTGCGTGAAAATATTTCCTGTCAAGCCACTTCTGATAAATCCTGTCCTCCAGACCATGTGGGTCATACGTCTTTGCCAACTCTTTGCTCATAAAAATCCTCCATTCCTGTATTCCTTTCTAAACGTAAAAAAACCTTTACTGTAAACTCTACAGCAAAGGGCGAATAAACGCGGTACTACATCCTCTTCAAAAACTCCCAATAGAGTCCTGTCCTGTAACGCGGACAAAACGTGAGATCCTGCTCAAAAAGTATTCATATTTAATAATAGTATTAAATCTCCAACGAAATGTCAAGAAATTTTATTGATATTTTATATACAATCTTTTGTATGGACATGCTATAATGAGCGTTAGGAAATAAAATAAGGAGGATTCCCAAGTGGATAAAATATTTTACAATAAAAGCCGAATCAACAAAATACTTGTATGTACCTCAGCTGTAATGCTCTTTGTCACTGCACCCGCAATATCCGTATATGCCGCTGAAAACACTACCCAGAATGCCGGGACGCCCGCTGAAACGCCTGTACCGCAGGAATCACAGCCTGCCACTGTACCATCTGACAGTAATACTTCTGCTGTAGAAAACATCCCCACACAGACCACTACTGACCAGAATGTCGCACCACAGGCCCCCGCAGATACCACAACTGCAACACCGCAGCCTGAACCTTCCAGTCAGGATAGCTTTGAAGTGACTCCGATGCAGGGCACATTTTATGTCATACCACAGAAAGGGCTAAATATCCGCAGTGGCCCATCTACTACGTACGCCTCACTCGGAAAGCTCAAATATGGACAGTCTGTCACAGTTACAGGAAAAACTGCCGACAACTGGTATCAGATTCAGTATTCCAATGGTATTGGATACATTCTTGCCGATTATGTATCTGCCACCCCTGTTGCCAGCACAGAAAATCCTGTTGTGGCAAATCCTGTTGAGGAAAATCCTGTTACAGCCCCCACTGCTGCAGAAGAAAATCCTGACCCGGGAATAAGCGAGGATACTCCTCCCGCCGCTCTTCCTGACAATGAATCTGTCGCCGAACCACAGACTGAGGACGACTCCCCTGCAGACAATTTCATTGAAGTAACATCCCCACTGCTTGGCACTCCCATACTTGTCGTAATTGCAATTGCCATTCTAGGTGTCCTGGCGATGATCTGTTACTCTGTATACAGCCTTTTTCGAAAGGATAACGATGCTGCAGACGAGGATGATCTGTATTCTGATGACGAGTATTACGAGGATGATCCCTATTCTGACGACGAATATTATGAAGATAATTCCTATTCCGACGATGAATATTACGAAGATAATCCCTATTCCGATGACGAATATTATGAAGATGATTCCTATTCCGACGACGAATATTACGAGGATGATCAATATCCCGACGACGAATATTACGAGGATGATCAATATCCCGACGACGAATATTACGAAGATACTCAATATCCCGATGACGAATATTACGAAGATAATGACAACAGGTACTGACAAACGATTCAAAATGAGCAGGAGCAAGAATGTTATATGGATTCTCGTCTCCTGCCCATTTTTTAAAACCCAATTTTATTATTTGATTTCGTTTTCAACATGTTTATTTTTCCCTCAATATCCCCAAGTTCTTTCAAAACCGCATCTGCAGTCTCCAGCTGCGCTGAATTGATACAGAATACAATTCTGTCTTTCCCTCCACCAAATATTTTAGACAGCAGGCCAGGTTTTTCCCATCTGAGAAAATAGGAAACGCGCGCCTTCATAAATGCCTTCTCCAGTATTGTCTTTACCTCTGCCTCAGTAACTGAGCAGAAATCCATCTCATTGTTTACTTTTACTTTGCTATACTCATTTTCCAAAACTGTGACGCCTTCTTTCGTTAGAACCCCTATCGTATTTCACTATGGTTCCTTATATTCTTAATAATATGTCTTTCCCTCTTCAATAATTACTGCCCGCCCGTCTCTCACGTCCGCTAAGGTAACCGCGCAGTTTTTATGCACGCCGCCTCTCCAGAAGTCCTCAATTCCAAGTTTGTTTATATTGGACAGAATCCCCCTCAGTGCGGCCCCATGCGTCGACACTAATATTGTATCACTTTCCATATTTTTATTATATACAATTTCCTGCAAAAAATCAGCAGTTCTTGCCTTTAATTCCTCTATCCCCTCTGCCCCGTTTGGCGGCTTGTAGGCCTCAGGTTTATCAAAGAAATTCATAAACTCAGGGTCTGGAATATTATAATTATCTTTTCCACAGCAAAGCCCCTCGTACTCGCCAAACCCAATCTCTATTATTCTGGGTTCCACAATCACAGGAATCTCTCGCTCTCCCTTTATAATCATTGCAGTCTCATAGGCTCGCTTTAATGGACTTGTATATATTTTTGTAAACGGCACCGACTTTAATGCCTCCGCTGTAATATGGGCAAGTCTGCGGCCTTCGTCATTCAGCGGGATATCGGATCGTCCCTGAAAGCGTCTCTTTACATTCCATTCTGTCTCTCCGTGACGTATGATATAAAGCTTCATCTCTTCCTCCGAATAAATGGTTCTATGTTCGCATGCTGCAACGCTTCTGCACTACTAACTATAATATATTTTTCATAAAAATACAAGATGCTATTCCTTGTTGTGTATAAAGTCCTTTTTCTGTTACTTTTCACACCCACGCCAAAGTAGTGGGAATCATGCGCCAAATTGATGCCCTTTATCAATTTGTGTGCAAAATCTGTTATAATTCACACCTCAATAACATATAAGCTGATAAAAGCTGGCGTGGGTGTGAATTGTAACCTTTTTCTCGCCAAAAAAGCGAAAGAATGTTCTCTCGCAAGATTCTTTCGCTTTCCCTGAATATTTTATTTTAAAATGCAAATCGATTTCGCCGGCATTGACAACGCACTCTCTGTAAGCTCCACCACTTCGCCATTCAGTGTCAGATATCCGCGAATCGCCATATCAGCAAGCTCTGTGCCCGCTAATTCCACTGTAAGCATATCATCCGAAGTATTATATACAATGCCAATCGTACTATCTTCGTATGTCTTTGTGATCGCCGCCTGATTTCCCTCCGTCAACGCCTCCACAATTGCAATCTGTCCTCTCGCAATCTCCGGGTTCTCATTCCGCAGCCGCACTGCCCTCTTATAATAATTCAGTATCGAATACGAATCGTCTAACTGCTGCTCCACTCCCGCAAACGCAAAGGCAACGTCCTTGTCCGCGTCCAGAGGGCCATTTGTCATGCCGGTTGTATCCGAATCCGACCAGATCATGGGAAGTCTCTTATTCTCATCCTTTTGACCAGAACTTGACATTCCGATCTCTTCTCCATAATATACGAACGGGCTGCCGTTCATCGTCATCAGCAGACCGCCGGCCATCTTCATATTATTGGCATCCTTCACAAGCGCATTTGCGACACGCCCCATGTCATGGTTTGTGATAAACGGCGCATCAATGTAATCGGGATTTTTCTCTGCATAATCCTGCTGGTATCCCACCATACTCTCCACAAAATTTGCTGCCGAATAATTGCCTCTGGCTGCTTTTATCAGTTTTCCCTCTGCGTCCGCAGCATCAAAATTAAACATGCTCGGCGTCATGCTCGCATAATAATTCTCTATCACAGCCTTGCCTGCCCATACCTCTGACACCATATAGAAATCCGGATTCAAGCCCTTGCAAAAGCTGTACAGCCAATTTAAAGTTTCCGTGTTGAAGGTGATGTCATTCTCCTCAAAATGCATGGCGGCATCCATGCGGAAACCATCGACCCCCATGTCGTCAACCCAAAAGCGTGATATATCTTCCAATTCCGTTCTAAGAGCCTCGCTTGCCAGATTCAGGTCTGGCATCCCAGACCAAAATACGCCCTCATAATACCATTCGCTTCCATCTACCTGATAGTAGTCCTTATTGACCTGTTCCTTTGCAAAATGATAGTAATCCACATAAGGGCACTCTGCCAGATCAGGCTCCTGTCCCTCCGGAAGCGCCTTCAGATAATCACAGGCCTCGACAAACCACTGATTCTCCGACGAGGAATGATTGATGACAAAATCGATCACCACATTGATATCCCTCTTATGGCACTCCTCAACCAGCTTCTGAAAATCCTCCACAGTGCCATATTCTTTATCTATGGAATAATAATCAATCACATCGTACTTATGATACGTCGGCGACTGCATGACTGGCATCAGCCAGATCCCGTTAAATCCCATATCCCTGACATAGTCAAGCTTCTCGGTAACACCATTCAGATCACCGATTCCATCTCCATCGGAATCATAGAACGAGTAGACAAAAATCTCATAATAATTTCTGTAATTGTCGTCTATAATGTTTAGCTCCTGCTCATAATCGTATTGAATGGCAGCTGCGCTCTCCGCACCGTCCTCTCCATCACCGGAAACTGTGGCATCGGGTGTCTCTGTCTGTCCCTCTCCGGAAGTGCCCTCCACGGCACTGGACTCTTCCCCTGTCAATGCACTCGATGTCTCCGTCTCCTGTAAATCTGATTTTTGTGTGCTTCCGCACGCACAAAGCTGTGCTGCCATCACAGCTGCCATCACAATCCCAAGCGGGCGTTTTCCAAACCTTTTTTGCATATCGCATCTCCCTTTATTTTCATTTTCCAAAACTCTACTCAGGAACGCTTCCCTACAAACACGCAGCCCGGCAATGCCTTACTCCATTCCCAATACTGCCCGCGCATATTTTAGAACGACTCCTGCTATTACCATAACAGGAGTCGCCCAAAAGTGCTTATTTATTTTCTTTTTTCTCGTCATCGAGACCGTACTCTTTCATGTAACTTTCGCCCCACGATTTCCCACGGCCCCTCTGCCAGTCGATTCCGCCTCTCAGTCCAAGCCCAAGCGCGGCTCCGACCAGAAGAATACCAATCATAAATTGAATAATCATAGCATTGCCTTAACCCTTCACAGCACCGCCGGTTACACCTTCTACATAGTACTTCTGCAGGCACATGAACAGGATCGTGACTGGTACTGCAACCAATACGCCGCCGGCGCAGAATCTTGTAAAGTATCCCTGATAGTCGCCTGTGAACAACCATCTCTGCAGACCTACCGCAACGTTGTAGCTGGCACTGTTGCCAAATGCCACATAGGAAGCAAACACATAATCACACCATGGTCCCATAAATGCAACCAACGCCTGATAGATGATGATTGGCTTTGCCAGAGGAATGATCATTCCAAAGAAGATCTGCGCCCTTGTCGCGCCGTCAATTCTTGCCGCCTCATCCAGCGCTTTCGGCAGCGTGTCAAAGAAGCCTTTGCAGATATAGTATCCCATACCAGAACTTGCGACACTGATCAAAATCAATCCGGGAACCGCGCCCTCCTGTGTCAGTCCAAACTGCTTTAACAGGAAATAGAGACAAATCATGCTTAAGAATCCCGGGAACATACCAAGTATTAACCAGAATCTCATCAGAAGCTCGCGCCCTTTAAAACGCATTCTCGAAAGTACGTAGCTGGTGCAGAGCACAAATATCGTCTGACCAATTGTTACAAAGACAGAGATGATTAACGTATTTTTGTACCAGTTCATAAAATTGCTGCTCGGATCAAAGAGGAACCTGTATGAATCCAGTGAGAATTTCTTTGGAATGACATAGTCAACCATACCGCCGCCCATCTCTGTATACGAGCGGAAACTCTGCAGCACCAGACAGACAAACGGGAACAGCCAGATGATACTAATCAGCACCAATACAACATAAGTAATAATATTTGTAATTCTTTTCTTACTTGCCATTATTGGAATCCCTCCTCATCCTTTACTGAAGGTAAGATATTGTATACCACCAGCGAAATCACTGCAGTTACCACAAATACCATGATACCGATCACGGCTGCCATTCGGTAGTTCGTATCATTGACAGTCAGCTTATACAGCCAGGTGATCAGCAAGTCGGTTCGTCCCGCACCGCCGGTCAGCTCTGTACTCAACGGAGAACCAGTATTGAGCAGGTAGATTACGTTGAAATTGTTCAGGTTGCCTGTAAACGATGTCAACAGATAAGGACCTGTCACGAAAAGCATGTACGGCAATGTAATCTTGACGAACATCTGCCATGGATTGGCACCGTCAATACGTGCGCTCTCATATAAATCCTCCGGAATATTCATCAGAAGTCCGGTAGTGATTAACATAACATAAGGAATACCAACCCACACATTGATCACGATAATCATAACCTTTGCAAGTGTCGGATCCGTCCAGAACGGAATCGCCTGGTCGATCACGCCCCACTTCATCAGATAGCCGTTGATCAGACCATCCCTTGCAAACATCTTACCGATGTAGAGAAGTGATACAAACTGCGGAACCGCAATTGTCATTACCAGAATCGTTCTCCATAATTTTTTGAACTTGATACCTTTTTTGTTTATCAGAATTGCAACTGCCATACCTCCAAAGTAGTTGAGGAACGTTGCAAAAAATGCCCATACTAAAGTCCATCCTAAAACGGTAAAGAACGTTGAACCAAAGCCCGAACCTCCTATGGAAAGAAGATTCTTAAAGTTCTCAAATCCTACCCATGAAAACAGATTAGTGGGTGGCTGATGGTTTGCATCATAGTTGGTAAATGCAACCAGAATCATAAAGACAATCGGAACTACAACAAACATGAACACGCCAAACACAGGAATTGCAAGGAGTGTTTTGTCAAAGTTATGGTCTAACAGACTGCTCAGGTCCTGTTTGTTAGTCGGAAGCTTTTTCCCGGACTCCAGCCTTAACTGTGACTCATAATTGTTTTTAACATTGATATACCAGATAATAATGAATAAAACGGTAATAAACAGTGACATTACACTGAATAACAAAATCAAAAAGCTGTTGTCACCAAACACAGTCGTCTTTCCGATTTCTACTCCGTTAAAATAAGCAGGCTCTTCGCGTGTCGCAACAGTTCCAAGGGTTCCGAAATCCTTGAGATAGCCTGCACCAAAGGACACAATGTACCAAATGTAGAGAACTTCAACGGCAAGAAATGCAATTCCGCGGGCAAACTGCTTCCTCATGAGCGAGCCAAATCCCATAATTATGAAAGAAAGCTTTGTCTTCCAGTCGCCTTTTGAAAATGCCGTTCCGATTAATCCCAAAGCGTTCCCTACTCCCTTAAAAAATCCAGCAATTCGATTTTCCTTCATAGTTTCCTCCAGGTTATCATGTGGTGATACACAGCAGGAGAACTGGTCCCCTGCTGCGTACTGTTTTCTGTTACTAGTTGTTCAAATTTTATAGTATATTGCATTTTATGCCTGATTATAACTGCCAGTTTATTACTGTACAAGTGCATCCATCTTTGATGCAAATGCTTCAAGCTCTGCCATAAGCTGCTCATCTGTATAGCCTTTGAAGTTGCCGCCGCAGATTGTCTCACCAAGTGCATCTGCCTCTGACCAGTAATCGTTCGGATACTGTCCCTGCGGAATTGTATACTGAAGCTGCTCGCCAAGAGCTGAAAGTGCCTCGTCAGCCTGTACAGCCGGATCCTGCTGTGCTGTCAGATTGGAAGGACCCCAGCCAACCTCGTTGAAACGAGTGAGCTGTGCATCTGTGTCAGACAAATATTTTGCAAGTTCCAGACAAACAACTAATTTGCCTGCTTCTGCCTGCGGCTTTACGCCCAAAAGCTTAAATCCGCCAAATCCACCTAACTGGAATGTCTCACCATCCACTGTAAATTTAGGAAGCGGAGCACATGCATAGTTGTCACCTAACACATCCTTTGCTGCGGAAGAATCCCATGTACCGTCCACAATTGCTGCCCAGTTCACAGCATCACCAACCGAAGAACCATCCATATAGCACTTTGACTCTGACATTGTTCTGATTGCTTTTAATGCTTTCAGTCCATTCTCAGATGCATATGTATTCTTTATGCTTGTAAAGTTACCCTTTTCATCTGTTTCAAATGACAGCTCGCAGCCTGTAGCAAAGAAGAATGCTGTCTGATACCAGCTTCCTGTGTCAAAATAGAAGTTCTTGCCTGCTGCTTCGCAGTCTGCAATAATCTGATCCAGTGAAGTAGGATCTGTTATCACACTCTTATCATAATACATGAAATATCCATTATCAGAGGTCAATGGAAATGCATAAACCTCACTGCCTACCTTTGCTGCCGCCGCTGCGCCTGCATCATTGGATTCCTGCACAAATGTAGCATAATCGCCATTAATTGTAGTAAGTGCACCTGCCGTAACGAGACGTGCCATCTGATCCTGTGCAAATGCATAGAGATCCGGCGCTGCCTCCACGTCTGTAATAACATTACCAGCCGCATCACCCTCACCCATTGGCTCGATCGATACTGTATAACCGTTCATCTCCGGATGTGCTTCAAAGAAAGAGTTACACAAAGTCTCTGTCACACCGGTCACTGCGTCAGGAACCCAGATCTTGATCGTACCGCTGCCAAAATCCATGGTCTGCTCACCTGCTGCACTGTTATCTGCGGATGTGTTATTATTATCCGCTGCTGTGTTGCTGTCGGCAGATGTATTGTTATCTGCTGTTGTGCTGCTTGTGTCTGGTGTATCACTCTTCCCACCACACGCTGTCAACACGGATGCAACCATCGCTGTTGACATTACTAATGCTAATACACGCTTTTTCATATTCTCTACCTCTCCTTACTAAATATGTATTTTGTAGCTTTTTATATTATTAATACCCTTAATACAGGATAATAATATACCTTTTTGTAAACATATATCGCTTTAACAAAGTTGTTGAATCAAATTCACTTTTCGATTATATTTTCCAACATATTGCACATAAATAAAATACCTAATATAATCCTTTTTCGTGCAATTTCAATCATTGGAAACGATACCAACGCCTGCCATAAATAAAACCGCCTACTTTTTGATAATGCTCAATTCTTCTGCGGTTCTCTCCATAAACAGTTTTAAACTAAAAATTCAGTTTATGAATGATTAAATATGCTATAACTTTCTCATGAATTAATATTATCAATTGTGCACTTTATTTTCAATGGGAATAATTGACGATAAATCATATTTTGATTTGTGAATAGCGCACATAAAAAATTTCGTTTTTTTTCGTGATATAAAAATTTAATAAAAAAATTTATCAAAAAAATCAATTATTTATTAATTTTACCAATTCAAGCTACCTCATCCGAATTTTCGTTCTGATGCTTCTGTTAAAAACATTGCACCGCATTGCATGTAATTAATTCCATAACTTTTATCCATCCAGAATACATTGCGAGATCCACTTGCTCCAGCCCCTCAGACAGGATCAAAGAAGGCAGATACGTTGCAATGGCATTCAGGTATTACATCTCAAAAATAATCATGCTGCTGTACATCAGGATATCTAAACAACTGAATATAAGATCCAAAAATTAAAGGACTGAAAATCTTCCAGTCCTTTAAACCTACGTAACTACGCTGTTCCAAGCGCAAACGCTCTAAGCACGTGCGTTAGAGGATTCGAACCCCCGACCTTTTGGTCCGTAGCCAAACGCTCTATCCAGCTGAGCTAAACGCACATATTATAAAATTATAAGTTTATTATCTAGTGCCGGCGACCGGAATCGAACCGGTACGGGTATCGCTACCCACGGGATTTTAAGTCCCGGGCGTCTGCCAGTTCCGCCACGCCGGCATAATAAACTTTAATGGGACCTATAGGGCTCGAACCTATGACCCTCTGCTTGTAAGGCAGATGCTCT
>CAMWXE010000008.1 GCA_947178145.1 uncultured Lachnospiraceae bacterium | reverse complement strand
TTCTCATTTTCTCGGAAATAGAGAGACCTGCTGCATCATCTGCTGCTCTGTTTACCTTGTAGCCTGATGATAATTTCTCTGTAGACTTATTGAGAGATCCCTGTGTGATGCCTAACATTCTGTTAGAATTCATAGCTCTAAGATTGTGCTGTACTACCATAAATTTACCTCCTTGTGTTTGCTCCTCGAATATCCTTATCCGAGGTGTGTCTGCGAGCAAATCCTTTTACCCGTTTTATTAGACACGCGCTTTTATTACTATTTAGTTGTGTTTGCAGCGCCTTCATACTTGTTCTTGATTTTCATCGCACGCATATGCAATTGCTGCTCTATATTACACTTAATACATTTATATATTAAGTTGTAACCAATCTATAATATCCGAAGTCAGCCGCTGGTTGGCGCGCCTGCTTGTGCAGCCATCCCCGGTTATTAACTGTAATAACTAAATGTAGCTTATGCACGAAAGATTTGTTTTAACCTTTGCTATATATATCGGCCAATGTCTAAAATAGTTTATAGCTGATTTGAATTTTTTTCATTTTTTTATTCCAGCTGTTTTCTATTTGAATCATTTAATCGATGAGCATATCGCTTACTCTGTTTGTATCTGTTCTTTATTCTAATCCAAAAGCTTTTAATTTGCAACCCCAAAAAAATAATTCAGACTATTCCGAAAATTTGCACAATTGATTGACTTCTTTGATATTGCAGAATCGCAAAATGGCGATAAAAAAAGAGTAACCGCAAGATTACTCTTTTTTATCGTCACTATTTCCCAAACAGGCTCGCAAGCTGCTCCATGCCTTCCATGTTCGCAGAGGCTTCCTTGTTTGCTTCCTGTATCTGAATGTATACTTCCTTGCGGTACACCGGTACCTCTTTGGGTGCACTGATACCTATTTTTACCTGCTCTCCCTTGATGTCGAGCACTGTAATCTCGATATCATTGTTGATCATCAGGGCTTCGCCCTTTTTCCGTGATAGTGCCAGCATATCTTTCACCTGCCTCCTTTTTAGCCTTATGCTACGCCTGTGCTGTCTTCTGTGCCATCAGTTCCTCATAGATGGGATGCTTCACACTGTATGCATCATCATCACAGATTAGCTGTACTGCCTTGAGATTCTCTATGCTGACAATAATCGGTGCCTTGAGATTCACTGTGGTCTTGGTAATGTCCTTAGGTACTGTCACCGTGACAAACAGCAGGATATTCTCACCGTCAAGGTTATCACCCAACGGTTTCAAAAAGTCCTCGTCAAAATTCGGATTGTATCCTGGTCTCACAAGGTCAGGATTCATGACTGGCAGGGCAAAGCCAGGCTCCTGGAGGGACTGTAACCACTTGATGCTCGCATCCGCACCTTTATCTTCATTAAAGATCAGCGTGAACTCCTTCAGATCAGGAAATCCCAAAATGCCATGGTCAAAGCGGATGATCTTGTCATCTTCAATCGCAATCTTGCCGAATATCCGAGTATTTACTTCTACCATTTTACAATTATGCTCCTTTCAAAGTTTGCAAATTTATGTCACTTTATCCAGATAAGCCTGATTATGATAACCAGGCTTATCTGAAAAATGTCTGTTCCCTAATGTATAAAGTCGAGCAGCGAAGTCTGCATGATATAGCTGATGGAGGACAGTGCAGCCTGATAGGTCATCTCAATACTCTTCATCTGGATGACAAGATCGGTGTAGTCTGCATCCTCATTCTCACTGACAAGTTGTTCGAAGCTGGTCTGTTGCATCCCGAGACGATTCTGCACCAATGCCAGCCTGGAAGCTCTCGCACCACAGTCGGTCTCTGCCATCTGTGCCTGCTCAAAGTATCCGTCACAGTCATCGATGAGTTCCTGTGTACGCTTATCGATCTTATCTCCCACACGTGTCATTGCCTCCTCGAGTGCTTCTTTCTGCCGTGTGAGCAGCAGCTCCTGGTCCGTTCCCTCATACTTCTTGGATTCGATCAGTTTCGTTACCTCTTCATAACTTGTCTGATAGCTGTCGTATTCCTCCAGCATAGCGATAACTTCTTCAATATCTCTGCCCAGCCCATGGTTAAACGCTTCATCTGCAGTCGTGTTCACGCGGAGAGTCTGGTTGTTTCCGACATCATACTCGATGATCTGCTTTCCATCCTTCGAAGGATCGACGAGGAAGTTCTCGTTGTATATGCGCGTCGTATCACTTCCAGAAGCAGTCTTTCCCTCGCGCTCTGTATAGAAATAATGCACAGGATCCAGGTCATTTTTCTTCCAGTTTGACTTGTCATAGCTCACACGCAGTTCTGCGTCGGCGGGAAGCTTCATAAAACGCTCTGCGATCGCATCCCCAAACAGGATCTCGCCAGTTGATGCGATGTAGGATATTTTGTTCGCATTTTTTTCTCCTACTACTGACATATACGCATCGTTGGTGCCTGTTGCGAAGATATTTTCAGATTCTATCGTAAACGACGTCTTGAATTTCTTGTCAAATTCTACCACGCTCTTGCCATTTGCATCCTTCGTGATCTTGCTGCCAATGGTTGCGGTTTCCTTGGGTATGGCATTATCGTCAACAATTTTCAGGGTGCCATCTTCCTCATAAGAAATCGAAATACCTGCTGGCAATGTAGGATCTGTCGTGCTATCAACAGTTGTTCCCTTTGCAAGATTATATGATTGCCCATTAATCTCGAACACAGCCTCATTTGGCACCTTGCTCGTATCAATCGAGACATACGCTGACACGGATGTTGTGGACATCGTTACTCCATCGCCATTGTATCGCGCATCTGACATATAACCAATGTCAATATTAGACTCATATTCAGCCGGCTCAATTGGTACACCATTTGCATCAACCTTTCGTTTCAGGTCAATGTCATCATACGCCAGCCGCTTCCGATAAATCGAATTGGAAGATATCTCATCTTTGTTGATGTCTGCGACCTTGTCAAAGTTCCCCTCATTGATTGTCTTAATATCCCCTGCATAGACATACGTAATCTTGTCAATGCTGCCATTGTAAAACTGCTCTGTAATCCTGTTTTTCTCTGTCTTATCCGCTGTCATGGTCAGCGGCATATCCGTGCGGTATCCTGTGAAAATACTTCTGCCGCCACTGTCCGCATTTCCGGTAGAATAAATCTCCTCCATTGCCTGTTTCAGGTGCGTGATGATCGTTTCCCTGTCTTTTGCTGTCATGTAGCTGTTGTGCGCCTTTACAATATTGGGTCTGACGTCATTGGTCAGAATCTCATTCACTGTGGAGAGTGCGGCCAGCGTAAGATCGAGCCAGCTCTCTGCATCCGACGCGTTTTTCTCGTAATACTGATCAATCTTGTCAAGTGAAGAATTAAGCTTCAGGGAACGGATCGCGATAACCGGATCATCGGAAGGTCTTGTCAGCTTCTTTCCGGTTGACAGCTGGTTGAGCAATTTCTCCTGACGCACTTTATTAATATTTAGATTCCTAAGAGATGTGCTCTGCATCATCTTAGTCGTGATTCTCATTGCCATATACTTCCTCCTATTTCACTCTCTATACCCCAGTCTGTGTGATCAGTCTGTCATAGCAGTCATTCAATACAGATATCATCTTACTTGCCAGACTGTAAGCATTCTGAAACTTGATCATGTTTGCTGCCTCCTCGTCAGAGTCCACGCCGCTGACTGAGAACCGGCTGTTTGCAATTGACTCCTCAATGTTGGAATAAATTTCAAAAAAGCTATTCGCACTCTGTGCATTCAGCCCGGAATCGCCCATGAGACAGATCAGAAAATTCTGTGCGCTGCAGCCTCTAAATGACATCCTGTCTTTGTTGGTCGATAAATCTTTGAGGTTTTCAATGATATCGTACTTCGCCACGCCGTCTACCTCACCTGTGTGCGAGGCAAGTGTGCTGGGATCATTCTGAATGGACTTTTCCACATTGAAGTTTGCCGCAGTCAACATATAATAGCCGTTTCCCTTCGAGCTGTCATAGCTCATGTCATAGATCGACGCTCCCTTGAGATTGTACTGTCCCCCATTGACACTGTCATCACCGGTATAGAAGATATCTCCCTCGTGCGTATTGCCGTTGAAGTCTGTCGCGTTCTCCACACCGTATATATCATTAAAGTGATATGCATAGTCACGCACCCATTCATTCATCTGTTCGAGGTAATACGGAATTCCCTGATAGTTGACCTGTTCGCCGATTCTCGCGCTGTTTCCAACGATCGTGCCCTTTGGCATCTCAGGATTTCTTGATTTATCCTCTGACAATTTAAATGTATAGTACGTATTGCCGTCTCCATCCGTCTCAAAGGTAAAGCTGTCATAGTAATACAGCTTACCACTCAGCCTGATCTGACCGTCTGTGGCCGGAAGTGTACTCTTGGAAATATCACTCAGATAGCTCTCTGTGGTCTTAACTGTCACTGTGTTCGCCTGTCGATTCACATCGGATATCTTTCCATGAAACGCTTCGTTGTTGTTGCCGTCACGCAGTTCATACAGACCTTTGAGCTCTCCTCTTACATTCTTAGCGCTAAGTCCAATGTCTTCTTTTGTGTCTGTCCATCTGACATCATAGAGTCCGTCGACATCGTTCTGGTTTGCCTTCTGCCAAGACTCCCTTGGCACACACTCAAGCTTTCTGTACTCATAGCCGGACACTAATGTCTGTCCGCCTGCGATGGATACCGTAAACTCATTGATGTTGGTATCATCTCCACTGGTATCCTTGATTGGCCTTTCCTCACACTGCACATCCACCACAGCTGAGAGCTGGTCAATCAGCAGATCACGCTTGTCGCGGAGATCATTTGCAACGGTATTGCCGTTTGCCTCCACCATATTAATCTGCTTATTCAATAGTGCAATCTGTTGTGCAGCGCTGTTGATCTCATCCACTTTAATCTTGATCTCATCATTGACATCTGTCTGCATCTTCTGGAAATTGTTGTACAATATATTAAAATATTCGCAGAGATTACCTGCTTTTCCGATAAATTCAAGTGCATAGTTCGTCTCATCCGCATGATTTGACCATGAATCCATCGCGGAATGATACTCGCTAAATATCGTACTAAAACCCTTTACCTCATTGGTTCCCCGTGTATCGTCGAGATAAGTCTCTATGATGGCGCAGTAGTATTGCTTCTTATCGTACTCTCCAAGTTTGGAATTATTGTTCCAGTATTTCTCATCATAGTAGATATCCCGGACTCTCTCTGCGCCGAGCGTATCGACGCCGGCACCGATGCATCCATGACTCGCAAATGCACGCATCGCCGCGGATGCTGCCTGGTTGACAATCTGTCTAGAATAACCCGTTGTCTCTATATTGGCAATATTATTCGCGGTTGTGTTCAGTGCCGCATTCGAAGCGACCAAACCGGAATATGATATATTTAACCCCATAAATGTTGATGCCATTTATATTTTCCTCCATATATACTATCTATTCCATCCCCTAAAGCATGTTTGAAAAATCATTCCTGCCAGAATACGACATCCTTGCGCCGTGTTCTGGCAGAAAGCCTTTTATGCCCCCATACCCAGCAATGTATCAAGCATGGAGTTGATCACATTGATGTAGCGGCTGGCTGCATTGTATGCATTCTGGTACATGATCATATGTTCAAGTTCCTCATCCGAAGATACACCAATCACAGTCTGTCTCTCATTGTCGGCCTGTTCCATCGCAAGCTGTTCAAAATCGTACAATTGCCCGAACACATAGCCCGATGTGCCTACCTGATCAACCAAATCGATATAGCAATTTTCGAAAGTACTGATATCTGTTGCCTTGGGATTCAGATAGATTCCTTCCTCCTGAAATGCCTCCACAAACTTTTTGCCAATGTTGTAGTCTACCGAGTTCTCAACCCATGTAAACTGAAGCAGCGACGGGGACTGCAAAAGTTTCTGATTGATCTTTGCGTTTGCACAGTTATAAAGTGTCTGCGGTGCGTTAACGTCCTCTTCAATGTACTTCCAGTACATATTGGGAACGGGATTCTCATCATCGTCGTAAATCTGGTAAAGTTTTACACCCTGCGCCTTTAAGATCTCTGCCTCCCCACTGCTCAAAACAACCTTCTCGTACGCTGATCCCGTTGTCTTCTCAAACATCTGCATAGGCGATCCATCTTCATTGCACAGATATTTCGTCTTGGGATCACAGCTGTCTGCAATCACCTCATTGATCTTGGTCATAACTGCATGGACAATATTATCAAACTCTGCCTGCATATTCATGACTATGGACTTTGAAATATAATCATTATAATATTTCAGTCCGTCTTTCTCATCATACGCATCTGCACTGATCTTTAGCTTATCAAGCTTGACATCCGTACATGCCCCCACTGTGAGATCCGTGTAGTTTGCCACATGATCCCCTCTCGCTAACAGGAGTGCCCGGAGTGAGCCGACATCCGTCTTTCCTGCTGTCGATATCTCCTCCTTGAGGTTAAAGACATGGGCTCCCGAATAATCGACAACCTTGTTGCCCCTTGCGTCTGTAGTGGTAATGATATTCTGCTTCCAGTATGGCGTCACAAACCCAGTATCCTTGTCGGTGAACGTCTGCATCTCGTACACCCCTGCCTCTGTGATAAAGCTCGTGCCGTTGAAACGCACTGTCACTGCGGTATTCGGTTCCTCGTTGTAGGAAATATTGCCATAACCAGCAAGCATATCAAGCAGCTGATCCCGCTCATCGCGAAGATCATTTGCATTCTCCACACCACCGACTTCTATCTTCATAATTTCTTTATTCAGTTCATAAATTCTGTTTCCAATGGAATTAATCTCTTTGACGGAATCCTTTATCTGTTTGTTCAGATTGTTCTGATACTCCTGAAAGGATTGGTACACAGATGCTGCGTTCTCCATGAAACTTGCCGCCTTTGACATCAGTACGGACATATTGACCGTATTATTCGGGTCCTTTGACAGCTCCTGCATCGCGACCCATAGTCCCGAATAAGAATTCTTGAATGCAGCCCCATCGAGCTCTCCCAGGATATCCTCGATCTCTAAGATCGCCGAATACGATACCTCATAGTATGATGACCTGCCATACTCCTCGCGGTATGCCATGTCGAGAAAAGTATCCCTGACATGTCTGCACTCGGCATATTTGGCACCAGTTCCTACCTGGTTCCGCCATCCTCTTACGGATCGGCCTCCGTAAGTATATACGGTATCGGTATTTGCCACCTGCTGGCGGACATATCCGGGCGTATTCAGATTTGATAAGTTGTGCGCTACGGTGTTGAGCGCGCTCTGCGACGTGCGTAAGCCGCTGTCGCCTAAATATAATGATCCAAACAAAGACATGGTATCTCACCTCGTGTTTCGTCGTTACTGCTTTGCGTCGAAACCACCATGTAAGATACCAAGCGATTGTCCGTTTGTATATGCATCTTTACTGTAATTGGCTGTTTGCGGCGCAGACTTCATTGCCCGTATCATATTGAGGTTAAAGCTCACCATATCCAGCCTTTCTGAGAGGAGCAGCTGGTTTTTGCCGTTTGTCTCCTTCAGCTTGTCTATGGTCGCCCTCAAACGCTTCTGCACGTCCTCAAGCTTCTGCTTCTGGTCGGGCATTGATTCGAGCATCTGAATCAGGTCTATAAGTTTCAATGTTTTAACATCCCTGTTAACTACGTTGGCAATATCAGCCAGAAATTTATCTCTTTCCTTCTCCATTCCCTGGATTCTGCCTACGATCTCCTGTTCTTCATCCATGATTTTTCCCAGGTTTTCGATATCTCCTGCCACGATGACAGGAGTTTTGCTCTCAGCGAGGGTTACGAGCTTCTCGTAGTGTGCATTCTCACTGTCGAGCACATCAATCAAGTTTTCCAATAAGCTTGCCACCTATGCACCTCACTTAAAACAGGCCATTGTATCTCTCTAACAACTTTCCTGCAAAATCCTCCATATCTACCTCATAAGTGTCATTATCGATGCGTTCCTTGATGGAATTTACAAGATTCTGGCGCACGTCAGGTGTTGCAGCTACTGCCTTCTTTGCTATGGAAGCATCCTGAGCTGTCGCTGAGAGCATAAGCTGATCCTGAAAGCTTGCTCCTGCTGCCTTCTTCTCAGTTTTTGTTAACTTTTGTGTTCCGTAGATCTGCTGTATTTGGTTATAGGCATCTATACGCATACCGGACTCCTCCTTCCAAACTAGTCAATTATTTCTGTTATCAATCCGCAACTATTTCATGACAAATAGTTACATAATTTATTTTTATACTTAATTTATCGGATTATTTTTCATTTACTTTATACTTTTTGCAAAATTAATATTGTAAACCATTTTCTGCTCCCGGCCGGACTGCGGTGCGGTGCATCGCCATAATTCCCCTGATCGTGCGAAACAGATACGGTTTCAGTTCGTCAATCCCCACTGGTTCATTGTACAGAATCGTACTATAACAGGTGGAACCCACAAGTTCGATCATCATAAAAACCATCACTTCAGGATTCTCATATCTGCCCTCATCCCCGAACATCGAATGATAAATATCGTAAAAATCAACCTCGCTGTCATTCCCGGCCCCGATGAGCACATTTTTGAACACGCCCCAGCTGAGGTTCTTGGATATAAAGCCCAACAGTGTCTTGTTCTCCACGAGCTGGTTGACAATATTGTCAATCAAAAAGATCACTCTCTCCTCAAGCTCTGTGATATCGGTTGCTTCCAGCGCGCGCTCCGCCTTTCGAAACACCTCGCCCGACTTGTGGGCGATCAGTTTGTTCCTGATGTCATATTTGTCCTTAAAATACAGATAAAAGGTTCCCTTGGCCACCCCGGCATCCTCCACAATATCCGATATGGAAGTTTTGTGGATTCCCTTGCTGGTAAAGAGCTTAAACGCTGTCTCCAGAAGGGATTCCCGCTTTATCTGCTTATTCTTATCTATTTTACTCATTTTTTACCTGGCTTTCTAACTGTTTTGCCCCAGTAGATTGGCAGCGCCGATGATACCGGCATCATTCCCCAGAACAGCGCATCGCACTGGCGGCACAAAGGCCCTGTCTCCGCCAAAGCACAGGAAGCTTAAATGCTCCTCCACCGGCTTCGTCAGGCGGCTTCCCTGATTGCAAATCCCCCCTGACAGGAGTACGACATCCGGACGAAAGATATTGACATAGTTCGCAATGGCTTCTGCCAGATATGTATAATAATTCTCAACGACCTCTTTCGCGGTCTTATCTCCCTCAAGCGCCGCATCAAACGGAATCTTACCATTCATATTCTCAATCTTTCCGTCACACATTTGATTAAGCAGCGATCGTTTGTCTGCAGCGGCAGCCCGCTTTGCATCCCGGATCAGCGCTGTGGCAGATACATATGCCTCCACACAGCCGCGCCTGCCGCAGGTACAGGGCTCTCCCCCCAGAATCATGCTGGTGTGCCCGAGCTCTGCCCCTCCCGCGTTGCTTCCCTCAAACACTTTTCCATTCAGGATAATACCGCCGCCGACGCCTGTCCCGAGCGTGAGCAGAATCGCGTTGGACACATCCTTTGCGGCCCCCGCCCTGACTTCCCCCAGCGCTGCGCAGTTTGCATCGTTGGATATACAGACTTTGCAGGAAAAATAATTTCCGAGTTCCCGCACGAGCGCTACATTCTCCCAGCTAATGTTGTTGGAATACCGCACGACTCCTGCCTGAGCGTCCACAAGTCCCGGCGCTCCAACGCCGATACCCGCAAGCTCCCTCTCCTCGATCTTTAGCGTTTCCATCAGCTGCCGCACGAGTTGTGCCATGTCTGCTATGACTTCCTCCGCTGGCCGCTCTGCCCCTGTCGGCACGGACGCCTGCGCTAAAATTGTCTGATTTTCGTCAATAATCCCTGCTTTGATATTCGTTCCACCTAAATCAATTCCCGCTCTGTACATTTTTATATCCTCCCATTTATATATAGAAGCGTTCTGGATACCATAAATTTCCAGCAACACGCATGCATATATGTAAGGTATATCAGCTTTTTATCATTTTTGCAAGTGTTGATATGGATTTATTCTTCCCAATATGAACCAGTATATTATACCTCTTTTTTCAAAAAATAATATTGGTAACCTGTTAATCCTGCCAATATGGAGGTGTTTTTATGAACAATTCTGCCAATTGCAAATGTACTCCGGAGTCCTTAGCTATGGGCTCATTCCCTATGCAGGAGTGGTGTGAGCCTTACGAGCTGAACTCTGCATTATATAATGGCACGATCTTTCCGTGCCTCAACATGAATTTCTACGCTGCGGAAGATATTCCATGTCCCTTCTGTGACAAGGCCGCCGAGTCAAAACTGTCCGGGCGCGAGAAAGCGATGAATGAGATATCCATGATCGGATTTGCGATTAACGACTTGACGCTCTATCTCGACACGCATCCTGACTGTCAGCATGGAATCAAGCTGATGCGGGAGCTGCTTCAAAAAAGACTGGACACACTTGCCGACTACGCTGCCAAATACAATGCACTGACGCAGCTGTCGATCGTGACTGGCAAGCCAGATTCAGACAAATATGAATGGGGCGAGGGACCTATGCCCTGGGAAGGAGGACTTATCTAATGTGGGCTTATGAAAAACGATTGCAATATCCTGTAAAGATCAAAAAAACCTGTCCGAAGACGGCACAGCTGATTATCAGTCAGTACGGCGGACCGGACGGAGAGCTCAGCGCTTCTATGCGTTATCTGGCGCAGCGCTACTCAATGCCTGTCAAAAAGGTTGGCGGCCTCCTGACTGATATTGGTACAGAAGAAATCAACCATATGGAAATTATCTGTGCCATTGTTTACCAGCTGACCAGAAATCTGACACCAGAGCAGGCAAAAACTGCTGGATTTGACGCATACTATATCGACCACACGGCAGGATTGTGGCCGCAGGCAGCGGCGGGTGTTCCCTTCACATCGCTGGAATTCCAGTCAAAGGGGGATGCGTTTGCAGACTTATACGAAGATCTTGCCGCCGAACAGAAAGCGCGCACTGTCTACGAAAATCTTCTGCGCGTCATTGATGACCCCGATGTCAGGGCGCCATTAAAATTCCTCCGGGCACGTGAGATTGTCCATTTCAACCGCTTTGGCGAGGCGATTGAGATGACGAAGGAAAAGCTGGATTCGAAGAATTTTTATTATTTCAACCCGGAATTTGACAAGAAACTGTTTGACAACAAATTATAAACTTTCACCAAAACAGTTCAGCTAACCACTGAACTGTTTTTCATATTCTTAGAGCGTGTTTGAAAAATCATTCCTACCACCTGCACGCCCCACTTTGCGAGATATTTGCGCCAAATTCAGTCAACATAGCCCGCTATGCCTCCTTCATTTGGCACAAATCTCCCACAAACTGTGACGCACATCTGGCAGAAAGCATTTTTCAAACACGCTCTAGGAGATTTTTAAAAATATTTCGTTAATTCCTTCATAATATCCGACAGTTACGATTGTCCTGTCCTCACCCATGCCCGGGAAAACGTATTTCTTGAAATACGGTGTCGTCTCCAGCAGAGGATTGTCTGACTCATACGCTGTCGGAGCGCTCAATTCCATATAATTTCCCCACGCCTCGATGATGGCATCTGTATCAATATCTCTCCACAGGAGTGAAGTTCTGGCATAAAATTCATAAATTTTGCCGTCGTCTGCATCAATGTAGACATCGATCAGCCTGTTTACCTTATCTGCATTTTTCTGGCTGTTTGACAGCTCCACCTTCCAGACGGCTACGTTGTTGCGCGGCTCTAACACATCAATCGCAGAATACAGCGTCGCGTTGTAGGAGGCCGCGCTCACGTCCCTGACTTCCTCCGGCAAAATTTTCATCGCCTTTAACATCGCCAGGCCCTCATTGCAGGCCGCATAGATCTGTTCGTCTGTTATTTCCTTGCCTGACGGTCCATTATACTTGCGCACAAATGCATAAGATCCCTCCAAATCCTCATAGCCCAGGCCCGCATTTCCGGCATAAAAAGTCATTGCATTCTGCTCACTCTCCGAAAGAGCCTGACTTCCAAGACATCTCGACAGGATATAAAGCTTTTCATTTGCGTTCATCTGATAGCGGTAGCCCTCTCCTGCCTCCGCTACCAGCTCAATGTGCGGTTCGTTCAGTATTTTCTTATCCTTGTACTTTGCGAGCACTTCCGGTCCCCATACAGAGACTGCGATCACAAGCACTACTGACAGGAAAACCGCAAAATATCGCGCTGTCTTTCTCATGTATTACCCTCCAATGTGAATCCGATACAGGAGCCCTTTCCCTGTTCGCTCTGAATCGTCAGCTCACTGTGATGAATTTTCAGGATTTCCTCGCACAGCGCAAGCCCTAGTCCGGCACCATTTTTGCTTCTTGAACGGGATTTATCCACCATGTAGAATGCCTTTGTGATCTTGCGCTGCTCCTCGACGGGAATGCCGATTCCCTCGTCCTCCACCTCAAAACGATACCCCGCATCAAGCTTTCTCCCCCTGACTGTGACAGTGCTCCCTGCCTCCGACGCCTTGCAGGCGTTGTCAATCAGGTTGACAAGTACTGTCTTAATCAGATTGACCTCTGCCCATACCGTGCCGTCATCATAGCGAAACACAAACTTCATGTCCCGTTTTTCTTCCGCAAACATCTCCCGCAGATATTCGAAAATCTCCGCAACAGCGATTTGACTTAGCTCTGCCTCATCTTTCTTTGCCACAATAATATCCAGCAGACGAAAGGACATCGCCTCGAGACGCTTTCCCTCTGTATAGATGTAATTGGCTGAGAGAAAACTTTTTTCCTCATCCAGCTTGTGTGTGCGCAGCATATCCGCATAGCCGATAATCGCAGTGAGCGGTGTCTTGAGCTCATGGGCAAAGGCCCCCATAAACTCCTCCTTCGCCTCGTTCTCCTCCTCAAGTTTCTCGATGTTTTCTTCCAGTGCATTCGCCATGTGATTAAAGTCGCGTGTCAACTGCCCCAGCTCGTCATTGCTCACCTGTCTTGCACGATATGCATAATCCCCTTCTGCCATCCTTCTTGTAGCCCTGGTGAGCAGCCGAATCGGCTTGGTCAAAAGAGAGGCAATCAGATGCATGATCCCTGTGCCGATCAAGAGCATGACAAGCGTCACCTTTCGGTACAGGGAAAATCCCATCGCACGCTCTGTGAACACATCAGAGATATCTTTCATTGTTTCCAGATACAGAATTCTTCCAAGGGAATTGATTGACGCACAGGTGTGAATATAGTAGCCATTCGATGTCTCGATGATACGATATGTCTTGATATCTGTCCAGGTCTGCTGCAGAAGCTGCTCGTCCGCGTCAAAACCATCACTTGTGTGCAGCACTTCCTTCTGCTCATCAGAAATCCGAATCAGGCGATTGGTGCTGCGCCCGCTCCGCTCGAGATTTGAGGCAATTTCTTCTACTGTATTGTCGGGAAGCACGCTGTAGCGGGCTGGCACAGTCAATGCTGCTGTCTCAAAGGCAAAGCTCAGAATATTGCTCTCGTCCGCGGCCTGTCCCACTTCCCGCGCAAGAGAAGTCTCAAACACATAATTTACGAAATAAAATCCGCTGAAACCAAGCGCCAATGCCATGACAACGATGGTCGATAAAAGTAATTTCAGTGAAATTTTCATTGTTTAATCCAATACCTCCAGGCGGTAGCCCACTTTGTAAACTGCCACCAGACTGTGCTCCCAGCCAAGCTTCTTTCTAAGGCGCTGAACGTGCAAATCCAATGTGCGGCTGTCCGCAAAATACTCCCCCTCCCACACCTTTTCATACAAGGTCTCGCGAAACAGCGCTACATTCTTATTCTTCATAAAGAGCACCAACAACCCAAATTCCTTGTTGGTCAGCTCAACTGGTCTGTTTCCCTTCATCACGCGGTGCGCCTCCACATCAACAGTCACATCCCCCGCTGTGAGTCTCTGATCTGCCTTGTTGTACCGCCTTAAAACCGCCTCCACGCGTGCAACCAGCTCCACCACGTCAAAAGGCTTGACAAGGTAATCGTCCGCACCGAGTTTCAAACCTTTCACCCTGTTTTTGACCTCGTATTTTGCCGTGATAAAGATCACTGGAATCCCAAGCGGACGTATATACTCCATGACATCATAGCCGTCCGCACCGGGCAGCATGATATCAAGCAAAACCAAGTCAAACGTATCCTTCTCTATCAAGTCAATTGCCTCAAGGCCATCCTGCACTGTCGTGCAGTGATATCCTGCTGAGGATAAGTTTAAGTCTATCAAATCACAAATTGATTTTTCATCATCAACGATCAATATCCGTATCATCTTCTGTTTTCCACCCCCAATAAGCTCTCGCTTTCTCCACAACACTCTGCATCGTATCTTCCTCGCTGCACGGATACTGCTTTTTTATCTCTGTATCCACCGAAAAACCGCCAGTTCTCTGATAATAGATGCTGTAATCGCTCACAACCGCCAGCTTGTGCTCCTCATCCTCATAGCTGTACCGCGCCAGCACGATGATATCCTTTAGTCCGTCACCGTCAATATCCCGGCAGTTGATACCCTTCAGCGCATACAGGTTATCGTAATCGCCCATGGGCTGAAGTGCCGATAAGATATAGTCCTGTTCGTTGACAAGGTAGACCATAAACACATCATAATCCGCAATGCGATAAGTCCCCGGCACGACCTGAAGCTTTCCCAGCTTGCCAAAAGTCCTCGTGTGGCACTGCTCTGTGATAATCTGGAAATTGTGCTGCAGCAGTTCACTCAGCGTAACAGCTGTGTATAGAAACTCGGTAGAATAGCCATCTCTCACAAATGCAGTGATAGAATCCGTGTTCTGATTCATGCCAAAGCGGTTAATCTTGTCCGAAATACGATAATCTCTATAAAAAATCAGTCCCTCCGTGTCCTGAAAAAGAACATCTCCTATCCGGTATTTCTTACCCTCGCCTACGTCGCAGGAAGTGATCAGCAGAATATCTGTCAGCGAGTCGCCATTCAAATCCTGAAAGGCCACAGAGACCAGATCCTGCATGGGCTGCTGCATCTGTCCGAGCACACAGCTGTTGGTCTCAAAGCGGTCTGTCTTATACACAATCCTGTCCTCCTGATCGACAAAAAAAAGAGCAAGGCGATGATACGTTTTGTCATATGCGGGAATCATCAGCATCGGCGCTTCCATATTCATTTTCAGGTCTTTCACATCGGCTTCTGGTTCCGCTTTCATCTGTCTTACCAGTTCCGTCTCCATCTCTTTCTGTCTGTCAATCTCGTACTGAACCGGGAAAATGTGGATGTCCACTATCTCAAAACCTTTTTCTGTGATATCATTCCTGTGTTCGACTGCTGCAAAGCGTGCATTGTACTCCTCGTACTGCGCACGAATATTATCTGTCTCCCTGACCGCCTGCATTGCGTCTGCTTCTGCGGTATTATTCTGTATCGTACCCGTTTCTGTAGCTGCTGCGGACAGACACGGCGCGAGCAGCGCCACTGTGCAGAGCACGGCTATCAGCTTCGCTTTCTGTCTGCATGGCTGCCGCCGCTGTATTTTCCTCTGTGGTAACATCATTTCATACGCCTGACCTTTCTTCTCCCCCGTGCTGCCGGACCTCACTTTCAATCAATTGTTCCAGTTTCAATTATTATAGCACAAAATAATGAAGCTTACCACAGGTATAAAGCACTCAAATATTAAAAAAAGCGAATCCGTCGTTATGGATTCGCCTTTTCTTTTATAGATCGAGAGCTTACACCGACACATTTCTCTGGTACACAACAACAGAAAGCACATAACAGAATACAAACACCGCAAGCACTGTTAGTGTGCTCACCAGATAGATGGAAAACAGGCTGGTATACATCATCCTGCCGAGCGCATGCACAGAAAAGTACGCAGATACTACCATGACCACAAAAGGCAGCATGTAGGCGCTCAGCAGCTCATGCGCGATGGATGCGGCGAGTGTCCCCGCCGGGAATCCCAGCTTTTTCAGGACGAGATACCGCTCTCTTTCCTCGAACGAGTCATTGTAGATCTTCATGAACATGATGCAGCCGCACGCGACGATAAATACCAGAAACATAAAGATACAGAGCGAGTGGAGTACTTTTACCCAGTCAAGCTCATTGTCAAACGGGTCGACTGCCACACGCGCCGTAAAGTTTTCTTCCGTGTTGCTGATCAGGACATCCACCGCAGCGCGCGCCGCCTCAAAAGCCGTGTCATCCGCAAGCTTAAAATTGTGGATATACAGCGTTGTACTCTGTCCTTTCATGCGCTCATACTCACTGTCCGAGACAATGTAAAAACATCCCATCGCCTTCTGCATATAGCCAATATATGCGTCTCTTAAAATCTGTGTCTCCAGATAATCCTTATCGCCAAGTGTCACCGGCGCAGGCTTCTGATTCACGCGGAACGACATCAGCATCTGATGCGACAGACAATAAGTCTCATCGTCTGCTGGTTCCGCTATATCAAACACCGCGCCCCTCTCCTGCGCAATGCGCTTCACATCCGAATACTTCACCACAAGATGCCCGGCGTCCGGGCTTAACGCTGTAAGCGATGTCTGAAAGGCGATGTCTCCGGCCCCGCCAATCAGCGCAGCAGCCTTATCCTCCAGGCCACTCTGGTTTGTGAGCAGCTGAAACGTATACTGGTTGTCAAAAAGTATCATATTGTGATAGCGCTCCTTCATCGCAAAGCCGGTTGCAAGCGCCGTGATCGAACAGATTCCCACAACGCAGACCATCGCGTATGTGCGGTAATTCTTCCGCATGCGGAAAATCATCTGATTCATCCACAGACACCTCTGTCCGCTGTACAGAAAGCTTTTCTTTGCGGAAAGCGTCTGAAAAATAAGGGGTATCAGCCCGCCGAACAACAGGTACACACCGACGATGACAAGCACCACCGCCAACAGGGCATTTGCCAGCTGATCCTGTTTGCCGCCCTGATTGGCCAGATAATATCCCGATGCAAGCACAATCACCCCCAGCACTGCCTTTGCAGCCAAAACAGTCTTTGGAATGCGCACATACTCGTTCTGCCTTGCTGCCGAAATCATATTGAGCACACTGCTGTGTATGATGTTCCAGTATCCTTTTAAGGCAAAGAAAAGGTACATGAGCAAGAATGACATTCCTGTCACTTTTGCTGCCTCCCACGAAAATCCAAATCTGACATCAACTGCGATGTCGGATACTGCGCCCATAATGAGCTGAAACAGCCCTCCCAGAAGCGCACCGAATCCGACTCCCATCACAAGCGCAGTGATTCCCACAAAGCTAATCTCAATCACATAGAGACAGCCGATTTTCCGGTTTGACATTCCCATAAAAATATAGATGCCGATTTCCCTTTTGCGCCTTGTCAAAAACACATTGGCCGCATACCACAGGAAAAAGAACATAAAACAACCGAGCACGACGGACACTGTCTGAATCAGCATATCGATATACTGCTTGTTATGTGCCCCCAATATTGCAAACGATTCCGAATAGATGACATTCTGAAAATTAAACAGAACCAGAATCGTAAATGCCAGGGAGAGCACCAGTGACAGATAGCTTCGGAAACTATTTCTAAAGTTCACAAACGCGAGACGAAACATTCTCATAGATAACCTCCTCACTCTAATCGCCTTCAATCGATGTCTGCAGGTCGATAATTCTGTTGTAAAATTCCTTTCTGTCGTTCCCCCTGCTGATACGGCATCGCATCACACCATCGCTCAGCAGACAGACGTCCTTCGCATACGAAGCGCAATACGGGTCATGTGTCACCATCAGGATCGTCGCCTGTCCGCTCTCATTGACCCTGCGCAGACAGTGCAGCAAGTCCTTTCCCGCCTTGGAGTCCAGCGCTCCTGTCGGCTCGTCGGCAAAGATAATCTCCGGCCTGGTGATCAGCGCCCTGCACACTGCCCCTCTCTGCTTCTGTCCGCCGGACAGCTGATAAGGATATTTGCGAAGCTGCGCTTCCAGGCCAAAGGCCGCTGCAAGTTCCTTTGTCTTCTCCAGAATCTGCTTTGCCGGCGCCCCGTCGAGTGCCAGCGGCAGCGCGATATTGTCCTGCAGTGTCATGGTGTCCAGCAGATTGTAGTCCTGAAAGACAAAGCCGATTTTGTCCTTTCGGAGCTTTGCCAGTTCCTTATTTGAGATGTGCGTCACATCATGTCCATCGAGCATGACCATGCCCTGTGTGGGCTTGTCGATTGTGGATAAAATATTTAAGAGTGTCGTCTTGCCTGAACCTGACGGGCCCATGATCGCGATAAAATCATCCTTGTAAATGGTCAGATCGATTCCCTTGAGCACGGTTGTCTGAAAATCTTTTGCGCCGTAGGTCTTGATCAGGTTTTTGATTTCTACTACTTTGTTGTCGTTCATTTTCTGTCCTGAACCTCCTCATGTGATTATTGTACAGAGCCAGCTGTATTCCTCCGGCGGCGGTATAACAGGCTCTCATAGAGCAGCCGGAACGAACAAATCATGCTGGCTTTGATTTAATCCCATTGTAAGATATTTTCTGGAAAAAATCCTTACATTCGCCTTACAATTATACGATTGCACATTTTATGATTATCCCGACAAATTCCAGAATGACATGGTGACATTCAAGAGCAGGGACGATGTCTTTGCCCTGTTAATCCATCTCGGCTATCTCGCTTTCGACCATGATCGGCGCGAAGTCTATATCCCGAACGAGGAGGTGCGCAGCGAGTTTGTCAATGCGGTTGAGGGAAGTGAATGGAATACAGTGGTTAATGCGATCGCGGCCTCCGAAAAGCTTCTGCGCGCTACCCTGAAAGGGGAAGCGGAAAAAGTCGCAGACGCAGTCAGCAGGGTACACATGGAAAATACCAAAAACTCCCTGAGCTGCGTTATCACACTTGCGTACTACAGTGCGATGAAGGATTATATGCTCATCCGGGAGCTGCCGGCAGGCGAAGGTTTTGCAGATATCGCCTTTTTGCCAAGACAGCACACGGACAGCCCGGCTCTGCTCGTCGAGCTGAAATACAACCACTCTGCCGAGAGCGCCATTGATCAGATCAAGTCCAGAAAATACGCCGGAAAACTTATGGAATATAGCGGAGACATCCTGTTAGCAGGGATCAGCTATGACAAGAAAACCAACCAGCATCAGTGCAACATTGAAAAGGCTCTCATAAATTAATGAAATCCCCTGATGTGGTCAGGGGATTCTATTATGCCATTTATGCCAGCGGCCCTTTCATCTCTGCAAAACGCCTTCCATCCATGATCAGCCCCTGAATGGAATTGCTCCATATATTTGCTTCGTCTGGCTGCTCTTTTTCTGATAAAGTATTTTCTGTCTCTTCGCTCTTTTTCTCCTCTTCCTGCTCCTCTTTCCCGCGGATCTCTTCCTCTGGTGCGGAATCCTCATCGATATGGTCGCGCTCGTCCAGCTTATCCTGCAGACGCTCTGCGATTTCCTCCGTGCGGCTGGCGACGCCGGCCTGTCCCTGTGTCCTCATGATGTCGTCCTCGTCAAACAGGGACTGCAGCTCCTTTTTCTGCTGCTCTGCCAGCGCAAAATGGCGGTCGCCAAGGTGCGCGATTCGCAGATCTCTCGCAGTAATTCTCTCCTGAAGCGCAAACTCCCTGTCTCTCTTCAAATCACGGTATCCGTTCTTCATATCCATCTGCTCGAAGTACTCCATCATGGCCTGCAGCTTTTTCTTTGCCTCTGGGTCTGTCTCCTTTTTGATTCTGTCCTTGAAAGATGCCTTTACATCCTCATTGTTGGCAAGCGTACTGACATAATATGACATTGATTCTATCTTTTCTTTTATGTCAAAATTTTCTGCTGCATTCGCACGGTATATGTTTTTCCGCTCCGCCTCAACGGCTTTAATAGAATGATCGCTGGCTTCAATCCGAAATGTACTTGACGCATCCATGCTGTTCATGGTATCCAGAATGCCCATTTCCCCCTTTGCCGCCATCGCTCCGGGTTCTCCCTCCATGAGGCTTCCGCTGGAGCTGGTATCGTTGTCTTTGTTCCCCTCGCCCTCGGCTGCTTTCGCCTCTTCTTCATCCTGATCCTCGAAACTCTCAAGCATCATAATCAGTTCGGAACTCTTTTTATTCATTTCCTCCTGCTGCATGGAAGCCTGCTCTGCAGCCTTCTGCGCATCTCTCTGCAGTCTGCTGATCTCGGACTTCTGCATCTCCTCAAGCTTTTGCATTTCAGTCAGCGCTGCCGCCCGTTTCTCAGCCATCTCGGCAGTTTCCTGATGGTTAAAATGATGGCGCAGGGCATAGGATTTGTCGCCCCATATGTTCACCTGGTTCAACAGTTCTTCGTACAATTCCTCATCCGTCAGCTGTACGGTCTCATTGGATGCCTCACCCAGTTCTCCTGTGTCCGTCTCCTGCGCATTGGCGTTCGCATACTGCTCCAGCCGCTCCATCGCCTTTGCCTGTCTTGCCAGCGCCATCGCCTCCCCGGAAATGGTGACTCTGACAGACTCTGTCTCCTTCGCCTCGTCCTGCACCTCCATCATTCTGCGCCTTGCATGCGATGAGGAAGCAGCGTTTGTCTTGTATGTGCTGCTCACAATACGATTGTTAAAATGATTGAATTGATTTGTCTGATAAAATAGTATCTGCATACTTTCAACCTCCTTGTTTCTGATCCTGTAAATCCGTTTACAATATTAATATCGACATATGTGCTGCCGCACTTTAGCCTCAGTCCGATTACTATTTCATACTACTTCTCAGCACTTAATGTAATTCTGGGCGCACCATGCAGATCCTGCATTCCCTTCTCAATCTCACCATAGGGATTATTCACTGCCCATGCAGTAATCTCATACTTTCCCTCTTCCATAGGTGCTGTCAGTTCCAGTCTGCCATATAATACCCTAGCCACGCAAAATATCAGCATGGCTGTTTCCCCCGGAGCATGATGCAAAAGCGCGTGTACTCCCCATAACAGCTCTTGACAGTTATCTCATGTCCCAGTTTTCCGGCTATTTTGTCTGCCATGTACAATCCCATCCCGGTTGATTTGTACTTGCCGTTGTGGTAGCCGCTGCCTGTGTAGCCTTTCTCAAAAATGCGCCTGATATCACTTTCCCGGATTCCTTCTCCATTGTCCTCTATAAAAAGTTGAATCGGAAAAGTTTCCTCAAAAAGGGAAGATCTGGTCTGCCCTGCCGCCTTTTCCGTCCAAAAACGGATATGGTGTTCCCCATTTTGTCCTGCATACTTGACAGCATTATTTAAGACCTGGTCTAAAATATAGGTCAGCCAGACCTCATCTGTATAGACAATGACTTCGCCGATCTGCATGTCAATCTGAAATTTTTTCTGAATCAGAAAGAACTGGTTATTTCTGATGGACGCCCTGATACATTTTTCGAGCGGAACCTGCCTGATCTGCATGTCAAACAGCGGACTCTGCAGCCTGCATCCCTGCATCATCATGTTCATCTGCCAGTTCATCCGCTCCAGCTGCTCCCTCATATCGGTTCTGATGTCTGCATCCTTGATTTTTGTGGATATCAGCAATGCCGCCGACAGCGGTATCTTAAACTCGTGGCACCACTTTGCCACATAGTCCTGCAGGTCGCAGTTCTCTGCAAACTTCTCCTGGAGGCGCTTCTCCAGAACCAGCCGGTCGTGTGCAAAGACCTCGCGGTCCTCCATATCGGAAAGCGTCTCACAGATCAGCTCGTTCTCCTGCAAAAACGCTCTTTTCCTGCGTTCTTTTTTCCAGAAGCCAAAAAACGCCGTACCTTCCACGACCGCCAGAAATACCAGCAAAAGCAGGTCGAGATACAGCAGATATGTCATATGTGTTGTCCGCATCAAAAATATAAAATACAGGTTAAAACCCAGCAGCACCAGAAACAGGACAACATACTGTCCCCATTTTCTCTTGAACCATCTCCACACAATCATTTCACGTAATATCCCTGTCCTTTTTTGGTGCGTATCACATCCTCGCCGCACACGGATTTGAGCTTTGTGCGCAGTCTGCTGATAATCGTGGTCAGCGCCGCGTCCGTGACATACTCGTCCGTGTTCCACAGCTCCATCATCAGCTCATCACGCGTCACGACGTCCGGTCTGCTCTCCACCAGACGCGAGAGGAGCCGACGCTCCGATTTCGTGAGATCGATCTCCTGCTCCTCCCCCGCACGCCTGTCATTTGCCAGGCCAGCTTTCCCGATGCCCTGACTGATATCGTATAAACTCTGCACCGCACAGTCAAAACACAGCCCTGCGGAAAGAAAAACGCGCTCCCGGACCTTGTACTCGTAAGTCCGCCGCAGCATCGCCTCGATTTTAGCCCGCAGCAGCTCCATGCGAAGCGGTTTCTCCACATAGTCATCGCCGCCCTGCGCGATCGCCATGATCTTATCCCTGTCGTCGCCGCGGCTGCTGATATAGATGACCGGGACTTTTGAGATCTGTCTGATCTGGCTGCACCAGTAAAATCCGTCGTGACAGGGCAGGTTGATATCCATCAGGACGAGCTGCGGTCTCTTTTCTGTAAATTCCTGCAAAATATCGTCAAACCGCTCTGCCACAGCTGCCTCATACTGCCACTTTTCGAGAGACAGACTGATTTCCCGCGCAAGCGCGGCGTCATCCTCAATCATCATAATCTTTAACTTTGTATCCATCCCAAGCATTGACTCCATTCACATATCTCCATAAAGCAATAACTCTGTACCTTCACCATTGCGGCAATAAGCTGCATTCAATATGCGGCTTAACGCCTGTCCATGATTGCATTATAACCCTTTTCTCATATCCAGAAAACCCCAATTGAATATGTTACAGAAATGTAAGAAACCGTCCGGCACAATCATAGCGCATCATCAGGCCATGCAAAATCCTATGCCGAACGGTTAATACCCTATCTGAACTTCACCGCGGTTCCGTATGCCATGACCTCCGCCGCGCCCTGCATGACTGCCGCCGATGCATAGCGGATATTGACAACCGCGTCGGCTCCCAGTTTCTCCGCCTCCTCGACCATGCGCTTGGTCGCGAGTGCCCTAGCCTCGTTCATCATCTCTGTGTAGGTTTTCAGCTCACCGCCCACCAGCGTCTTTAACCCCTGTGTAATATCCCTTCCGACATTCTTTGACTGGATTGTGCTTCCCTTTACGAGTCCGAGCATCTCCAGTTCCTTTCCGCTGATGTAATCAGTATTGACTAAGATCATCCTCTTCTCCTCCTTGAATTTCTTTTATTCTGCTTATTAAAACACCAACCATCACCACAGCCAGCACAAGCGGTATCACAACCGTCAGGATTTTGATGACTGCGGAAATGCCGGGTATCTTCATAAAAAATACAGCGATTCCAACATAATACAATATGATGATCAGCGCAACCACTATCGGTGCGATCATTTTTTTCCAATGCTTCATGCTCACATGCCTCCCCCGTCTGAAACCTATTTAATATCAATCTCCAGCGGTTTGTCTATCTCTTCCGAGACATATTTTCCGTTTTTCTTCCGCTGGCGCACGCACTCCGTCAGCAGATACTCGATCTGCCCGTTGACAGAGCGGAAATCATCCTCGGCCCACGCTGCGATTGCGTCGTACAGCTTCGCAGAAAGTCTGAGCGGCACTTGTTTCTTGCCCGAATCCCCCATAGCATCATTCCTTTGCACTAATAAAGACTTCCCGAGTTCACAACCGGCTGTGCGTCGCGGTTTCCGCAGAGCACTACCAGCAGATTGGAAACCATCGCAGCCTTGCGCTCCTCGTCCAGCTCCACGGTGTGATTTTCACTGAGTCGGTCCAGCGCCATCTCAACCATGCCGACCGCACCGTCCACGATCATCTTCCTCGCATCGATAATTGCAGATGCCTGCTGTCTCTGCAGCATCACTGCGGCAATCTCGGGTGCGTACGCAAGGTATGTGATACGCGCCTCCACCACTTCGATCCCTGCCTCCGCAACCCGTTTCTGTATCTCGTCACGGATTTTCCCAGCCACGATCTCGCTGGAGCCGCGCAGGCTTCCCTCGTCCGCGATGCCGTCGCCTGTCGTGTCGACATTGGGCGCAACATCATACGGGTAGATGCGCACGATGTCACGGAGCGCACTGTCGCACTGCAGCGACAGGAATTCTTTGTAATTGTCCACATTAAATACTGCCTTCGCCGTGTCCACAACCTTCCATGTAACAGCGATTCCGATTTCGATCGGATTTCCGAGACAGTCGTTGATCTTCTGCTTGTTGTTGTTTAAGGTCATGATTTTCAGGGAGATTTTATTGCTGCCAATCTCTACGTTTCTACTGGTTGCATTATTCGCTAACGTCATCAGGGATGTAGATGCAGGCACACCCACGTCGCCGCTCTGGCTCAGTTTCGTCTTTGCCGCCGGATTGACGCTCGTGCAGAATGGATTCACAAAATAGAAACCATCCTCTTTTAATGTACCCACATATTTGCCAAACAATGTGAGCACCAGCGCCTCCTGCGGTTTCAGTACTTTCAGCCCTCCACAGAGTACAAACGATGTGGGTAGCAGCACAATCCCTGCAACAAGCATCACAATCCCTGCAACAAGCATTGCTGCACTGTTATTTTTTGCAATCGCATTTGATCCGATAACGATGCCTGCAACCGACACCGCAAACAGCAGCAAAATTCCAAGCAGTGCTGCCATACCATTTTTTTCGTTGATAGTATCTTCTCTTCCATAGGATTCTCTCCTTTCAATGTTATGTTTCCTATTTGTTTTATCTTTTTGATATCATTATGATATCATCATGAAATTATTTTGTCAATACATTGCATTAATAAGGAACTGTAGGAAAATAAGTGATACAGATTGCGCAGGATATTTCTTCGAGAGTGCAGTACAAAAAACGTAGGCGTAGTGGGCTACGGCGAGGCTTTTTGTGCTGTGCTATCGGAGAAATAGACAAGTCAAGATGTGTCACTTATTTTTCTACAGTTCCTAAGTCCTGTAAAAATTCCAGAATGTCTCTTACTGTTCACACCTCCATATAGTTTTGGCACAATTTTGTTTTGGATAGGGGTAAGCAGCGATTCCTTTTCTTTGATAGACAAGTGGAGAGTCATCCGCGAAAAATACAACTTTTAAACCGTTCTGTCCGGCCAAACAACCCGGGAACTGGCAGAACGTTATTATCTGTCTGAAAAAAGTATCCAGCGGATTATCCGAACGAAAAAATGCACTTTGTAACCCAAAGTGCATTTTTGATAACCCCTCCGATATAAGCCCCACAGTATGACGTATAACAACTTTATCGGAGCACTTATTCAGGCATTATAAACCAAAATAATAAATTAACATTGGATGGTTCACCCATAATCACTCACACGCCAAAATGAATCATATACTTCCCTTCCTGAATCGCCTTCCGGATCACCTGTGCAAGCAGTACCAGCTGCTCATCCTGATTGATTCTGTGGTCTGACAGGACAATATCCTGAAAAGCGGGCAGCGATTCCGGCGGAATCAGGGTGACGCCATATCTTGCCAACCCCATCTCCGGGCGGCTGAAACAGTGAAAATACGTTTTCATCAGCCGCAAGCGATCCCACCAGTCATCAATATAGCGATCGTCATCAATACAGACGCAGTGATACTGCTCCGGTTCATACACACCATAATCCCTTGTCTCATCAAAACAATCAATGATTCCAAACTCTGCTTTTATCAATACCGTTTCCTCCATTACCTGTTCCTTGTCAATCCAATATGCGATATCCATCCGGCGCATAGACTTTATCCGGCAGCCACATGTTCCCTTTTCCAGATGCCGCACAAGCATATCTTTCAAGCGTTTAAACACATCCGTCCCTCTACAATCGCGCTTCCAGACAAATACCTCATCTCCAGATAAATATTCTTCTGTAAAAGCGACGGTGTCATAACATTTGGTTCGGCTCACCGCCTCCACCAAACAGGCCTCATTCGACTGACGCCGAAAAACCAAATGAAGCCACTGTACTTCTATCTCATGCGCCGCAAGCAGACTGTCAAGCCATGACACCAGCTCTATCAAAATTCCTGTCTCTGTAAACACCGACAAAAAGTCAGCACCCACTTTTTCCAGACTGTGTACCGACTCCCATAGCGCCCGCTCGCCATAGCAATATTCCAAGTGTCCGTCGATCTGCGAAATACTTAAGGATCCGCTAAAGCACTCCACCTCTGTCACATTCGCTAGGTCAAACATCTCTGGCAGAATCGCTGCCAGACTGTCTCCACGTCGCATGCGGAATGACTGGTAGTAATAATATGTTCCGCTGTCTCCAACCGCAAACGGCTTTGGCTCGCAGATTTCTTTGGGCGTATAGGAATCCCCCCAACCCAGAAAACCGGCTATGCGGTGCTTCTCCTTTACCTTTTTATCCAACTCCTGACACGAAAATGCATACTGTTTGGCAATCTCCGTATTGCGCTGTGTCAAATCTGCCCCAAAAGGATTCATCGCACAGTATAATACGCGTTCGCTTTTCCGCCGCTCTCCATAGCGCAGCACACAGTAAGTTTCGGTTAAGAATCTGCTGTCTGTTTCATGCCGCTTTAGCGCCCCTATAATCTGTTCCGCCTTTTCCTTTGGTTCCATGCCCTCAAGCAAAACAGCACTGGACGAAACAGGTATCGGCTGTTTTAACTCCTGCAAAAACGCCATAACCAATCGCTTCGTCTGCTCTCCACACCCGCTGTCTGCTACTGTCATTTTATGAAACTTCTGCCATGCAAAATCTCTTAGCGCATAAAATACCACCCTCTCTTTCATTACCACCGCGCGAATGCATACCTGCTCCTGCTCCATATAATAGACTGCAATTGTCTTCTTGCTTTCCTCGTTTCTTCTGCTGCAGCACTCCACCAGTAAGCGCGCAATGTCTGGAATCGTCTGCGGATAGAGCGGCGTTTTTTGCAGCCACTTTTCAACCATAGGGATTGCTTTGTCACGCTCACTCTTCTCTATAGAAGTAATCGCCAACAGGAAGAAAAACAGTTCCGGATTTTCCATTGATGCAGAAAGCTTCACGAAATCATCAAACGGATACTCCACATTGTGGACTGGCTGACCATCTATCCAATAGAGAACATAGTGCAGATGAAACTCCACCCTGAGCGTCCGTCGGTCGGGAAGACTCCATTCCATGCTGACTGGATTACTGATTTCCTTTGTCGTCTCATCAAACCTGGTAAAGCCTTTCTGCCATGTAAAAGAAGGATAATAGGTATATTCCATGTAGGCCGGCAGATATTCCCGCTGATCTTGGTTATATTTGTGCGGCCGGATTCCGTCCTCTGCACAGGCATTGCGCAGGCCAAATCCCCAGGTCAGATAATACTGCCAAAAATCAAGATTGTTATAAGCAATGTCCTCCACTCCAGTCTTATTCAGCGCGACTGGCAGTCCCTCAATCTCCCGTATTCTTCGGTTAAATCCCAATGATGGTATCAACCCCTTAAGAATCATCTGCCGCGGTCTGTCCTTCGCTCTCCATTGTTCTTCCTGGGAATAGAGCGCAATCAGCCTTTCCGAAAGCGATACCGGCATGACATGCCTGGAATGCATCTGAGAAAATATTTTATCAAACAACTCCGGATCATACTGAAGCTCCTGCCACTTAGAACTGGCAAATAGCGTCTGAATCCGATTCCTGATTTCTAACGTTTCCTCGTAGATGCCCTTATCATAATTGGAATGATTATCCGAAACAATCCGCGCCAATTCCCGAAAGCAGTCCGCAATTTTCTGTGCTCTGGCGCCGTCCCCGTACAACGCGCTCTCAATATCAGGGTACTGCCTGAGAATTTCCTGTTTTAAGGGCGCATACAGCTTCCTGTTCATAGAGTGCTCCACATTTTTCAGGTTATATTCCTGGTACATGCACTCCAAGACACATTTGGGCACTGTTTCATTCTGAATCCAGAAAGTAAACAATACAATCAGGCATTCTCCCCGATATTCTTCATACATATATCCTTCTCTGGTATTCTGTTCATATAGGCATCTTGCCTGTCCATTCAACAATATTTTTGACCAGATTTCCCTGTTTCCCGGATTCATCTTATTTTCCGCATTCATATGTCTTAATTGCAGATAGTCATAAAACGCCCGCATCCGCACCACACATTCGGGCTTATTTAAAATGCGTGTTGGAGAATCCCCCATCTTATTCATCTCAATGTCCCATCTCTTTGCAATCACTTCCCTTGTCGGAAAAGTGTTCGACACATCTGCGGCGCTCCGCCCCTGCTCGAGTCTCAAACCATACGCTATGGCAAGCTCCGTGAGAAATCCTGCCGGCAGACATACCTCATTCCGGACAGTGTCTTGTATAAAACAATTCTTTCGAAACTGCTGAAAAAAATGCCTGATAGCATTTGTAAAACAGGATACTATCTTGACCAGTATCGCAAAAATTTTGATGTTATCAGTTCCTGTTGGTCTTTTTTCACAACTGTCCGAGGTTGGATATTCCCCCTCTCCATTCTCCTGCCACCTCGATAAATACCGCATCATGTCATTGACAAATCCCTCGGAATATTGTTCCCGCAAAAAATCCTCCGACAAAAAGAACTTCTTCCACACATCTGCCTTTTTATAATCCTCTTTACTCTCGAAAATGGCTGTCAACTGCCTCATAGCCTGGGATTTTGCACCCTCGTCTAAATGCATCTCCTGCCGCAAATCTCCTGCACCGCCTTTCTGTATTTCTTTGATTACAGTATACACGACTGGCGCCGTTTGCACAATGAACAAATTACCACATGCCTGTCCTGTCCAGTTCAATTTATAGATGAGCATCAAACTCATGTTCTTATGGGTAATTTCATGTTAAAAACACAATTTTCTTTTAGAATACCGTCACAAGAGCATGTTGAATATCATAGATAATTCATAAAAAGACACCATCAATGGTGTCTTTTATCAATGCTGCCTTCTCCACTCTCTGACCTGTTCCAGCCGCTCTTTAAAAGCTGCTTCCTTTCCCTGTCCGGTTGGCTGATAGTACTCCCTGTCTGCCAGTGAATCTGGCAGGCACTGCATATTGGTCAGCTTCTCCTCCGTATCGTGGGCGTACTGATATCCTTTCCCGTAATCCAGCTCCCCCATCAGATCTGTGACAGCGTTGCGAATCACAAGCGGAACCGGCTCCGCCAGCTGCTCTATGGCATCAATCTTTGCGTGCTCATATGCCATGTACAGCGCATTGGACTTCGGTGCAAGTGACATGTAGACCACCGCCTGCGTCAGATGCACCGTGCACTCCGGCATTCCGATGAAATGGCACGCCTGATACGCCGCCACCGCGATCTGCAGCGCCTGCGGGTCCGCAAGCCCGACATCCTCGCTCGCAAAACGCGCCACCCTCCGCGCGACATACAGCGGATCCTCCCCCGCTTCCAGCATGCGGGCAAGCCAGTACACTGCCGCATCCGGGTCAGAATTCCGCATGGATTTGTGGAGCGCAGAGATCAGATTGTAGTGCTCCTCGCCCTTCTTGTCATACAGTAACGACTTTTTGGAGGTGCACTGTTCCAGAGTCTCCCCTGTGACTGTAATCGCCCCGTTTTCATCAATCTCACCGTTCAGGACAACCATCTCCAGCGTCGACAGAGCGTTCCGCGCATCACCGTTCGCAAAGTTCGCAATCGCCTGAATCATATCATCTGAGATATTGACCCGCTGCATTCCAAACCCCCTGTCGTCCTTCAGCGCGCGCGCCAGCAGTCCCGCCAAATCCTCCGTCGTGAGCGCATGCAGCACAAACACCTTGCACCTCGACAGAAGCGCGCTGTTAATCTCAAACGATGGATTCTCCGTCGTAGCTCCAATTAAGATAATACTTCCCTTCTCCACAAACGGCAGAAACGCATCCTGCTGCGCCTTGTTAAATCGGTGAATCTCGTCCACAAAGACGATTGTCCGCTCCCCGAAGCGGCGGTTGTGCTCCGCCTGCTCCATGACAGTGCGGATTTCCTTGATACCGCTCGTCACCGCTGAGAAATCGATAAATGCAGACTTCGTCCTGCCCGCGATAATCCGTGCAAGCGTCGTCTTGCCCACCCCGGGCGGCCCCCAGAAAATCATGGAAGACACCTGGTCACTCTCAATTAACCGGCGCAGCACCTTTCCCTTTCCCAGCAAATGTGTCTGCCCTGCGTATTCCTCCAGACTCTGCGGCCGCAGTCTTGCCGCCAGCGGCTGCGGCATCTCCCTGTCAAACAGTGTCATCTGTTCCATATTGATACCCCTTGCGTGCCCTTGCGCGCACGCCAATCAAATTACTCGTCATCTTCCCCCTCGAGCATACTGAGATAATTTCCTTTGTCAATATGCATCATCGATATCCGGTTCTGAAATCTGCGGAAACCGTACACGCAGTCGACATTTTGAATCAATGACTGCAGGCGCTCGTCGGGCACACAGACAATCAGCTGCAGATCCATCTTCCGCGCATATTTCAGACAGACTGCGCTGCGCTCCTGATCCATCTTAGAAAACGCTTCATCCAGGAGCACCAGTTTTATCTTGGAGTCCCTGTTGCTCTGCGCATGATACAGCATGGCAAACCCTGCAAGCAGCGCCACATACTTTGGGTTTTGCCCCTCGCCGCCGGAATCGCGCCCCGCCATCTCGTCCACGTAATTCTCGCGGATGACTGTACCATTCTCGTCCGTCACCTGCTCGTACATCGTAAAGGACAGATAATTTCTGTAGTCTGCAAACTCCTCCATGTCCCGCATGCGCTGTTCCCTGAGCCGGCCGTCCTCCTCGCGGACTGGCATAAACTTGTCGGTCAGAAGCATTATCTTCTGCCCGTATTTCTGATAAAATGCATCCTCGCCAAGACTCAGCTGCCCCTCAACCACATCCGCACCGACATTCTTGCTGTCGAGTTCCGGCGCTGTCAGCATCTCATAAAACTGCCCTTTCTCATCGCGCGCCGGCTCAATCTTGATCTGATAGGTGCTGTCTGCAAAGTTTGTCTCCCGCAGCAGACGGTTGATGTCATGTGTGTGCCGCTTTGCAGCCTTGATGTCACCGTGAATCGTGGCGATCACATTCTCGCGAAGGCTCTTGTATATGAGACTGCACTGCCGCTCAAACTCACTCTCATACTTTGGCTCATAGTCATTCTGATAGTCCTGCAGCAGACGGTCATATGCCGTATTGTCCTTTTCTGCGCCGTTAAAACCAACCGACGGATACTCCCTGTTAAAACGGTTTCTGGCATTCTGGAGCGTCTCTGTCTCCTCCTGCTCCTTTTCCTCCAAAGTGCTAATCTGCGCGGAAATCCTGTTGCGGATACCCTGACCGGAGCGCGTCTTTAACTGTTCTGTGATCTCCGCCTCAATCCGGGCATCCGCTTTGTACCCGGTGCGCTTCTCCTCCAGATCCGCCCGGAGCCTGCTGACCTCGCCTTCCTTCTGGCTCATCATTCTGGTGCGCTCATTGGTGAGATTCTGGTTTTGGTTCTGCTGTATTTTCTTCTCTTTCTTTTTCTCTTCAAGCCTGTCCTTTCGCTCCTGAAGTTCCCTGTACTCCCCTTCTTTGAGTCGTGCAATATCCTCCCGGAGCTTCACGATATTTCCCGTAACTCTGTCGAGTTCTTTTCCCGCCCGCGACAACCGCTCGAAGTACGCCGCGTCATTGTCCAGATGTTCAAACCCTGCTGCCGCCTTCAGGCGCTCAATCAGCCGCCTCAGCTCTGCACACCCGGACTCCTGTCTCTGCAGGTTCTCCTGATATTCTGCCAGTTTTGCCTTCGATACCTTTGTCCCGATGCACGCGTATTTCCCGTAATCATTTTTGCGGAGATGGCGGAAGATAAAATTGCTGTACGAATAACAGTCCGGCGTGACACCGTCGCGAACGCGCTCCAGTTCCTCCACGGTATGGCATTTCCGGATTCGCCCCAGATACCGTTTCAGACACACGTCAATATATGGAGTCTCTGTCTGCACCGCCTCGTAGAGCGAGTTGTCCTCGACAGAACAGTTCTGTTTTGCGACGGCATCCGTATTGATCAGGTCGACCTCCTCGAACTTTTTCATCTCGCGAAAAAGCGCTGCCGCATCATGGGCGTATTTGGGCTCGGTCACAAGCGACAGCTTAAGTCTGCCCATTCTGCCCTCGATGGCGTCCTTCCACTCCGCGTCCTCCACATTGAACAAATCCGCAAAAATATTCACTTTCACCGCACGCCCGTAACGGTCTGTCAGCCTGCGCTCCAACGCCGCCCTCGCCTCTTTTAACATTGCCGGATAAGGTTTTCTGTCATTCTGCAGATCATCTACCAGACGGCTCAGTTCCTTGATTTCTTTTTCAAGCTCCCTGCGCTGCTCATTGTACTCCTCAAGCACTTCATCGATATTTCCCCGTGTGTCCTGTATGCTCTTCCTGAGACTTTCGCATAACGCCGTGTCAACCTTTCCCCTGCAGAAGTCCTCTATTTTGTTGAGCATGGGGTTGCTGACATAATCTGTAATGACGGTATCTTCCTCCCATTTTCTCAGCCCCTGCGTGACTTTCCTCCACTGCTCACTGTCCGCCGCATACATTTTCTGGAGCGTCACAAGCTCCTCCAGCTGATGCTCCTTCACTCCCAAATCGCTCGACTGCAGATCCGCTGAAACCTGAATCAGTTCCTTCTCAATCTCCTCCATCTCCGCATCCAGTTTTGTCTTTTCCATCTCCAGGCGCTCTAATTCCTCCGCGGCGGTTTGGATTCCCTCCTCGTCTGCCGCAATCTTGTCCTGCAGCTCCAGGACTTCCGTACACCGTATCATTGCCCGCGAACGAATGATGTCGGTGCTGACAGCCAGCTTTCGTTTTCCTGCCTCCTGCACTTCCGTCAAAAGCTCTATTCTATGGCGCATATCCTTGATTTTTTCCTGAATATCGCGGTAGGAGCCAAGCTGCTCGCTGATCTTGCCGATGATGTCCCCGTCGTTTTTCGGGAACATGTAATCCTTGATAAACTGTCCTGTGCCGTCTGTCATTTTGAGTGCGATGGCGCTCTTCTCCATCACGGTAAAGCGCCTGCCGTCGATGTAACCCAACAGGACATCATAAAGCGCATTGGTGTATGCCTCCTTGGACGGATAGATGCGGTTGATATCCTTTCCCCTGTTTTCCGCACTGCCTGCGCGCTCCTCCACAAGCTTTCTGATTTCCTGATTGGTATACGGACAGCCTTCCCGGGTAAGGTACCCTGAATCCGGCATCTGTCCCGCATGGCTGAAATACATCATTTTCCTGATCTCGGAATCATTTTTTCTCACCTCAAAAGCCAGACCCACACAGCTGGTCAGATGCGTTCCTGTGTCCTTGATTTCGAGCACGATGTTGGAGCAGAAATCACTCCCGCCGCGGTTGGCCGTGCCGTCTTTCTGCTCTCCCTTAAGATAACTCAGAACGCTCCGCTTATTTTTGGCATCGTCCGCCGCCTTATTCAGGAAGCTGGACGAAATACTTCCGTACAAAATAACCTGTATTGCGTCCATCACTGTCGACTTTCCGGACCCGCTCATCCCGCTGAACAGGTTGACATACTCGTGGAATGTCAGCACCTGATGCGTGATTCCGCCCCAGTTATTGAGACACATTCTCGTAAATATTTTCTTCGCTTTCCTCACTTGTAAACTCCTCTGACTCCTCCGCATCCGCATAATGTTTCACCAGCTCATTGATATCCGCTGATGCGCAGAAAATGTTGATCGTGCTGTATATGTAAATCGGTGAATCGTCCTCGAGACTGCCGATTGCTCCCGGAAGCTCTATGATCTGATGTGTTTTCAGCATCGCCAGCGCCTCCTGCCATTCCTGTACTGTCAGCTTTCGCGCAAGCAGGTTAGTGCTGCTGCCGACTTCCCTGATTTCCTCAAGACTTGTAACGGTCGCGTTCAGCCCTTCCCCCATAATCTTATCCCTGTAGATCACTTTGAGAATGAGCAGGATGCGCGTGCCAGTCAGTGTCATTCTGTCCGTTGGCATTCCATCGCCCTTTATGCGGAAAATGTGCTCATGCGGGTCATGGATCAGTTCGCAGTCAAGCACTGACAGGTAATCCGCGATGAATTCCCTGTGGTTTGCACAGATGCGGTATCGCGGATTGTCCCGCTGCACCAGCGTCACAGGATCACACTTTACCTGCAAAATACAGGTCTGCCGGAACAGATCCTGTATCGTCTTCTTGATTCCTGCCGCCTCACCGGGCGACAGCTCTTCCATGTATCTAATCATCAAATCCTCCGTTTTTCAAATCAATACACAACCCCGTAAAGGTAAATCCTTCCCCGTTATGAAGCTCCCCTTCGAGCTTCACGACATCCTGCTTTGGCTGCTGCCTTACAGTCTCCTGCCACAAAAATATCATTTTCTCCAAATCCTCCACGGACTGCACCGTGTCACTGGTAGTCTGGAACACGCCATCCCTCACATTCTTATCACAGAATGCCTTGAGCTGTTTTTTCGTGTACAGCGGCTTTGGCACAAAATCGGTAATCACGGCATTGTCTGTCTCCTCTTTCTGCTCAATTGCCAGGGGATCGAACCGGTTCTCAGAACTGTCGCGCCGCTTGTACATACTGTTGTCGTCAAACATTTTAAACGGCGCTGTCAGACCGGTTTTGCCGCGCACTTCGTCCAGTATGGCATCCGGACCGCGGCTCCTGTCAATCATCTGAATCAGCCTGAGTACGCTGTCCTCCTTTGCCGATCCCTCCTGAAAAATGTACTGGATTCTGGCGAGTGCACGCTTTGCAAAGATGGCTTTCTGCTCCACGAGTTTGTTATATTTGCGTTCTATCAAGTCAAACTCCCGCTCGATTTTGTACACAAGCCCGTCTGCTTCCTCATTGTACGCTACTGCCTTCTGGGCGCGCAGATACGCAGCTGTATTCTTCTCACTCTGGTTCATGGCATTGCGCAGCTCTGGTTTTTGTCTGTCACTCTGATTCAAAATCTGGCTGATCAGCTCCTTCACGGATTCCTTATAGCGGTAAAAGCTGTCCGTGGTCGTGAGTATGGCATACTTCTCGCTGTCGCTGTTGTTGATCTCATTTACCAGCACCTGCTGTATTTCTATGAAGTTTTTGCTCCTGGAAAGCTTGTCAAAATAGGTGCGCATACCATTCTGCATATTGGACAGCAGCAGCTCCAGATTTTTGGACATGTGCAGCGCACTTTTTAATATTTCGTTGTTTTTTTCCTGATCCGACTGGTAGGTATACAGGGCACTGTAGACAGAGAGAATGCTCTCCCGCTCCCTGCTGTCGTCCTCGCTCTGCAGTTTTTTGAAAAGCTCCACGTAGAGCTGGCTGTACTCTGGAAATGACAGAATATATGTATTCAGCCGCTCATCGTAATCGCTCCGAATCCAGCCCCATCTGATCAGTGTATTCAAAATCGCGGATGGCGTTCCCGATGTCTCGAATACTGCATTTCCGGCCTGATTCTGTGTCTCCTCGGCGTCTTCCATCCACTCGATCTGCATCCCGCTGATCGTCTCGCCGATGATAGCCTGCCCTTCCTCGATTGTCAGTCCGGACGCCGTGTAAACCGCATTGTTTTCATCGTAGATCGCGGCAAGGAATGTCATGTAGGCGTCCATGTTTCTGGTGCGGAATAACTTGTAAAAATCTTTTGGTATTCTCTTTTTTAATAACATGACGGTCTTCCTCACTGCCCCTCAGAAAGCTGATGCTGGATCGTCTCATAGATCCATTTATTTGTGGCATTAAATTCCACGCGGTTCCATCCCCCGTCCGTGAGCAGAGAAATCCTGACCAGCCGGGAGTCCTGTATGAACTGGTCCCAGTTTTCCTCATTTAAGCCATATTGGTAAAATTCCCAAGGCTCTCTGTAATCTTTCCGTTCATCTGCGGGGATTACTTCCGCCACACTTCCAAGCGCCCAATTGGTCACACTGTCCGGCTCTTTCGCTTCATAAGCCTTTAAGGTTTCCAACGCTGAATAAGGATAATAGAATGTCACGTCAGGATCCGGTTCACCATACACCTTTTGCATCTCTTCTGACACATGCCCCATATCCGCATCCGCCGGATAAGTCGCAAACACCTGTGCTAATTTCTGTTCTCCATCTCCTTCGAAGTCATAAAATTCAAATTTAATGGACTCCGTCTTTTCGCCAAACAGCTCATATTCTTCTATCACAAATGCGTCATCGCTGTCATAGTTCTTCACAGTTTCCTCTGTAACTCCCCATGCCTCCATGGCTTCCTCCATGCTCATATCCCATGTTGTCTGTGGAAATTCCAAATTACTGTTCGCTTCCTTTTTGCCGCATGAACATAACATCGCGGCGGCAATTAACGCCATTGCTATATGCTTTTTCATAGACCTGCCTCCTTTTCTCATTCTGGTACAGTATTGCACAAATACCAGTCACTGTTTTTGCCAATCATCCATTTGCGCCCTGCCATGCATCTGCCTCCTGCGCAGGTTTCCCACGCCCTGACGACTATAGCCCGACTGTGTATCTGCCGCCCTGCTGCCATGTAATCGTCAAAGGCTGCAAATCATACTCCGTGATCTGATATCCCTCCGGAGTCAGCGACACGCTAAATTCCGCCATGCCGCCCTTGATGCAGCTCTTTTCCGGCTGGGCGCTGATGTAATTTCCAATCGAATAGTAGACGAGCATTTTGTGTCCGCTGTCATCTGTGAGCATCTCATAAGGCTGCAGTACATGCGGGTGCGTACCGACCACAACATCCACACCACTCTCCAGAAAAAGTTGTGTCCATTTGCACTGAAATTCGTCTGGCTGCTCCGAATACTCTGTCCCCCAATGCGCAAACACCACCACAAAATCCGCCTCGGACTTCGCCTGTGCAATATCCTCCTGCATCTTTTCTTCCGTTGAAAACAAATGTACCATATTTGGATTGTCCTCAGGAACACGGATTCCGTTCGTGCCATAGGTGTAGTTTAATAACGCAAAGCGGATTCCGTTTCTTCGAATCACTGCATAGGGTTTGTCCTCTTTTTCGTCCGCCGTCTGTATTCCAAGACACGTTATCTGATTGTCGTCGAAAAAGCGCTTTGTGAAACTGACGCCCTCCGCCCCCCTGTCGAGTGCGTGATTGGTCGCACAGGTGACTGCATCAAAGCCCGCGTCCACAATCGCCTGCCCCACATTGACCGGCGTGCCAAACCGGGGATAATCACTCACCATCGCGGGGTCATCCGTCAGTGGTGTCTCCTGATTAATGACGGCGACATCGCTGTTCGAAATAATTTCCTGCACATTTTCAAACAGGAAACCAAAGGACTCGTCATTTTGCAGACCATACTTGTAAATCGGTTCATGCGCCAGAATATCACCAAACACTGTAAAAGTTATCTCCGTGTCCTCTCTCTTAAACCCCCACGAATCCCACAGCCAGCTGCTCATCTGATCATCTGGAGCGCGAAACCACAGACGTGTGTGCGGCGCTTCCTTTCCGTTGGAGGTGATGTCTGCCACATCCTGTCCCATGTATGAGGACATCCACTTGGGGCTGATTTTCTCCGCATTATATTCATATACGAAAAGATGCTGTGACCATGTGTCCTCGTCCTCTTCCACCCAGAATGGCCTGTGCTCCCCGTACCGCCCCTTCTTCCAGCACAAAAGCACCAGCTCGTCTGCCCTGTCGTTGTCAATATCACAGGAAAGCACTTTCTGAACTTTGACTTCCTCCGGCGAAGTCCAGATGACACTTCTGACAGTCATCTCGCTTTTGTCGTTCACATTATATTTCACGCTGACTGTCCTGTGACTTAGTTCTATTTCATACATTCCTGCCGCATCGAAAAAGACACTGTCTTCCCATACCACCCAGGATGGTATTCCCGAACCGGAATACACCCACACACCTAACACGAAAACAGCGGCGCTGACTGCTGCCAGCGCCATAACAATCACTCTCTTACTCCCATTCATACTGGTACCGATAACTCTCCGTCCAGTCCGGTCTCTGAACTGGTTTGTCATAATTACGGTTTCCATTTTCGTCCGACTGAATTCCCATCATCTGACGCCATTTTGTATCGGTCAGCCTGTCATTGGAAGACCATGGGAACTGATAAAAGGAATAGACACTTCCCCTTGCAACCTTGGTCACTCCGTCAACTTTCACCACCACATAAATCTCAGAAGGATTTCCGGTCGCGACCTCAAGCACTAACCCATTTTCGGGATCTGTCGCGATATCTGCGACGATTGCCGCCGGATATTCAGGCGTATCAAAATACTCGCCGCCGAACATATCCTTTGCCGCCTCATACCAGAAGTGCTCAATGCTGCCGCCATAGCTTTTGATAAACTCATACTCTGCATCCGTCAGGACCTCATCCTGAAGTTCCTTGTTGGAGATCGCAAGCAGCTGCTCTGCAATCTTGCACAGGCGCGATAAATTCGCCTCGTCCGATGCGGCGAGCATTCCATAGTTTTTCAACCCCTCCGCTGTCTGGCGGGAAAGCGCCGCAAAGCGCTCATACACAAGCGGCTCCGGCTCTACATAGCCCCTGTCGTCAGGCTCCTCCTCCAGGCCGCCGCCCATCTCTGCGATCACCTGCTTTGCGTACAATATCGTATCATGCTTCAGCTCTGCATAGCTTCCGGCAAAACACTCGAGATTTTTCTTTGTCCACTCCTCATTCTGCATGAACACAGGGTACCCCTCACCCTTCGCCGCAAGCAGCGGTCGAAGCGTGTTGAGCCAGCCCGCATAGAGGCTTGCCGACCATAGTGTCGGATTGTCCTGCGCCAGCGCCTGCCTGAGCTTTGACATATTTTCTGTATATCCCGCATAATCTGTCGCACCTTTTTCCTGAAGAATCGCAAGCGCCGCATCGCTGCCAAGCGCAGCCGGCACATCGAGCGTGTCCGGAAGCATCCGCTTTTCTCCCGCGCTGTTACCCTGTACATTCTGATAGATTAACTGCTGCATCACTGCCGCATCTATCGTAAAGCGCTGTCCCATAAACCGGAACCCGGGAATCACATTCTCCTCATCTTCCCCGATCGGTATTGAATTAATCTGCGGCGCCGGAAGCTTTGCTGTCGCATCATGGAACTGCAAAAATGCTTCCGCATTTCCTGTTAATTCACCTACTGCAAAGTCATCGCCATATGTCTCCCGCATGGCCGGCGCATACTCGCACACGCCAAGGTCATCGCTCGCACCTGCAAAGAAGGAAGTCACCGCATAGACCGCTTCCCACAGACGATAAGCCTCCGCATCGTCTGTGAGCGCCTTCGTGATCAGCAGCGCGCTCCTGTCCATGTCCTCCTCATTCTGCGCAAAGTGAATCCGTCCATACCACATCATTGCCCTAAAATACCGCTCCAGCTGCTCATCGCCCTCGTAGTATCCGCGCGGAATATACTGCGAATAGTCCTCATATTCCGTGGAAATCTGCGACGCTGCAATGCCCTCCGCCCTGCTGATATAGTCCAGCTCATACGCCACAATATCCGCCACGTCATCATTCACTGCAGCGCTGTCATCCAGCAGTTTTAAACCAACTGTAAAAAATGCCACATTCCGCTTTGCCGCTTCCTCCCACTCGCTGCCTTTTAACTGCTCATACTGGGCCGTGCTGTCGTCCAGCATTCGTCTGCTCAGCGCGGTCACACTTTCCGACAGATAACTTTTCTCAATATTTTTTAACAAATATGCAAAATACAGATGATACGTATGCATGAGCGAGTCGACTGTCACAAAATTCGGAATCATTTCATATCTGTTGATTTCATAGATCTCAAAAAACTCCGCGCCCGCACTGCCGCACACAACAAAGCCGTTCTTTGCCAGTTTGTCCGCCATCTCCTGATTCTGCCGCAGTGCATAAAACTGCCACAGATTTCCGACATTTCCAAGGTCTGCATCCACCGTATAGGGCGCCACGTTGGGCGTCACACTGACGGAATCACTCTGCACAGTTGTCTGCATCAGCAGCGGGCGCGCGCCTGCATACAGCGCGTTTTGTTGTTCCCCTGTCTCTGAAGACACCTCATTACCCTGTTCCGTCTGACTCATCGATGATGCCTTGTCTGCACTCTGCTCCATTCCGACAGAATCGGTCTCTTTCTCCTCCGACTTTTGCACTGCACAGCCGCCCAACATACTGACTGCGAGAGCCATTGCAACTGCCTGTTTCCATTTGCGCTTTATTTTCATCGATACAAAATCCTCCATCTTGCAATTTATTCTGTTTTTTCTATGATAACACATCGCCAAAAACAATACAATAGCGCACACAGACATCATCTAATCTGTCTTTTACATATATTACTTAAAAATAGTCTCATTCAAATCTGCATTGCAAAGTCCAATAGCATCTCTCATTGGTCTATACCTCCACGGCTTAAGCATAACAAAAAATGAGAGAAAAAGCAAATCCTGCACTTTCTACTGCCTGATATCCACATACCCAATCTCCAGCGAACTCTCGCTAAATTCATAGCTGCCGCCAAACGTGTCCAGATTCAGATACAGATACTCCAGCTCTTCCTCCGGCACAAGCCATGCCATATGGACCGTTGCCGTCTCACCAGCTTTCAGGTTCGTAATGTAATTGTTCCCCCGCTCTCCGCCGTGCACATCATAGTACCACATTTCCGTAAATCCCGCTAATCCTGCGGGAACTGCATCATCCCACGCCGCGCTTTCGCCAGATGCCTTTCCGGTATACAGCTTCATCTGTCCGTCTTCCTCCACGATTTTCATAAGACTTCCCAAAAACAGCACTTCGTCCAATTCCTCTGTGCCGGTATTCGTGTATTCCACTGTGACGTATACCAGCTTCTGCGGCACTTCCCGGCTCTCCACCACTTCATTCAGGGTATCAACGCCGTTGCCGTATTTGATATAGTTAATTTTCACCGGGAGCAGTTCCCCGGACTGATTGACCTCTTTTTGCAGATCCTCCCTGAAATCGGCATCCATCGCAGATGTGTCGAGCAGGCTGACCTTGTCGCTGACCTGCACATCCGTCACTTTGACCGCGACACTGCCACCCCCCAGCCCATCATCTTCCGCAGATTCCACATGTGCTGCTGCAAACGCTTCCCCGACAGCGTGGACATTTTTCATCGCAGATTTCGGTACCGAATCTGCCGGGTTCCATTCGACTGCCTCCTCATTTCTGGATTGTATATATTCGCTCCAGTTATAAGCGTATACGATATCCTGCGCAGTTCCATCGGAGACAGGCTGCAGACGCACGCCCTCTGCAATCTTCAAAGCCTCCTCTTTCGTTACGTCTGACGCGGCAAACATCTCCATCACATAGTGTACATCCGTATACGCCACATAGATGCGCTGGTTAAACGAAATCTCCTCGTCCTCTCCTCCATACAGCTCACAGTAGATTCCATCATAACCGTCGACTTTGATCTCCTCCGTCTCCTTGACGTTTGTGGTCAGCATATCAAACTGTGCATCCCCTGTGTCCATTTTATAAAAAATGATTGACACTCCGCCCTTGTACAGAGCATCCGCATAGCTGTATTTTCCGTTCCCTGTATCGACCATGCCCTCCGGCAGATAAGAAACTTCCATTCTGACATCCCTGATATCAAGGACTTCCTGTGTCTCCCCCGCTGCTGGACTGCTTTCCTCCGCTCCATCTGGATTCATCTCCTCAATCTTTGTCTCCACTGCGTATTTCCCCACGGGTTCGCTGTGCATTTTGTAGACAACACCGGCAGCCACGGTCGTTCCGAACAACATAGTTGCTGCAAGTGCAGCTATCACAGACTTCTTCGCCATATGCCTCCTTCTCCTTCCTGACGACACTGTCCCGATCTGTTTTTGTACTTCGCTTTCAATCATCCTTCGTATCTCTGTTGGCATTTCGGGAAAATTCTGTCGTAAATCCTCTAATCTTATTTCTTGCTGTTTCATCTCATTCTCCATTTCCGTCTGATCCGCATCTTGGGACACAGGCACAATTTGCAACTGTCACATTCACATATGTTTTTCAATCCTTATCACGTGAATCAGGCCTGTCTGCCTTCTATTGTGACATGAACTCAATCCTCTAGGTTTCTCACTGCGCTTCCGCCAGTTCTTTTTTCATCTTTTCCCGCGCCCTCGCAAGACGGTTTTTCACTGCGCTCTCCGTCGTGTTCATCAGGGCCGCGATTTCCCTGACGCTGTACCCTTCCATGTAATAAAGAGTAACTGTGAGTCTTGTCTCCTCCGTGAGATGTCCCAGCGCCTCGTACAAATCTGAATAGTCCGCGCGCTCCTCCGCAGTCTCTTCCGCGGTATATTCCTCCATGGGCACGAGCTTTTTCTCCCGCCGCATAATGGCATAACATTCGTTGATCACGATGCGGACCAGCCATGTCTTTGCATAGGAGTCCTTGCGCAGCGTCTGAAACGATGTGAACGCCTTCACAATCGCCTCCTGTATGGCATCTGCGCAGTCGGCATCGCTGCGCAGCAAAGTTTTTGCCACATGGTACATCGTGTCCTCCGATGCGATAATTAAACTTCCCAATTGTTCTTTTGTCATAATATCCTTTCCGCCGGCTTTCTTTCACAACACAACAATTTAATCTTCAATGCACATTGATTTTTGGAAACGGTAAGGCATAACAGGTGCAGCCCTGTCAAACTGCACTGGTTATCGCTTCCTTGTTCCTTACATTTATTTAGATGAACGACAACCGCAATCGGTCTCATTGGAAATGATTTTTAGTCTGCATCACTCCCGCAATGCCCGCCAGCAGTAATTCTGCAATTTTTATCTTCCATTTTAACTTGTCCATTATCACAAAGCCCTGCCTTTCCTTTTTCAATACATTCTATTGCGCTAAGGCATCATTTTTGCATCATCTTTGCGCATCTATGCGGCAATTTAAAAATCTGCAGCCATGCGCAAATATATTTGAGCTTTCACAAAAAATATGCTATGATATGGTAAAGAGAGCACCTTTCAGGCACGCTCCAGCGGAAGGAGAACAATATGGACAGAAAAGCAACCGCAAAAGAAACCCTGAAAATCATGGAGCAGGGATATTATGAATATGAGGGAAAGCAGATTGGCATTCAATCCGATATGGACGCCTCCATATGCGCAAGTTTCCTGATTACGCCAGAACAAGGCGCAGTACTTCTGGAAAAATACAACAAAACAGACAGCACACAATTGCGCGAAACGCGCACAGAAAATCTCTCCACGGTAGACGCGATCCGAAAGCTTGCAGCGGAAGGCAAAGACAACATCGGTGTGCTGAACTTTGCGAGTGCCAAAAATCCGGGCGGCGGATTCATCAACGGTGCGATGGCACAGGAGGAAAGCCTGGCGGCATCCAGCACCCTGTACAGGACATTGACGGCCCACGAGGAATACTACCGGAAGAATCGTGCGCAGAGCTCCATGATGTACACAAATCACGCAATCTACTCCCCGGATGTGGTATTTTTCAGGGATGGGCGCTTCCAGCTGGTGGAGACTCCCGTCAAGGCATCTGTGCTGACGCTGCCCGCAGTCAATATGGGGCAGGTAGTGTTAAAGGGCGAAGATACCACGGAGGCCAGACGTGTCATGCGGCGGCGCATGAAGCTGGCGCTGGCAATTTTTGCGGAGCAGGGCGCAAAGCATCTGGTGCTGGGCGCTTACGGCTGCGGCGTGTTCCGCAATGATCCGAATCTGATCGCTACCTGGTGGAACGAGCTTCTGGCGGAAGGAATGGGCAGTTATTTTGATTCTGTTTTTCATGCGGTGCTGGATCGGTCCAAAAACGGGGAATGCATCAAAGCTTTTGAAAATGTTACAAAGTCTGTTGTCAGAAAGGACAGTTTTTAGTTATGGAAGAGATAAAAAACGAAGATACCAGCAAACAGCTCCCCTCGGAGAACAATGATGATTCGCCGTACATGGCAATCATTGACCAGCTCAAAAGCACAAATTCCGAACTATCCGACGCGCTGCGCGCAGCCGAGGAGGAAAACCGGGCAAAGAGCAGTTTTCTGTCCAATATGTCCCACGATATCCGCACACCGATGAATGCGATTATCGGAATGACTTCCATCGCGCTCTCACACATTGACGAAAAACCGCGTGTGCTCGACTGCCTCCAGAAGATTCAGACCGCATCGACGCATCTGATGAATCTGGTCAACGATGTGCTCGACATGTCACGCATCGCAAGCGGCCGCATGACACTGTGCGAAGAGGTATTCTCCCTTGCCGACATGGTGCATGACCTCACGATTATCCTGCGCCCGCAGGCAGCGCTGAAGCATCAGGAATTTCATCTGGAAATCGGACAGATCTACGAGGAAAATCTGATTGGCGATCCGCTTCATCTGCGGCAGATCCTAGTCAACATCATCGGAAACGCAGTCAAATACACGCCGGAGGACGGCGCGATCCATGTCAATTTTTCCCAGCACTTCGAACAGTCCACACGCACAGGCCAGGAAACGGAGAACAAGATATGGTTCGACTTTCTGTGCAAGGACAACGGCATCGGCATGAGTCAGGAATTTCTCGAAAAAATCTTCGAGCCGTTTGAGCGCGTAAACAGCTCTGCCATCGACAAGATCGAGGGAACCGGCCTTGGAATGGCGATCGTCAAGAACCTGCTCGACCGCATGGGCGGCGAGATCACTGTCGAGAGCGAGGCGGGAAAAGGCAGTTGTTTCCAAGTGTCTATTCCCTTCACAGCTGCCCCTCCGGCCAAAGATGCACAGGCGCTGCCAGCCGGACAGACTGTACTGATTGCCGAGAGTGCGGACGCGAAAGCACAGCAGATTGCCGCCTATCTGAAAGACGGCGGTATGGAGTCCGTACACGTGAAAAACGGTATGGACGCTGTGACCTGGCTGACTGAGGCGCAGTACGAAGACCGTATGCCCTGTGCTCTGCTTCTGGGACAGGAGCTGAGCGATATGTCCGCCCTCGATATGGCAGCCCACGTGCGCGAGCTTGCCGGCAGCGATTTTCCGATTATCCTGGTCGCAGAGGCAGACTGGGCTCAGATCGAATACCGCGCGACAAGGGCCGGCATCAACGCCTTTGTCCCCTGTCCACTGTTTAAAAGCCGGCTCTTTGCATCATTATCCGAACTGACCTATAAAGTACAGCGCAGCCGAACCGACTGCGCCGGAAAACATGTTGATTACGGCCGCTACCGCCTGCTGCTTGTCGAGGACAATGAGCTTAACCGTGAGATTGCCATAGAACTGTTGTCACAGACCGGCGTACAGATTGAGACGGCCGAGAACGGGCTGCGCGCGGTGGAAGCCTTCGAAAATTCTCCAGAGGGCTATTACGACTTGATTTTCATGGATATCCAGATGCCGGTGATGAACGGCTATGACGCGGCGCGAAAAATACGCCAGCTTCCCAGAAAGGACGCGGAAAGCATCTGGATTATCGCCATGACAGCCAACGCTTTTGTGGAGGATATCCGTCTGTCCAAGGAAGCCGGCATGAATGAGCACTGTTCCAAGCCTGTCGACGCGGATCGTCTGTACGAAATACTGCGCAAACGCTTATTATCTGAAGATTAAAATTGGAGGGAATATTTATGCAGCCATATCAGGAAGAATACATTGCCAATTTAAGGGATATCGCTGTACTTGCAACGCGCAGCAACCTGGACTGTCATTCCTTTGATACATACCTCGATACGCTTCTGCATAACCGGAGTCTCACAGAGAACAAGATTGACCGCAACATTGAACTGCTGCGCGACGAATTGTTTCCGCTGCTTGACAGACTGTTTGAGGCGGATTCGGACGAACTGACAGAACTGGAAGAATTTGCCCAAAAATTGCTGGACGGAAAAAATGAACTGGATGGCGGTCTGTTCTGCCAGATTTATCAGGCGCTGCTGAGCCGCGCGCGGCATACGAAAGATCGCAACGCGATTATCCGCTGTCTATACTGGCTTGGAATCGGGCGCCACAATATATGCAACAAAATGGTGGGACTGGACTGGCCGGATATCGAATATTACATGTCACAGATGCGTCTGTGTTTTGCGGAAGCTGCGGCCTATCTGAAATATTATGATGCCATTGATGATATCGAGACAAAAGGTTATATCCTGCGCTCCCGCGCCAACACTTCCCTGGGACAGTTCAAGTCCGCCAGCTCCAAAATCCGCCTGACCAGACAGACGCTTGCGCTTTTGCAGGATGAGGAGTTCCAGCAGAAGACACCGGAACTTCCGTGGGACAGATACATCTACATGACGCATCAGCAGATGACTTCCAGCATTTCCTACAACAGGGAAAATGACATGACCGCACAGGACGTGACTGCGATCATGGAGTCTGCGCATATTGTCCACAAGAGACGGATTCATGAAGCAATCAGCAACAGGGAAGTACCTCCAATGCGATCCGCTTTCTCCTGCTATGCCATCGAGTATTATTGCGGTCTGCTCACTTTGGAAGAGCTGCTTGGAAGAATGGAAGAATTGATGGATCTGGCAGACACATCAAGCTTTTCGTGCGATGCCATGTACACCGTGATCTCCCTTCCCGCGATTTACTGCAAATATCTAAGGGAGTATCCGGAACAATTGTCCGGTCGTGAAAAATATCTGGAAAGCCTGTATCGAAAGATTGTCCGCTACACGGAATCGTTTCCGAAAAACGAGGCTGACGGAATGATTTTTTTCTATCTCAGACAGCTTGCTACGACTTATATCGAGACGGCAAACAGCATTTCTTATGGGGAATTTCAGCAGACCATGCTGATCCATTTTGCGCCCGATATTTATGTCCACTCCCAGGTAGTTGGCAAGACTGCCGCCGCATTCTGTGAAATCATCATGAACGAGGAACCCGCCTTTTTTGACGATATTGAATATATTCGAAAAATTTCCAATTCCGACGCCAAGCGCGAGGCAGTGCTGGATCTTGCGATGAACAGCGGTGTCTTCCACGACGTGGGCAAGATCAATTTTATCAACCTGTTTACCCGGACTTCCAGGCAGTGGTTTGAGGAGGAATATGAGATCACACACCTGCACACCGTCGTCGGCAGTGCGCGCCTGAACGCCTGTGTGTCGACACGCCGCTACGCAGCAGCAGCCCTTGGCCACCACAGCTGGTATGACGGTTCGCGCGGTTACCCGGAGTCATACAAACGTCTCGAATGCCCATATCGCCAGATGGTCGATGTAATTGGTCTGATCGACTGGATGGATAACTCGATGACCTACGCATGGCTGTACGGACACACGAAAAAGAACTTTGACGAGGCCATTCAGGAAGCGATTGCCTTGGAGGGAAAACGCTTCTCGCCGCTTCTGACAACAAGGCTCCGCGACAAAGCTGTGACCGAAGCACTCCGGCAGGCCTTTGAGGCAGCGCGCCATGAAGCCTATCGCCAGCTGTATCGGAAAACTGCACCGCGCGGGAAATCACCGCAGGATATTATAAAATTATAATACAAAAACGAGAATGACAAGTGCTGTACCTGTCATCCTCGTTTTTTATTATTCGCTGTCTTTGGATTATCGTCCACAAACGGCTGGAAAATGCGCCCTTTTTTGAAAAGCTTGTACTACCGACCGAGAATCCGCTCTTTTGCAGTCTTTTCCTGCGCCGGCTTATTTTTCTGAGCAATTTCGCTAAATACCGCATCAAAATACTGATCAATCCACACAAAGGGATTGTGAATGCCAGCAAGCTCCCACGGCTCCGAAGGTACAATCGCTACATTATAGTCATTCACCGAATCCGCCCCCGGAAATTCCTCAAAGCTGGCAAGTATATACAAAATGATATCCTCTATTCCTTCTTCGGTGTCAAATCCCGTAAACTCAGCCTGAATATGCTCTGTCTGACAAATCCCATGGCACACATAGAGATCCATCTCGCCCCGATAACCATACTTTTCTCCATCAATCGTATTGGTGTAGGAAAACAAATACAGATTTCTCCCATCCTCCGACTGATAATCATAAAAAGTCAAATCCGATATCTGACCAGCATAGTTCCTCTCTACATAATTCTGAATTTTCTGTCGACTGTTCTCCCAATCTGACAGCGTCAATACTCCAGCCTGTTCCTTGTCACGAATCATGCAGATTACATCCTCCATGCCATCACCTGACAGGGAACACGTTGCATAATTTCCACCTGATTCCAGTATTCCAACACTCCATCCGTCAGGCATCCCGAAGCGGTACTCCGGCGTTTTCATCCCGTTCACGCCTGTCCGCTTTCTGACGTAGACTTTCTGTTTGATCTGCAGATGCATCTGCGGATAGATTATATCAGGATTGGCGATCACATCTGCATTCTGCTCTGCAATCTGGAGATAATAACAGCTGTCTCCCAGCAGCTTTTCCGAGATACTCCATAAGCTGTCTCCCGCACAGACCTCATACGCTCCAAGATCCTGCGTCACCACAGTGTAATTATCCTGCTCCTCTGGCGGCACGTCGTATCGCGTTTTATACGAGGAATTCCCACCGGCCTGCACCACCATTGAACCCGACAAGACAAGCAGACCGCAGAGAATACCCATCACTGTTTTTCCCTGAAACAATCTCATACTACTCTATTCCCCTCACGCTCTTGAGATACTCCCATACGCTTGCATCCTCACCAAGCCATAGATTGTCATGCAAATCCGCGCACTCAAGAATTTCTCCTGCAGATTCTGACTGATCATACCAATCCCAAAATTCCGAGTCTGTCCGATAAGGCATCAGATCTGAGCTCTCAAAATACGCATAAAAGCTATTATTTATTGGCAATACACTGACCACCTTGTTAGGTTTGGGGTCATAGGAGAGACCAATCACAAAATTCTTGTACTCATCCAGATAAAAAAATGGCGTGAGCCAGTAATGTTCTCCGGTCTCTTCATCTTCATCCAGAAACCACATCAGAAATGTCTCCCTAGTATCCTCATCGTTCACAATCAGATCATCGTACGCTCCCTCCGACTCCACCTGCTCACACCAAAGCCCCATGAAGTCATCATTGATCTCAAATATATCAGAGAGCGTATACTGTTCGCCAGTCATCAAATTGACATTGACGCTGCGCTGCGTTTTATGTACATAGTTGACAGGAGAGATCGGCGCATATGTTTCCTGAAAATGCACGCTCATCAGATACTGGCTGTGAAAGGGAACCTCACAGTGTACATCGCTGCTGTAGATTTTATAGTTTTCCTGTAATTGTTTGACCTCCTCGTCTGGAAAAAGATGCCAGTAATTTACCTTTTCCATCGCTGTGTCATATAATAATGTGTTCACCGACTCCACCTGCTCCCCATTAATTCCTGACAGAACCGGATACTCCACAGTGACCACATCCCAATAGTCATATTGGTCTGAGTACTCTACATAATATTGCTCCTTCTGAACAGTATAATCCTGATATCCCTTCGGTGCCACATTGTTGTAAAATCGATATCCGACCAGCACAAGGGCAACCCCAGCCACAACCGCGGTCACACCAATCCAAATACCAATCCGCACGTTTTTCTTTTGTTTTGCTTCCATACCCTATCCCCCTATTACTTTCTTTACTATATAATTACTATACCTGTGAAGTGCATCAAAATTGTATCGAAATTGCATCAAAGTTGCATCATATTGACTCCCATGCCATTGCTGTTTCAATGAAATAGTGTGCATAAAAGCAAAAATGTTACTGCGCCCCGCTTCAGACGGGTATGAACAATGGCACGTGAAAACCGCCTGCAAATATAATCTGCAGGCGGTTTTCGCGCATCTGTTCTTTTATTTTATCATCAATCAGCAGACGCCCTGTGCGAGCATTGCATTGACAACCTTCTCAAAACCGGCGATATTCGCGCCAGCCACATAGTTGCCTTCCATGCCGTACCGTTTTGCCGCGTCATCAATATTGTGGTAGATGTTTACCATGATATTCTTTAACTTCGCATCAACTTCCTCGAAGCTCCAGCTCAGTCTCTCGCTGTTCTGGGACATCTCCAGTGCAGAAGTCGCAACACCGCCTGCGTTTGCAGCCTTGCCGCCGACAAACCATACACCGTTCTGCTGCAGGTACTCTGTCGCGTCGATTGTAGTCGGCATGTTAGCACCCTCACATACACACTTGCAGCCGTTTGCCACCAGCTGCTTTGCATCTTCGAGCAGCAGCTCGTTCTGTGTCGCACATGGAAGCGCGATATCACACTTGATCTGCCATACGCCCGCGCCGCTTCTGTCTGAGGCGCTGACTTCGTGGTACTCTGCACTTGGTCTTGCCGCTGCGTACTCTGTCAGTCTTGCTCTTTTGACTTCCTTCACTTCCTTGAGAAGCGCTACATCAATTCCTTCCGGATCGTAAATCCAGCCTGTGGAGTCAGAGCATGTGACAACCTTTGCGCCCATCTGCTGTGCCTTCTGTGTCGCGTAAATCGCAACATTGCCTGCACCTGACACAACGACGGTCTTGCCTTCCATAGACTCTCCATGACACTTTATCAGTTCCTCTGTCAGATAAAGAAGACCGTAGCCTGTCGCCTCTGTACGTGCCAAGGAACCGCCATATGTAAGCCCCTTGCCTGTGAGAACGCCCTCGAATGTGCCCCTGATTCTCTTGTACTGGCCGAACATGAAGCCGATCTCTCTCGCACCTGTTCCGATGTCGCCAGCTGGAACGTCAACATCCGCGCCAATATACTTGGAAAGCTCTGTCATAAAGCTCTGGCAGAATGCCATGATCTCTCTGTCGGACTTGCCCTTCGGGTCAAAGTCAGAACCACCCTTGCCGCCGCCAATCGGAAGGCTTGTGAGGGAGTTCTTGAAAATCTGCTCAAACCCTAAGAACTTGATGATACCCAAATTGACAGAAGGGTGCAGACGAAGTCCTCCCTTGTAAGGTCCAATGGCATTGTTGAACTGCACGCGGAAACCTCTGTTTACCTGCACCTGTCCCTTGTCATCTACCCATGGAACACGGAACATAAACTGACGGTCCGGCTCTGTGATTCTCTCCAGAATCGCGTTCTTTCTGTAAAGCTCCTCATTGGCCTCCACAACAGGTCTCAGTGAATTCAAAACCTCTGTCACAGCCTGGATAAACTCCGGCTCGCTTGCATTCTTTTTCTTTACAAGCTCTAATACCTCATCTACATAAGACATTTTTAATCCTCCTTGGTTTATAATACTAATCTGAATCAATTTCTATAGCTGTTTCAACACTGTAATGCGCTAAACTCAACGAATATATTATAAGTTAATTTTTTTTCCAACACAACAAAAATATGTTATAACAAATAATTTTGTGCAATTTACTAAAATTCGTTGTCATAATTCACGATTTTCAGTCTTATTTGACGCACATTTCATGCGTTTTCCTGTATTTTTATTGTTTTGCCGCTTTTCCGGGAAGCTCGTAGCGTCTCAAATGTTCCTTCAAGGCTCTGTCAAACTCTGTCCCTTCGCCTTTCTCGATCTGATCAATATACTCGTGTGCGTGCGTGTCGTCCGCGCGCAGCTGCATGACATGAATCGCAAGATTCGAACAGTGATCCGCTATCCGCTCAAAATTATTGGTGATATCCGAGAGGACGAAGCCCATCTCCGCTGTACACTTTCCTTTTCTGAGGCGCTTCATGTGCCGTTTCTTCATTTCTTTCTGCAGCGTATCGATCGCCTCCTCAAAGGGTTCGATGGACTTTGCCGCCTCCTCGTCCTCCGAGGTAAAGACCTCCAGGGATGCACCGACAATGTCCCTGACTGCCTGGGAGAACACTTTCAGTTCCTCCGTCGCCTTCTCAGAAAAGGACTGCTCTTTCTTGTTCATCTCCTTTGCGCAATCGGCCAGGTTCATGGCATGATCCGATATGCGCTCCCAATCGCCCACGCTATGCAGAAGCATGCTGAGCTTGCGCGAATCCGGTTCACTCAGATTTCTGCTCGAAAGCTTCACCAGATACCCGCTGATCTCGTCGTCGTAGCGGTCCACGAGATTTTCCATCTGCTCGACTTCCCCCGCAGACTTCTTGTCGTATTCAAACAGGTTATCGATTGCCTTATCCAGGGATTTTTGGGTAATCTCAGCCATTTTGAATACATAGGAGTTCGCCTGTTCCAGCGCAAAGGAAGGCGTGTTCAAAAAGCGCTCATCCATCTTGGCAAACAGCTCTGCTTCCTTCGCCTGCCGTTCTTCCTCCTCGTCAGGCTTGATGAGAACGAGCGACAATTTTTCCAGATAATCCGCAAACGGAAGCAGCACCAGAGTCGCAAGCACATTAAATCCGGTGTGCACCAGCGCGATTCCTGCACTGTCAGCCGCATCCTGCAGAAATGCAAAATGAAAAACAGCATTCAATGCATAGAAAGCAATCATAAAAATAACCGTTCCGATCACATTAAACAGGAGATGGACGATGGACGCGCGTCTTGCATTTTTGCTTGCCCCGACACCGGACATCATCGCTGTGGCACATGTACCGATATTCTGACCGAGAATAATCGGCACTGCCGCCGCATAATGGATGCTCCCGCTCGCGCACAGCGCCTGCAGGATACCGACTGATGCCGATGAGGACTGAATAACCGCCGTGATCAGCGCCCCCACAAGCAGTCCGAGCAGCGGGTTGGTAAACGCCGTAAACAGCCCTGTAAACCACGGAACCTGGCTCAATGGCTTCATCGCCGAAGACATTGTATCCATCCCTGTCATCAGGATGGCAAAACCGACTAAAATGGAACCGAGATCCCGCTTTTTGCCGCTTTTCAAAAAAATGATAAAAATTACGCCAATCACAGCAAGCACTGGCGAGAACGATGTGGGCTTGACAAGCTGCAGGAAAAAATTGTCGCTCTCGATTCCGGTCAGACTCAGCAGCCATGAGGTGATTGTCGTCCCGACATTTGCCCCCATGATAATCCCAATCGCCTGCGAGAGCTTCATAATGCCCGAATTGACAAAGCCCACAACCATAACCGTGGTCGCCGATGAAGACTGGATCACCGCTGTCACGCCCGCCCCCAGGAGCACCGCCTTAATCCTGTTGTTTGTCAGATTCTCCAAAATCCGCTCAAGGCGTCCTCCAGAGAGCTTCTCCAGCCCCTCGCTGAGCAGGTGCATTCCATACAGAAACAGCGCAAGACCGCCCACCATCGTCAACAAATTAAAAAAGTCCATACATTCCTCCCTGTCATCTCTATCTTACTTAATCTGTATTCTTACTCATATGACGAAACATGTCCATTATAACAGATACACTACATAAAATCCATGTATATATTATCTGTACTTTTTCCATTTTGATTGCCACTTTATCATCAAATTTTTATTTTCTCTATTAAATTGTGTTCCTGTTAAAAATACATCAGTTTGCAAATTGAAGTATGAAACTACCTGTTTCGTGCCAATACCAAGCAAAATTCCTAAATGATGCTATAGCATCATTTAGGAATTTTTACGATGCAATGTTACGGGATAAGTAGTTCCCTACTTTAATTTCTAGCTGGATAGAATTACGAAAATGCGTACATAATAAAAACCGGAAAACAGGAATACTTTCTTCCCTATTTTCCGATTCTGTAATAGTTTTACAATCATTCTGTTTTGCAATGCTGCCCTTATCCTATCATCTCTAATCAGTTATACATATAATAGTTCATTTTACCGTCAAGCACTTTCTTTAACTCTGTGGGTGTCATATCGCGTACTTTCCCTATCACTTTTTCACACAGATCTATATCATCGTCATCCAGTAACTCCTCCAAATCACACGCTTCAAATTTCTCTCTATTCTCCAATTCCGCAAACACAAACTTGGAGTGGATCTGTATCATTTTAATTGTATACTCCGCATTCCTTACACAACTTAGGGCATTTGCACGAATAGCCCTGTACTCAAGCATATCTCTGTGCTGCTTAAGAATGCATTCATACAAATTTTTGTATATTAATTCCCATGGGTGCGCCTTATCACGACTGTCTAACAATTTGATCCGATTCAGCAGTTCATCGAAAATATCCCAGTTAGCCTTGTCGCTCACATAGAAAGCATTAAATGCCTTAACAAATACGAACAATTTATAATCATCTTTCAACGCATTATCCATCTGCTGATATAGGTCATCGCTTTCAAAGTACCTTCCTGCATGTTCCTTATAAGCTTTCTCCTTATTATTAGCTATCATCAGATGCAGATAATAGCTCAATGTTATACTGTAATCTGCCGAGTGATTATCAAATTCCGCCAGTGCCTTTTCGAAATAGTTTTTACTTTTATTGTAATAACCTATTCCCATAAAGGCATATGCCTGACCAATACTGCTGTATATCTTCCCTACAAAACGAATCGGTAGCTGCTTCGAGACATTTCCCTCTCCTCCTGTCACCTCAAGAACAAATTCATTTGATACTTTATAAAACGATTCATACGCCTTTTTTAGCTTTTTTGCTCCTTCTTCAAACTTATTGCCAATTTCAAGTGCAGCCTCATAATCCAATGAATTAAAATGCATCTGCATAACCCTTGGAATATGCTCAATATATTTTGGCATCTCTACATAGTTTTTGTAAGTTTCGCACTTTGTAATATATTCCCTCACCTGATCCAAGGCTCCCCGGTGATTATATCCACGCAGTATGATATCATATATGTCAAACAGAGCAGCATTTCTGTTATTATACTTCCTTAATGATAAAATGTATTTCTCCATGTGCTCTGCAATATACATCCCTTTTTCATAATGCAGATCTTTTTTCCCCATGAACATTTCCATATAAGCGATGTACTCCGGTATTCGGTCTTTGAACTGATCAGAAAACTGCTCCGTCTGCAAACAGGCAGAAAGAAACTGCTCCACTCTTGGAAACCAATATTCCATATAAAATTTCCGATACGGCTCATCTGTATGCTCCAAGTCGTAACAGAGCGCGTAATATTCCCCGATATCCACCCGTTTTACTTTATCCACCATCGTTCTATACAAATCCTCACATGCGCCATATATGTGTATATCCGCCTTGCTTATCCCGTGCAGATGCGCCAGGAAACCATCTTTATCCGCCTTCCAGCCTGCGCCATCCCTGTCTGCAAGTTCAATCTGCTCTCTGATATACCGGCAGACAATATCTGCAGCATACAAAAACGGCGTAGTTTCCTTCCGGGCGTCAAAATAGTTGATCGGACTGACGTTAAACACATAATTTGTATCCAGCTTCTGTATATCCTTGTTTTTCTCAAAAAGCATCACAGACATTGCAGTCTTATAGGTACTTGTGTTTGTAATGCTTTTTTTCACATCTCCCCTGTTATTCGCATACACACTATATAAATCCTCATCCCCCACAGCGTCAAGCGTCCTTGTGGGAAGCTCAAAGCGGTAATTGTCCACATCATGCTCCGTGGAAAACACATAATCATATAGCGTCAGTATCGCCATTCTCTCATACAGGTTCGATCCCCTCTCCATATCCGTCAGGTTCGACCTGCTGATATTTGGGTCAGTATCGCCCCGATTTTCTTTCGGGATATTCATAAACACAAACAACCGATACTTCTTTTGCTCAAGGTATTCTACCACCGCCTTTTCAAGATATTCGTTCTTAAATTCCTTTTCCAATTTAAAATACTTGTTTCTTTCCTTCCCTTCCAACGGCTTCCGCTCCGGCGCTGACGCCTTATCATCTTTAAGTTTTTTCTTAAAAAACGGACTCCCTGAACCATGCAGGCTGCCGGGATAACGCACTTCAATCGGCAATTCCATAAGCTTTTCCCTGTTGAACCGTACACAGGCATCGCGCAGCAGTTCCTCCAGTGCTTTCCGCTCCGCATCGGCATCATGAAAATCCCCCGTAAATCCTCCAATAAAACAAATCTCAGGATTCGCGCTGTCAAACTGACCTGACTCGTCAAAGGCAATAATTCTTGTCTTTGTGCCGATTGTCTCTAACAACTGCGCCCGACTCGCCTCTGTTATTTCCCTACGCGCCTGGGCAATCACGGATACGCTCTCTATTTTTTCCATAATGTGTTTCACTGCCGCTGACAGTTTTCCCGCTGTCATTCTTTTCTCAGGGTTTTCGGATAATGCAGTCTTTAGCATATGAATCACGTTTTGGCTGATGACATCTTCCAATCCGTACAAACTATTCTGATATCTGTTGGTAAATTCCCGAACCAACCCCACTTCGGCATTATCGCCAAAATTCAGCTCTTCCTGCAGGGGCAGCCGTTCAAATAGGATTTCAAAAAACAGAATGCCCATATTATAAATGTTCATGGCCGTATTAAGGGTATATCCTTTCATTGTCTCAAATTCATCCGCAGGCTCATTCAACAATTCACGCATCTCCGGCGCATCATATGAATCATATCTGCCTGGTAAATAAAAGTCACTCCGCTGGATATTCGTAATATTCGTTAAATCCAATATGCTGTCTGCATCAAACAGCTTCATCAGGTGCCTGGCATCACTCACATTAACCCACAGCAGATTTTGGGGACATAGATCCATGAACAGATAGTTACTGCAGTGCAGAACACTGATCATATCCGCCACATCTTTCATGATCTCTAATTTATCTGTCAGGAAGCGGAATTGTTCGAACTGAAGGACATGGCCGCTGTGTGCCTGGCTTAATATATAATAGCTGTCACCGTATTGGTAAAATCCCTCATAGTGCACAATAATCTCGCGTACATTTTCATCATGAGACAACGCTCTTTGTTTCTCAGCGCACTTCAAGAACTGATCTTTCCTTTTCTGGTAGGAACTGTTTCCATCAGCAAACTTTGATATCCGTAGCTTTCCATCAGCCTCCCTGTGAACATCATAAAAATTACCATTTTCCGGCTGCGGATAAAACTCTTTTACAATCACAGGCGTTCCGCCCCTCGTCCCGCCGCTGATCCTGCCTTCATATACAATACTGGTACTTCCCCATCCAATCTGCTTCTCTATTACGATGTTATTCGGTTCGCCCTGCAGTATTTTTATCCGGGACTGCCCGTCCATCTCAGGCATTCTCGGCTCAAGTCCCAGCATTGCACCTTTCCAAAGTGGTTCCCTAATATCCATTTCTTTAAGCCTCCCTTCGCTTTGTCCCTTTCGTATTTTTTACAACTGCCCAGATCTCACGCAGTACATCCACCGGCGAATCATACACCAAAAAATAGACCAACAGACAGTCATACGGATTTCCCAAATATAACCTTTGCAGACGGCATTTCTGCATCGTCTCATTAACTTGTTTTCGAAACCTATGATATTTTGGCAGTTCATTATTCAGCTCACATTCTCTCACATATATTAAAAATATGAGTGTCAGTATATCATTTCTCTTTTTACTGCTCTTCTTTTTGCTGAACTGTTCTTCGTTCATTGTACTATAAGTAATTTCTGTCGAAGTAAACCACCCGCCAAAAAGACTTCCGTCAACCTCATCAAATATCTGGTCGAAATAATCCGTCTTATATGCACCATACATATATTGGTAAAACGGCAGAAACTTATCGGTTTGATAATTTATAACCGCTGCATTTTCCTGTTCGTAGTTAATCGGCTTCGAATTCCATACTTTTATAACACCAACTACCTCAGGTTCCATATGGCATACTGTATTTGTCTCTGCCAACGTATAATAAACTGTACTTTTGTTGTTCGTATTGGTTGTTTTCCGCTTTCCAATCTCCATAAAATATTCAGTTGCCCGTACCCAGTCGTCCACAACCTTGCCATGTTCATTAAGAAGCTTACAGCAGACTGTTATATCATGAATAGTATGTGCAGTCACATCCTCAATACTCTCATATTCATATACGTCACCGTTTTCAGTATATGTAAAACGTGTGCCTTTTGCAATGACTGTTCCCGGCTTGCATTCTATCTCTATTGTTCCCTTGTCCGGCTTTTTCCCGCTTACTTTATAATAATGCGGTTTGTTTTTATCGCCTGACTTCGCGGATATAATGCCTTCAATATGATTCTTTACCTGAAAAACCTTATTTTCCACAAATTCCTTTTTCTTTGCTTTCTCAGGCTTATCTGTCATTGATCGGACTGGCAATATCAGTTTAATGCTTTTGCGGGCTGGCAAAAGCACATCCTGATCCAGTATAAAACAAATGGGGTTCTTAGGATCTTTTTGGCTCAATCCATAAAACCTACAACCCCGTTTCAATTTAATCTCTGTGTCAGGCTCATATTGTATCCGCACTATTCCGGCTGCTGACTTTCGTTGATTCAATAACGCAGAATCCTCCATTTCGCCCTGTACCTCTTTATACATGCTTATTTTCCCACTATATCGTCGCTGTACCTTTTCCATCAGGTCAAAAAACTCTTTGTCTGCCGTCCGAAATTCAAATGTTTTACCATTCTTTGCCTGGCGCAGCTTCTTCCTAATCAAATGATGCCTTGCCAACATCTCTTTCAATTTGGGATGAATACTTTCGTCCGTGCACTCCGCACCTTTAAATAACTCTGTTTTTTCTGCAAAACTAATATCTGCCTCATCGAAAATACTTCTGGTATTTTCAGGCTCTATTACGCTTTCTTCCAAATTAACTTCCATGGCTTCATAATATTTTTTTAGACTGATATACTGGGGATATCGGAGCCTGTCATCATACTTGCTGTTATTTAATACGATTGCCAACAGATATTCTTCAGGAGCATAATAATCAAGTTCCGAGCGTTTCAATACCTTTGTCAGGAAAATGTTTACTATCTCAACTGTCATGTCCAATCCAAAAACCATGGACTCCAGCAGCTTTTTCTCATCCAGATTCAGAATCAGGTCCTCAATATAGCTTTCCCCACAAAAATCATCTGGAAGCCCGCACCCTCTAAATCTTTCCTGTACCCTCTGAACCATTTCTTGAAACGCTTCCCTAGAATCCAGAGCCCTGCCATCCGAAAAATCAACGCGGTGGACAAGCACGGAAAAATCCTCCTGCCCTGAACTTGCTTTCCCTATTCTGTCTTGCCTGATCTCCTGAAAAAACATCTCCGGCTCAACCGCCATATCGCTGAAATCCATCTTGCTAAACAGGTAGCGGATAACATATTGGTATGCCGGAATCTCCTGAAACTCTTTGACCAATTGGTTGATCCTCATATGCCGCCTGTCATACCCTTGCAATATCCTGCGCAAATCTGGATTGATGGTTTCATCCGTACACTGTTCCCCTCGGAACAATTGCATTCCCCGGACATCAACAGTTTCATCTGATCTTATTTCCATAGGATCACTTTCCATGACAGCATAATATTTCTTCAATGCCATAAACTGCTGGTAGCGTGAAACATTCTCTGCCGGCTCACCCTGGAGCACAATAGACAGCAAAAATTCATCAGGAATATTGTCATCCAATCCTTTATTGTGAAAAATTTTTATTAAAAAGAAATTTATATCCTCCACGGTCATACTGAGCCCAAATGCCATGGATTCCAACAACTTTCTTTCATTTAACTTATAAAACACCCCCCTGATATACTCTTCGTCCTGAAACTCTTCTGGCAGCTTATTGTCCGAAAATTCCTGCTGGACTTTCTTAACAACCCTGGTAAATAAGTCCCTGCTTTGATTGGACTGGAAGTGTATTTCGTCTGGCATAATGGCGACATCACGCTTCAGCTGCTCCATTTCCTGTGCTTTGATATATCCTTTCTTTTGTAAATATGTAATCATCTCCTTCAAAATAAACGTTCTGTTGGGCTCCTTACAGAATTTGCGCTGCGTAAACTTTATCTGGGTTAAATCATCCATGGAAAATGGTTCACCGAGCTTCTCGACCATCCTTGTCCACTCGCTTCTCATGCGCTCATAATATCTCGTTTCTCCACTGGAAACCATCGTATCATCAATCTCCTGCATATTGTGTTTCCACATCTCTGACAATTGCTTTTGTCTGTTGACATTCATGACACCTGCTCCTTTCTCAACAGGATAACACTCTGGTCATCCATCTTTTGTACCAAATTATAGGGGGATTCTGCCACCCTGTTCAAAACACTGACTGCATCGGGCAACGATATCGGAAATTCATAAGTTCCATCGGACAACAATCCCGCCTCCGAAATTCCGTCCGCCGCACCTCTCATCACCTTCAGATACTGATATGCATACGGAGATGTGGTCAGACAGGTCTGGTTTTTTGCCGGTCCGTTTTCCGGATAAGACAGTATCCCATACTCCTTCCCCTGTTTATATATGATTATACCATCTCCCAGATGGACTGCACAATAGTATTTATTCTGTATATCTATATAAAACAACAGCAATGTAGATGCAAACACAGATACATTTACATTATATTCCTTCGCAAGCCGTTCGATCTCTCTCTGCACAGTCATGGCTACCACCCGCTTTATGTCATCTTTTGTTCCATTTATAATATCAATATCTTGCCTTAGAAATAGTGTACAAAGTTTTTCCAATACTTTTTCCACTCCAATGATATTAAGATCCTCCTGGCTGATTCCATCTGCCAAAGCAATAATTCGTCCCGTTTCTGACACACGGTAGCACACCCTGTCCTGGCACAATAATTCCTCTTTTTCATGGTGCATGCCTGTTGCTAGGGCAGAATATGCACGCCACTGTTCATTTGCTACTAGTTCCGTATCCATATATCAATCCTCCTAAATGTATTTAAATATATTAGATGCCTAATGTTTCTTTATATTACTTTAGCAGAGATTAATTTTATTTTTTATTCTATGTAAAATTCAATTCAAAAAGGCAAATACATGTATTTGAAATACACACATATCTGCCTTTTATTCTGATATTTTATTGTCCTATAAACACTTCTAACTTCTGAATATTGCAATTAATCAGTTTTCCCTGTTAAGGGAAAGAAAGCAGTTTCAGATAAAAAAACACATAAATATTCCATCCCAAACTGCTTTCATTTCTACGCTAAAAAACAGAGTACACTTTGACCGTTATTAGTGTTAATGCTCCATCTAGAGCTGCTTTCATTTCTACATATCGCCTTGACGGAAACTACTTATTCATGTATCAGTATCAATGCTTCATCCGAAGCTGCTTTCATTTCTACGGTAACATCTCAGCCAAGTCAAAGTCAGACGACTCATGTATCAATGCTCCATCCGGAGCTGCTTTCATTTCTACCGTGGTGTGGACTTGTGTATGAATTTAAACTGATTTTGTATCAATGCTCCATCCGGAGCTGCTTTCATTTCTACGAACCAACTTCGGAAATGATGCTCGTCATATGTTTGTATCAATGCTCCATCCGGAGCTGCTTTCATTTCTACCGACAGTATGTATACTGACTTCACAATGAGATCTGCTGTATCAATGCTCCATACGGAGCTGCTTTCATTTCTACATTAACACGAAAGAAGCAACTGCTCTATTGCAAATTAGTATCAATGCTCCATCCGGAGCTGCTTTCATTTCTACATCCATGTTCTCAAACTGTGTAAGAGAATATTTTGAGGTATCAATGCTCCATCCGGAGCTGCTTTCATTTCTACCTAATATGAAAATAAACGAAAAAGCAAGACGGGAACTGTATCAATGCTCCATCCGGAGCTGCTTTCATTTCTACCCTGTCATTCTGAAAGCCTTAATTTTAACGGCTTACAGAGGGCATTTTTGCAAGTAATTCACAGAATATTCTGAAAATTACGTTTTTCAATACTATTTTAGTGTTCTTCACAATTTAGACATATTTTGTTCTGCTATGTTCGATATTTGTATCGCACATATCTTATATAATTTTTTCACAAAACATAAATCTATGTCAACATCCTAGATAAAAAATAGTTTTATTTATCACAAAAAATATACCAATAACATCAACTATAGAAATTCGCACGTACTTACTTGGAGATAACTTCGAAAATAAATCTCCGAAGTTATCCTTCTTTTCAACAAGCCTATTTGTGATATTGAAGGATTGCTGCAAGCTGTTCCATAAATAATTTACTTCTTGCGTACACAGTGACATTCACTTTTTTGGCTTTACCTGTTTCCTCATCTTCCTGTTTATACGAAAATGTCATTTTGTCAGATATCAGCAGTCCGTTTTTGAAAGGCTTCCATTCCAACTTTGCTGCTTTGCGAGCTATAGGTGGCTTCTTATAACAATACGCATTCTCAACTTGTGTCACCCTGATATGCCCTATTGCAAAGTACCTGAGCAAAATATTTTCAAGCACATAGGTAACACTCTTCCTGAAATTAGGACTATAGTCAAACAGTCTGTCATAAGCATCGCTGTACAAATCAAGGATACTTCTCTTTGTCGTGGCAAAATACTTAAAATGGTCAATGTAGTTCCGAAACTCTACCACATCATCATAATCCTTATGATATTTTTCGAAAAACTCCAATCCTTTCGCATATACATCTTCACCATAAGTATGTACAAACGGCATCACCTTCCCACTTATTGTGACAGATGTCATCCGCCCAACCTTTTTGTCCTTTTTATAAAAAAACGGCATATTATAATCATTCATTGCCACGATTTCATAAAGAATGGCTCCGTTCTGAATGGAAACTCCCTCTGCGGAAAGCTTCCGCGTCCAGTTTTCCTCCTTCCCCACGCTTTGCGTGTGATACAGCCTGATATACTGCACACCCAGTTGAAAGTACATCAGGTCGCGCTCCCTGAGATAAGTCCAGCCAATCAGTTTTGAGAGACATTCATTCACAATCTCGGAATATATCAGGATATCCGTCAGTTCTACCCGGTTCTTTTCATTCTGGTACGCCCGAAGCGCGACCAGTTCATCCTCTGTCTTGCAATAGTTTCGTTCAAAAACCTCTTTCAGGGCATCCATCTGGGCATAATAATCACAGATTTCCCCATAGGTTATCTTTTTGATATTCGGGGCAAGAATGTCATGGCTCCCAAACATAGACGCCATTACGACATTCCTGTTTAATATTTGCTTCTCTTGATCATAAAACAGACCAACCGTTCCAGTCGGGCTTCCTTTGTCAACGTTCTTGTTACAGAAATCATGTAATGTGCTGTTTCCACTCTTACTGTCGCCAAAATCTACGTAATTTGCGAGAACATTTTCATATTCATCGCCTTCGTCTTCAAAATAATCTTTAATCTTATTGGAAAATACATTGGTCTGTCCTTGGACGAACTCAAGCATTGACACGATTTGTTTGTACTGGTCATTTTTTCTGGCAAGGCTGGCAAGAACAGTTTTGTCCATCTGCTTACCTGTCAGAAATTCCCGCCGTCTGATGATGTCCTCCGTAAACGAAATATGCTTCTTAAAGTCCCCCATCAGATGATTGACTTGTTTTGCATCTGTAAAATGCGCCGCCACATACCATGACAAAAGATAGCTGTCCTCTTTCAACTTAGAAAATCCGTCATATAAATGACATCCCTTCCACTCATTGCAAAATTCATTTTCACAAACTGCCTGAAAACGCTCATTGTCATATACTGGTTCCTTTAAAAAATCATAAACAGCAATATTTTTATCATTCACATAAGATGTCAGATACTCCTTAAATGCATTTCGGATTCCAAGATAAAGCAGTATCTTATAATGCTGATAAATATCTTTTTCACTCGTCCTTGACGTGCGCACTTTATAATTATGGTTCTGCTGTTCAAAATCTGTTATTAATCTCTGGCATAGTTCATGGAAAACTGTACTTGCCGCTTTGTTTTGTAAGATTTCATCCACACGTATCATAAAATGCCTATACGCTTCCCAGTTCCACTTTTCATCATGATTCGTCTTATATTCACCCATTGCAGCTTTAAATCTTTCTGCCAAATCATTCTGCTTCAAGAAACCATAATAATAAATCTCTTTCAGCACAAAGTATATGGAATTATAGTACATTTTTTTATCTGTAAGGTTTCCAATCCCGCCTTTGTCAACATATCCTTCCAGAAACTGTTCCACTTTTTCCCGAGAGAGAATATTGGCAAAAGAAGGAATCTGCGCAGGTATGTATTTCGACCCGTTATACAGACTATCCATAAGACCGGTTACATTCTCTTCCGCATAAAACATCAAGACATTATTGGAATAATATTTCTTTCTGAGGCTGCTTCCGCTCTTACTGATTTCATATTCAAACATTCCCTGTATGATATCAATGTTTGTAAAAGCTTCTGTCCTTTTTCCGGTATAATGGAAATTCTCATTCCGCAAATTATACAAAAGCTCCTTCGTAATTTCAAAAAGGTCAAACTCTTTAGTAGTCTCTTGCTTTACAGCAGAATGTTCCCATTTACTCTGCCCGCCAAAGAACTGCAGATACCGCCTTTTCATATCCTTGTATAGTTCATTTTCAGTAATACTCTCATTTTTCTCTTTTTTCTTTTTTTCTTTTTTTTCCTTTGTCCCTTTCGTCAGTATGTCCTCATTCCCTTCTTTATCCCTATATCCTGGGATAACTGTATTGCGAGCAAAATTATTGATTGCAAAAGTAAGGTACACGGCAACATCCCGCTGTATCATCTCAGATGCCCTGAGCATCTCATAATCAAAACTTGTTATTCCCGACTCATATTCTTTCCTGACTTCTCCAAAAACTCTATCATTTTTCAGATCCATCATATTCTCAGGCATTGCAAAATGGTACACCGCCTTGCCCATGTCGATGTATTTTGTACCTATGTAAGCCACCATATTCTTCCATATAGAAGTAATCAGATAAGCCTGTCCAATCTTTTTGTTATTGATATTCTTACCGCAGAGTATTTTTTCCGCCTCATCACGAATATATGTCACCCAGTACTTACCATCGGAATCGCCATCACCCAACTCTTCTTTGGCTTTTCTAAAATTCTTACATAACTGATTCTTTACCTCTTTTATATATGCATTGCGCAGGCTGATTTTACTTTTTTTCCTGATTGGTTCATCCTTTGCCGCATTCCCGTCAGAATATTGAACAGTTTTATCCTTCTCAGCTTCAAACTGGTAGAGTTCGGAAATAATGCTGCCAGCTTTCTCACTAAAGACAGCGGAATTTTCAGGCAGCTCTGCAATATACTGAATACGCGGCACTATCAGTTTACCGTCTTGATTTTTATAACACTCAATAATCTCTGCTTCCTCTTCATATGTTGAATAGCCGGCTATAAACAGCGTGATATAACTTCTTAATTTCGCCAGCATAAGATTTTTGTCCCGGATATCCACAGCAGCGTATGACGCCATAAACCTAAAAAGCGGGGCATGTTTTTTCTCTGCACCCGAGAGCTTTAAAATCTTTCCGTTTCCATTGTCAAATACCTGCACTTTGACATTCTGGTTGTCAATGGAATCTACAATTTGCTTTGACTGCTCTTTTTTATTCACATCTTCATCAAGACATTTTACGACCAAAACGAGTTTATCATTCTGATATGCTCTGATTCTCTCCAAATAAACATCATCATTACACTCCACACAAGTAATCATCAGCAGCTCTTTGATTAAATCCGGAAGATAATATTCGATGTCACTACCATCATCCTGTTTTACATATATCACTTTTCGAAGACTGTTCTTCAGACAATTATCCACGCAAAAATTGACATAACCCTTTACTGATGACTCCTTGACACGGTTCACGCTACGAAAGTGATTTCCCTTTAATGCATTAACTTTGGCGTTTAGTCTTTTCTCAACTTCAATGTTATCATACCTCGCTGCCAGTAAATCGACAATCTCTTTCGCATTACTCTCTATCCTGCCATAAGCAAGTTTTTCCTGCTCGTTCGCATCTTCCGGACAGGGGCTGAAAATAGAGTAGAGCTTGCTTCTCTTAATCCGTCCTATTGCACTACTCACAATATCTTCTGTCTTTTCTTCATTATACCTGTCAGGAATGGGATTGGGGTACACATGCCCCTTAATTGTCTCCCTTTCTTTTTTTGTGTTGCTCACACTAAATGATCTGTGATTTTGTTTCGATATCTTCATCATCTGCCTCCCGTCAACTACAATGTATGTTATTTCATTTTTACAGGTTCTTGTTCTGCCCCCATATGATTCTTACATTCGCAAAATCTCGATATGCTATTTATTACTGAAACCATAAAAACATTCCAAATGCATCCAGTCAAAATCCAAATATTGGCAGTCTGTTTTCTATTTGAGTATTCTCTCTAAATCGCATTCTGTACTGCTACAATTCAACTATAACAAATAATAGTAGGAAGAACAAGGATTTTTTCGTCATTAAGTACAAAAAACATATGTCAGCGCCCTCCTTTCCTGCTGACATATGCCTACTTTAGTAACTTTGATGCTTCATACTTCACAGAGATTGTTTCTATTGAAGATAAATAAAGCCCTGCCACCCGTTTTTCCGGTTCTTAAAATCGCCAAGGTTCATTGCTTTCAACACGCCATCTTCTGTTCCGTTTCCTCCGAAATTTGCTTCCGTAAAATACACGGTATTTGTGTTCTGATCATAATATTCAAGATATGCCACATGACCATATGAACCTCCTGACCAACACGCTATGGCATTCGCCCTTGGTGTATCACCAGTTCCTATTCCTTTACTCTGAGCTGCCGTGAACCATGTTTTTGCGTTTCCGCTTATTCCGGTCAGTCCCTGGCTTCCCAACCGCTCATTTCCTCTGTTGCGCACATACCAGACGCATTGCCCGGGGATTCCGTTAAATCCATCTAAGTATGTGTTATATCCCTCTAAGTATGCGATACGGTTGCCAACATTACTCTGAAAATACTTCAGTGTTTCGTCCTGTCCGCTATCTGATGCGTTCCCATTTTTGGAAACCAGACGGATCTCTATTGCCTCTAGTTGTAAAGACTGTCCTTCGTATCCAGCGGACATTCCGTCAGACACCCAATCCTCCCAACCGGCATTCTGCTGATGCACCCGGTACTGTATACTGTATGCATTCGCAGCCTCACCTTCAAGCCAGATCTGGATGCTCTCAACCCGGCGTGACTCTCCCACCGTCCCACTTGTCTGACCATTGCGCACCTCTCCAATCCAACCGTAATCCTGCACATGCGTCTTATATGCCACGTTACCTGACACGCCTTCCAGCCTAATTTCCACCGCTTCTATCCTACGCCCTTCTCCCTCAGTTCCGGATATTCCGTCCGTCCAGCCCAGCCAGCCGTAGTCTTGGACGTGTGTTCTATAAATAACCTTGCCTTCCGCCGCCTTCACCTTTTGTACTCCTCCGCCAAACATAGAGGAAATCATCAAAACCGCTAACATAACCGCTAAAGCCCTATTTACTTTTCTGCTTATTTTTTTCATACGTGTATTCTCCCTTCCTAAACGGAAACAACAACCATACAGTCTCATCATATACAGTATTCTTAAATGAATCATCACCTCCCCTGCAGATTACTGATGCGCCTGATCACCTCCCTACCATGTGCTTATACGCTTAAGTCCTCCTTTCCCTAACCACATTTTTATAATAACCCTGAAAAATTTTATTTTTTCTTAATCCTGTATTGCATGTAAGATATCAACTCTGTGACTATCTTTTTATGAAAACAAATTATATTACCCCCACACCGCTAGCATAGCATTCTATAATTTTATTTTTTTAATCTTCTGTGTAATACTTTTTCATAACCATTCTCAAAGCATTTAAATATATCAGATGTCTACTGTATCTTTAAAGTACTATAACAAAGAATATTTTTATTTTTTCCCTATAAAATTCAATTCAAAAAGGCACATATGTACACTTGAAATACGCACATATCTGCCTTTTTTATTCTGATATTTTGTTGCCTTATGAATCCTCCTGACTTCTGAATAATGCAATTAATCAATTATCCCTGTAGGGGTTTCTTTTCTTTGTTTTACTTCAAACAGAAAGAAAGCAGTTTCAAGCGGAACAAACATACGAATATTCCACCTAAGGCTGCTTTCATTTCTACTTTAGTAACCGAAACTCCTGAAAAGGATTTTCGATTGTGTCAATGCTCCATCCGGAGCTACTTTCATTTCTACACAAGTTGGTCTTGCGGGATTTAGATTCAGAGAATATTGTGTCAATGCTCCATCCGGAGCTACTTTCATTTCTACGGAAAAAAACATTATTTTAACACAAGACGCAAGATTGTGTCAATGCTCCATCCGGAGCTGCTTTCATTTCTACAGAAAGAAATCTATTATTCGTTAACACTCCTTGTGTCAATGCTCCATCTGGAGCTGCTTTCATTTCTACGAAAAGCAGGTATGAATCCTGAAGAATTAATCTTCGTGTCAATGCTCCATCCGGAGCTGCTTTCATTTCTACCCGATGTGGATGGCGCCGACGATGACACAGAGCCAAAGGCGACGCCAATCGAAGCCAAATATAAACGGCTCAGAAAAATGTGGTGTCAATGCTCCATCCGGAGCTGCTTTCATTTCTACGGCATTTGACAGTATGATGGGTGTACAAATTGCTGTGTCAATGCTCCATCCGGAGCTGCTTTCATTTCTACAGGAATAACTATGGCATGGACAGACATTTTTGGCAGAGTGTCAATGCTCCATCCGGAGCTGCTTTCATTTCTACCCTGTCATTCTAGAAGCCTTGATTTTAAAGGCTTCCAAGGGGCATTTTTGCGTGTAATTCACAGAATATTCTGAAAATTACGTGTTTCAATACTATTTTTGTATTCTTCACAATTTAGACATATTTTGTTCTGCTATGTTCGATATTTGTGCCACGCATATCTTATATAATTTTTATCACAAAATATAAATCTATGTCAACACCCTAGATAAAAAATATAATTTCAGTTTATGATATTCCCATTTAAGATTTCCATAATCCCCACTGCCTTGTCAGCCAGACCAAATGCAATACTTTCCTCGCATGAAAAATAATGGTCATACGCTGACGTCACTTCAATCTCGCGTTCCGTCTTCCCTGTATGTCTCGCCAGAATCCTGTTTATTTTCTGAGTGGTTTCCATCAAGCTTTCCGAGATGCTCTTTATTGTGGAACTGTTTCCACCTACCCGGTTCCCAAGCGTCGGCTCATGTAGCATAATTTCACTGTTGGGCAGCATATATCTGCCAAAACGTCCCGATGCAAACAACACAGCCGCCATACTGTAAGCCTTGCCAAGACAGTACATCCGTATTGGTGTCTCACAGGACTGCATAATGTCATAGATCATCAATCCCGCACTAATCTCGCCACCATGCGAATGAATCAGAACATCAATTGATTTTTCGCTGTCATCATTCACAAGTAGCATTACTTTTCCTGCAAACTCGCAAGCCACCTTTTCAGTAATCTCTCCTTCAATAAATATTTTCCTATGTTCCAATAGCTTTGTTTCCAACGGAACCAATGTAATTCCATTTGCCGATCTTACCTCAACATTCATCATCTTTTCATACCCCTTTTCTAAATGTAATATTGCGATAAACTATTGAAAATATTTTTAACTTCTACAAAGAAAATTAAGTTTTTCCACTAAACTGTTCTCACGCGCATGAAACATATCTTTGTGCAGTTCTAAGTCAAAATTTCTAGCATAAACCGCCCTGCTTCCCCTGCGAAAAATACGGGTATATCCAATTGGTTGTGCCAGAATATCCTGAACAGGAAGGTCTGCCCGCACCGCAACGGACTTTGCAGTTTCTATATCATTTCCTCCCATATACACATATGTGTCCGCACTCGCCAGGATTGTTTCTGCCTCATTCGCGTATGCTCCTCTCAGTTGTCCTTCACTCTGTAAAATAATCATGCTGGAGATTCCCCTCGACCGAATGCAGGACGCAATCCTCGGATATTCATCGATACATATATTGGTGGCAAAATCATCCATAATAAACCTAACCGGAACCGGAAGTCTGCCATCCGTACATTCTTTATCTGCATAACTACATAATTCCTGAAATGCCTGTGTAAAAAACAGGTTTGCAATACTGTCCATAGATCTGTCCGTATCGCTAATCACCACAAAAACCGCTGTCGCCTTATTGCCCATATGTTTAAAATCAATATCGCAGCTACCTGTCATCTTATTCAATTCGGGCATATCCAGTCCCGCCATCTTAGTATCTGCCGTAATCAGAATGGACTGCAGTGTTTTTGCTGGGGAAGACCTGAATTTCTTGTACTGGTTTACTGCAAAACAATCCGGCTCTGTTTCTCCCAATTCTTCCATCATGGTATCCACAGTACTTTTTTGTGTGGTATCGCTTACATAACACATGGATATTAGTAAAGCCAGATTGTGCAGCGTATGATATTTAGGTGCACAGTACTTTTTCAGATAGTCGATCAATGAACTGATCAACAGGGTCGATGCCTGATCCCAAAACGGATCTTCCCTTGAGACCATATTCTTCTGATAGGAAATGGCATACGCCATCCGTACTGCATCCTGTGTTGTGTGCAGAAAATAAAACGGATTGTAATGTGAACTGCGGTCCGGCTGCGTCATATCTAAGACATGCACATTGTATCCTTTCTTTTTAAGATAATTGGCGTATTTCCGATACAGCCTTCCTTTTGGATCTGAGACAATATAGCTTCCATATGCCTGTAATATATTGGGTTCTACAATTCCTGTCGTCTTTCCGCATCCCGGTGCACCAACTACGATCACATTATTATTACAACGGGTCCTATAATCATCCATGCTATAGTACTGGTTTTCTGCCAGAATGACATCATTTCGTTTTAATAAAGTACTTTGTTCCCGATTTCCTTGTATTTCAGATTGTCTGTTCAATATTGACTTCATAACTCACACTCCTTTTGTGCCCGGAACAACAAAATTCAGAACTTCCGGAATTTTTCTTTTTAACTCTGCCTTTATCCTTGCTTTTTCACGGCTTATCTTCTTATATTGATTCAAATCGTCCAGCATTAGGGCTTTATTAGTATCATCATAACACTGAATATCTCTCATTTTTTCATTCTCAAGTTCTTCAATACTGCCTCCAATATTAATAAGCTGTGCCTTGAGCAAAAGATACTGTATTTTTTTAGAACTGCTGTCTTGACTCGCAGAAGCATTGTCATAATAACTGATAAAAAATGATATGATGCTGGTTACTAAAGGAATCAACCCAAACAATATGGTCATTGCTGTGCGCCCTGCAATATCAGACTCTGCATGATCCACTTCAGGCGTAAACGCCGACACAATCTGAAGCTGTGTGGATGCAGTTTCATAAATGATGTCCTGTGAATACCAGCGCACTGCAAATACTACAATGAATACACTCAATAATGCTATTGTTGCAACAACAATTTCAATATACGTATTCCATCGTTTGCATTTCATCTTCGCAAGCTCTGCTATAATCGATGGAATGATATCCATAAGAGTTGCCACCACCAACGCACTGGCAAGTGTTTTCCACCATGTTTCCGCAAAATAACAATCCGCAAGCTGCTTTATAAAGCTGAAATCAATAACAATAAAGAAAATAATTAATATTTTTGCCATTGGTGCATTTGGAAATATTTTAAATCCACTCTCTTTGTTATCCAATCCATAGCTTTTTACTGCTGCCTGAAAAACTTCTGGCAGATAATGATACTCTTCTTTCTTTTTGCCCAAAAATCTATTTAACATTCTCATACTCTTTTTCCTCCTCTATTTGCTTAAATGCCTCCATATTCGACATCAAATCACACCCTACTGTTTTAATCTCCCTACGCTCCTTTAATGCAATTTGAATTTCCCCTACAATTGAATGAATTGCCATTTTGTGCCTTAATCCTTGACGTTCGACATCATTTATCAATAATTGATAATAAGAATCAATCAAACTGTCAAATATACTCAGATCCGTATAATAATCAATGACGCCTTCATCAATCATTTTATCAATGTCATGCTCCATCTGATTTAGTATTCTTTTCATATTTCTGGATAACTCATAATCTACTGGTCTTGCCCCTGCCTGGGACGTTCTATATATAATTGGCATTGTATGTGTTTCCTCTACCGCAATGCGTCCCGACCCTTGCTTTTTCTTAAATAGACTGCGCCACATATTGTCCTGCCTCCTTCAAATCAATGTCATTACAATAATATCTATATAATTCCAACGAAACATTATCATCCTGCATCCGTGGAGGATTTGATTCGTGAAAACACTTTGCTCCCTGCACATAATTCAACAGTAACACTTCTGTATCCATTTTCTTTGCATACTTCATTTCTTCCGTTTCAAGCAGAGAAGTCCTGATTTCCTGTCTGACTTCTTCCAGCTCAAGTTTCAGACATTCGCATTCCTCTTTAAACATATTCATTTGCCTATAAAGATTCTCATTATAACGCTTAGTTTCAGCCGCATTCAATGAGTCTGTTTTTAATGCAGCCGCATATGCTTCCATTTTTTCATTGATAAAGTCTATCTTATTTTTCAGCTCATTTTCGCGTTTTCTATATTCCATGAGAATTTTTGCTGTTATATCATATATTTGTGCACAATACTGCCCAAAATATTTCTGCAAACATAATGTATATGGTGACATTACCTGTTCATCGATATCAACAATCAGTTTATGCTTTCTGTGATACCTTCCCAGAAATCGTACATACCACCTTGGAATCCTCTGCCCCTTCATTCGCACTCTTTTTTTGTCAAAAGAACAATTGTTTTTTTTCCTTTTTTTCATTGACCTTTTCCTCCCTCACACAAATTCTCCGTATTTAATATCTTCTGTGCCAATTCACTGCCACTGTATGTAATCAACACCTGTCTGTTCTGTTTTCCCCGTTCTTCAACAAAATTGCCGTTTTCATCGGTATCTACTATTGTCAGTCCATATAAATGAGCTTTTTTGTATCCCAACCCATATATTTCAATCTGACTGGAATCTACTCCTCCACAGGAAATTAATAATTTTTTTAACGTATTACAACGGCTCGTGCTGAGCAAAAGCAAATCACTATCCGCTCCGGCGCTTGCTGTTGTACCCAGCAAAACAATACTATTTGATTTATCTGACTTCAAATATTCTGCAATTGGTTCAAGCAAACTCTTTACATCCCGCTCGTCTGATAATAATTCATCCGTACCTGGCTTAAAATTAAGAGTTTGATCATCAAACACTATCGCTTTTTCTTCTTTAAATATTTCTTGTACATTTATATCCTTTTGGGCCAATACTGATACTGGCTGAGAAACAGACACTATGTGCACATTAGGCAATGTTTCATCCGGTTCCCGACAAACAGAATTATCTGTTTGAATTGTTAATTGCGCTCCCGATTCTGTTAATATGCCAGTCCAAAGCTCCTGTAAATAATTCCTGTCTTTTTGTAATAATTTAGGCTGCCCTCCTGCCACATCGGCAAGACCTATCCACAAAATTTCACAAGAAGACAAATCAGGCAATGCCTGTTCCGTTTTCAGGTTTTGTATTACTGAGTTAATATCCAAAAATTCAAATGATGTTAAATTGATATAACCCTTTGTCGAAATTCCTGAATCCGCGATAATAAGCTTTTTATTGCCATCATGCGCATTTAGTTCTCTTGATGCAAGTTGCAACGCTGATAATAAATCCGCCTCATCAGTAACTGCTTTGTTTTGTTCCATTAACATCATAATTTGGTTTGTCTGGTTTTCAGCGATCTGTTTGTATTTGGACGAGCTCATTCCGGATTTTGCATTAGGAATGTCCACAGTCGCTACAAGATATGGTTCTCCGTCCACCGCAATAAGCGTAACTGTTCCGCAAGTTAAACATGCTGTCATAATTTCTTCTCTTATTTTTGAATCATTGAAAATAGGCTGATTGGCTCGAATTGTTGCTCCAACAATAACAAGATTCAGTGGATTTTCAGCAGTATTATTATTTGTTGTTCCGCACCCTTCCATATTGCATATTACAAATGTTAAAAACAGTAATAATAACAATATCTTCCTCATTCTTGTCTTCATATTATTTCCTCCTAGTCTTGTGTTACCTACAAGTTGCCAAACTCTGTTATCTTCTCTTTGTGAATGCAAATCATATTTCCGCCACACCACAATCATAGCATTCTAAAATTTTATTTTTTAATTATCTTTAATAATACATTTCATTACTGCGGCTGTATATTTGATTATGGACTGCGCAACAAGGCGTAGTCCATAGCACTGATTTATCATTCCATATACTTAAGCTGCATATTCAACTACGGAATCTATCCCTACTAGTGTAAGTTTGTCATTTGTTGGTTTCCGCAATATTGTACATAACACTTTACTTCCTGATCTCAAACTCCAAAACTTGTATGCAAATGCTCTTTGACCGTTATCCAGTTCGAGAAATATCCCATGTCCACATCTGCTGTTGACATACCCGTAACAACTTTCATATACCTCATAATCCACAGTTTTCTTATTTTCGCATACTGCCATAATATGTACCTCCTTCATATGTAGAACAAAAACCAATATGTACCTGCTAGTAATATTGTATAGGATAAAATAATAATTTTTTTTGCGAAATGTTTATAAAGTGAATGTAAAAAAGAGCATACATAATCCTTCTATTTACAGAACTATTCTATGCTCTCTTTAAAAAATTTTTTTACATAACAATTTATCCGTAGTTCCCTATGAAAAATTGTGCCTACGCATAAATCCTTGATTTTACTGGATTTCAAACAATGTACACCACTTTACAACTTTTGAAAATAAAATAACGCACAAGGCCCATTTCGTAGTATAATAAGTTTGCAAACAAATCCTTACGAAAGAGAGTGACCCTGTACGTTAAACTTATTATACAATGAATACAACATAATTGGTAGACTTTATAAATATTTTTCTGTTTATTTTGTTGCTGTTTATGCACCCACTGCTGAAAACCTGTTCCTCTTCCTGCTTGCCGTGCTCGCTTTGGAATCAGCTGATTCTATCCGTTTCCTTTACAGACATTTCCTGTCCAAAATTACGGATAAACCGTTGAATACCTTTTATTACGTTTGCTCTTACGCCAATATAGACTATAGCAGCTTTATGAATATCACTGCAGGCATTGCCTTGAATCTTATACCTGAAAATCTAGGTTCACAGCCTGTTTTTCTATGCATTGATGACACCATCGTTCCAAAATCAGGAAAGAATTTTGAGGATGTGTCAAAACTCTTTGATCATGCGGCACACAACGGATCGAACTATCTCAACGGACATTGTTTTGTAAGTGTAATGCTTTGCGTGCCTGTGTGGAACCAGAACCGGATTCGTTATGTTTCCGTCCCTCTCGGATACCGGATGTGGCAGAAAAAGGAATCAAAACTGGAACTTGCTGCATCCATGGTGCGGCAGATCATGCCTGCATTCACCAAAAAGAAAAATGTAATCATCCTGTGCGACAGCTGGTATGTTAAAAAAGATCTGGTATGTCTTGTGGATGAATATGAAAACCTTGACCTTATCGGCAATGCCAGGGCTGATTCTGTCATTTATGACCTGGCACCTGAGCCGACCGGGAAAAAGGGCAGACCAGCCATACACGGAAGAAAACTGTCCATTCAGGAAGATTTCACACTGTCAGATGAAAAAATTGGTGACTACTATATGGCTGTGCGCCGGGTTTTCACGAATATCTTTGGACACAGGAAAGTCATGGCCTATGTGACATCCCCGGCAAAGGATTCCAGCACCAGACGCCTGTTTTTCAGCACGATCTTTCCAGAACAGCTTGAGATCTTCTGTGCGTATCAGGAAAAATCCCCGTTAAACCAGACCGGAAGCAACCGAATGCAGTACATTCCCATTCTTTTATATGTATTCAGGTGGAACATAGAGGTTAGTTACTACGAACAGAAAACATTCTGGTCACTATGCAGCTACATGGTGCGCAGCCGAAAAGGTATTGAAATGCTGGTTAACCTGATCAACATCACATACTGTGCCATGAAAATACTGCCCTATCAGGATGAAGCATTTTCAAAATACCGTACCGAAAGCGTACAGGAATTTCGTTTTGGTCTTAGTGGCCTGATCCGGGAACAGGTATTTTATGCCAATTTCGTGGAAAGTATCGAAACCCATATAAAATCAAATGTAGTAGTTAATGCCTCAAAACAGTTAATTCAGCAACGAAGTTATCATTTATAAAATTGTAAAGTCGTGTTAAAAATAGATTATAATGATATTGAAATTGTAGAAAGGACTTTTCCATTAAAATAAACTTACAATTTTGAAATATCATGATGGGTTTGAAAATTGCGTTCTGCCTGACGTGCGTCACAATTTGCGGGAGATTAAATCTTCTTACAGATGACTGGCCAAAAGAAAGCGTCGCAGCGTGCTGCTTTTCCAGAACGAAGGATTTTTAATGTTTTTTTAATGTAAGAATATGTTGGTTGTGATATAATGAGCGTCAGAGCTTGTTTGAAGATTGCAGACTTTCGAAAAATGAGTGAGATTTCGAGACGCTCGAACCAGCAGATGGAGGAAATTATGATAAATGCAGCTATGAAAACAAATGGTACAATGGATTGCAATTCCATTCTGTCGATCAATATACCAGAGCCGCAGAGCGTGAAAAACCAAAACAATATTATGACACTGATCAAGAACCCTGTAGGCGGCAGTCCTGCTGCAGTCCATCTTTCCCAGCCTCAATATGGGCAGCCGCAAAGCGGACAGCCACAGAACAGACCACCACAACAGCCGCAGTGTGGACAATCGCAGGGCAGACCTTCTCAACAGCCGCAGTATGGTCAACCGCAAAACAGACCATCACCGCAGCCCCAATATGGTCAATCGCAAAACATACCTCAGCAGCCGCAAAACAGACCACCCAGACAGCCGCAGGTCATCCAGCCTGCACTGACTGCCGGACAGCAGAATACCGCAGACACCTCTTCTGCGGCAAGACCTATCCCTGCACTGATGAACAAAGTACAAAAGGGGCAGAAGATAATGCTTGCCTCCGGCGCCCCGGACGCAGTAGACGCCTGTTTTGGCTGGAATGTCACGGACGCGCGGTGCGATGTCGATGTGTCGGCATTTCTGCTCGGCGCAGACGGGAAAGTCATCGGTGATTCCTGGTTTGTGTTTTATGGTCAGGCACTCAGTCCCGACCAGAGCACAAGATTTGTGGATGGCGGCGGCATCGACCGCGAAATGATTCAGATCGACCTTAAGCGGCTGAATCCGCAGGTAAAAAAAATCGTTTTTGTCCTGACGATCAATGACGCACTGGAAAACCGGCTTCACTTTGGCATGCTGAAGGACGCCTATGTGCGAATTATGGATTCATCGGGAAAGGAACTTGTGAGCTTTCTGATGACAGAATACTACAGCAATGTCATTTCCATGATGATCGGCGAGCTCTATCTGCACAACGGTGCCTGGAAATTCAGTGCTGTCGGAAACGGCGTCGCAAGAGACCTCGCTGGACTGTGTGAGCTGTACGGCGTTCAAGTTGTGTAAGACCGTTCCGGAAGACTCGAATCCCGTTTGTCTATTGTTTCAGTGTACTGTTAAGATTTTTATGGAAGAAATAAAGGAGTATCAATCTATGTTGACATTTGAAGTAATTAATGAACTGACCCTAAAAGTCACCTGCCGTGGAAGTGATGTACTGTTCACGAAAGCAGGCTCTTTCATCTGCGGTGAGAACGGCGGACAGAAAAATTACAAATTCGAAAAGCTGCTGCTCGGACCGCAGCAAAATGCGGGGCAGGCGCTGTTAGGCTCACTGATGCGGCGCGTGACTGGCGAAAATCTTCCCCTCATGAAAGTTATGATGAGCGGGGACAGTGTTACATACTATGCAAACCATGCCCAGCACGTGGTTGTGTACCAGCTCCAGCCAGGCGAAGTCCTCTCGATCGAGTCTGAAAATATACTGGCTTTCACACCGGACTGCAAATACGATGTGCGGTTTATCGGCTGCGGCGTCATCTCCCAGAAGGGGCTTGCCACCTCGACGCTGACAGGGCAAGGCCCCAATGCGTATGTTGCGATTTTAATTGACGGAAATCCCATTGTGCTGAGCAATATCCAGACACGTTCCACGCTCGCCGTCGATCCCGACGCCGTTGTGTGCTGGATGGGGAACGGCTACTGCGATCCCGACGTCAAGATGGACGTCAACTGGAAAACGTTTATCGGCCAGGCATCGGGGGAGTCCTACAGCTTTGAGTGGGGCACACACCAGCCGGTTACAGTCATCATACAGCCCAACGAGCGCGCCAGCGGCATCAGCCTCGGCATGGACGGCGGCCGCCTCGGGCATCGGCCAAATTAGACAGCCAAACGGGGGATTCAGGACTGCTTTGCAGACCGGATCCCCTGTCCTGATATCATATTTCGTCCTGTTTCACTGTCCCAGTACCGATTATAATCGTTTCAATAATTGTTCCATATTTTCCCTGTGCGGAACGATAATGTCTATATCCACTTCGGGATGAACCTTCACATATGCAATAAGCAGATCCATTAAATTATCTTTAGACTTCATATAGTCATCAATAATTATTTCATCACTGAATCCAAGGCGTTTCAAAATGAGGGCAGATACCACACCTGTGCGGTCTTTGCCTGCTGTACAGAAATACATCACATTGGACTCTGCATTCATAATTGTATCAACAATATTTTTCATATTGTCATCGACCATTTGCCGATATATCCTATACAGATGTTCAAGTGATCCTGGCGTATCACCGCCGCCTGTAACAGGAAGATGAAAATATCTAAATCCTTCCATTTCTTTAAGGCTGCACGGCTTTTTGACAATTTCCTCGTCTGACCTCAAATCCACGATTGTAGTTATATTATGATCTAACAGCCACTGGATTTCTTCATTAGTCAAGTTCTCTGGAAAATCACTTCTAAAATATTGATTCGTACCTGTCGGCAACACTCGTGTATTTTTTGTCGATTGCAGCAAAGAACTCATACAAATAACCTCCTCACAAAATTCTTTCTGAACAATACTTACTAACAGTCTCAAGTACAGCCTCTGCAAACACTCTTTCTATTGACGGGCACTGAATTTTATCAGCAAAAAAACAGCCCTGTGCAAGTTCCGGAGCTGCAATTCCTCTGTCAGCCGCTTCCAGCATCGGGATATCAAATTCGCTGTCGCCCGCTGCGATCACATAGTCCGCCCCAATATAACCCCGAAAGCGCTCCACCGCCTTCCCCTTGTCAAGCGCCTTGGGCACGACATACACCTTCACACCGTTATGGAACACATCCACCACATTTGTGTTTAAAACCTTTCTCAGGTCTTTGACGACCGCTTCCGATTCCTCGCATTTTGTAAATACAAACAATTCCTTGATAAAGCGCAGTTCGAAGTTTCTTCTTGCATCTGTCTCCAAAAACTCCAGCGCATTATCTAACTCTGGTTTGCAATATCTAATTCGTTCCAATGATTCGCGATACCAATCTTTATCTTCTTTTCCATTGACAAGCAGCACCCCGCCATTGCAGACAAGCGCATATGGAAAAACCCCTGCCCCCAAATCAATCCGTTGATACTGCTCGATCGTCCTGGTGGTTGTCGGCACGATCAAAACCTGACTTTTCTGTTCGGAAAGTCTCTGTAAAAGCCGGTAAGTCTCCTGCGTGACAAACGAAATCTCCCTCCCCTGACAGATCTCAACACAGCGTTTCTGCTCCCCGATATCATGCTTATACGAATAGATCAACGTATTATCCAAATCCGTATGAAATACAATCATCTCTGCCTCCACATCAAAACTATTTATATGCTCCATACACAGATAAAGCAAAGTGAAGAACTTCACTTTGCTTTATCAATCCCCTACTTCTTATTGACAACCATCTTACGCACCAGATCAACCGGGATCATGGTGACAGAAAGCACTACTACTGCAATCCAGCCTGCAATTCCAAACGGATGGCAGCTGAACATATTTCCGATCCAGGTAAACACTGGCACTGGTATCAACGCTGCGTTTACAATCACAAACTGTACCAGGATAATCAGGAAAAATACTTTCAAAAATCCTGTATTCTGATCCAATCCCTTAAAGATGGCAAACCCGTCATCCCTGACATTAAAGCCATTGCACAGTGCACTCACAATAAACAGCACAAAGTACCCTGTCAGATGCTGCGCTTCACTCGCAAAGAGATTTACGAAAAACGGCGCTTTCAGATACACAAAGCTGACTATCGTAAGCCACAATCCCATTGTGAGAATCTGAGCCATCATCGGCTTGCTCACAATGCTCTCGTCCCTGCGTCTTGGTTTCTCACGCATATATTTCTCGAGCGCCGGCTCATTTCCGAGCATAATCGCGCCGAGACTGTCCATAACAAGGTTTACAAACAGTAAGTGCGTTACCTTCAGCGGCTCATCCACTCCAAAAAACGGGGCAATCGCACTTACCACAACCGCGGTCACATTGATTACCAACTGGAATTTACAGAACTTCAAAATATTGTGGTAAATCGTTCTGCCATAAAGGATTGCATCTTTGATTGACTTAAAGTTGTCGTCAAGAATAACAATCTTACCGGCTTCCTTTGCCGCCTCTGTGCCGCTGCCCATCGCAAAACCGACATCAGCACGCTTCAACGCCGGCGAATCGTTTACGCCGTCACCAGTCATACCGACTACAAGGTTCATCTCCTGACAGAGCCTTACCATACGGGATTTATCCGTGGGAAGCGCTCTCGCAATCACCCTGATCTTTGGTATAATCTTCTTCACATCATCATCTGACATCTCATTTAACTGTGCAGACGAGATCGCCATCTCGTCATTGCTCTTTAACAGTCCTGCGTCCTTTGCGATCGCCACAGCTGTCTCGAGCCTGTCACCGGTAATCATAACGACCTGAATACCTGCTTCCTGAACCTCTTTGATCGCATCTCTGGCCTCAGGTCTCACGTCGTCCCTGATACCTACTAAACCGATAATGACGATGTCGTCATTGATCCTGCTCTCCACAAGCGAACTCTCAGAATAACCAAACGCAAGCACACGCATTGCCTTTACCGCAAGTTCATCAATCTTTTTGTCCAGCACAGCCTTGTCCATGTCCCTGACATTCCCGTCCGCGTCCAAATATTTCGTTGCCGCCGCGAGAAGCCGCTCCGGTGCGCCCTTATAGAAAGTCTTACCTACGCTGTCAATCCTTGCCTGGCTGAATTTATTGGTCGAGTTGAACCCCTGCTGTGCGGTGACCACATACTCTGTGTTTGCCGCAAGCGCCCTGAAGGTATCCTCGCCGATAAACTTCATCAGTGCCTGGTCTGTGGCGTTGCCGCCGATCACCTTATGCGAGGCGTCGAACATGGACTGTGTGTTTTTACCGATTGCAAGGTCGATCAGTCCCTTGACCTTGCTGTGTTTACTCAACTGCGAAATGTCAATCGAATTTCCGTCTGCACAGAAGAAATCAACCACTTCGAGCGAACCCTTCGTGATCGTACCTGTCTTATCACTGAAAAGAATATTTAATGAACCTGCTGTCTCAATACCTTCCGCCTTTCTGACAAGTACATTATGGTCAAGCATCTTACTCGTATTCTGCATCAGCACGAGGGAAATCATAAGCGGAAGTCCCTCCGGCACCGCACAGACAACAATAACAACTGCAAGAGATACCGCGTCAATCACATTCTTGATAATATCTGGTATCGGCTGTCCAAAATACCCAGAAGCACCGCCGTCAAATACAAGAATCGCATGCGCCAGGTAGAACAGCGCAATGACAATCGCACCAATGTAGCCAAACGTTGAAATCTGCTTTGCGAGTTTTGCAAGCTTTACTTTCAGCGGCGAATCCGGCTCGTCCTCCTGCATCTCCTCAGCCATCTTACCCATCATGGTCTTCAGGCCGACTTTCCTGACATCAAGAATACCCTCTCCGTCAAAGATCACCGCACCGCGAAACAGGGAATACTTGTCGACAAACGTGTCGCCGGTAATATCGTCTGCAAGCTGTACACTCGGATCTGCCGCTGTCTTCTTGCACTCCTCCGCCTCTCCGTTCAGTGCAGAGTTGTCAACTTTGAGCGCCCCGTCAATCAGGATACCATCAGCCGGAACCTTATCGCCTGACTGGAGCAGAACCTTGTCGCCGACCACGACATCATCCACTTCAATCACCGTAACGACACCGTTTCTGTACACCTTACACTTGTCTTTCTCGGTGCTGTCCTTCAGCTCGCGATACTTGGTATCGCTCGCCACGCCTGTCTTGGCTGACACAAATGCCACCACCAGCACCGCCACGATCGTTCCCAAAGGCTCGTAGATTTCTGCATAGCCAAAGAAAAACATGACAATCATCAATGCCGCAATTGCCAGAAGGATTCTGATCATGGGATCCCCAAAGGTCTCTTTAAACTCCTCCCAGAAGGTGGTAGGCTCCGAGTCAGGAATCGCATTGGAACCGTATTGCTCACGCGACTGCTCGACTTCTTTGTCACTAAGTCCATTAAATTTCATTTTCCATTTTCTCCTCGTTTCAGTTGAATTTAGATAAATCTATTGATGAGCTCTTTCAGCCCCGGGTCGGTGGTTCCCTGCCCCATAGCATTGAATTTCCACTCGCCGTTATGTCTGTAAATCTCACCGAAAATCATTGCAGTCATGTTTGAATAATCCTCTGAGAGATTATACTTGCACAGCTCTGCATTGTTTCTGCTATCCACAATACGGATAAATGCATTCTGAATCATTCCAAAATGCTGATTTCTCTGAACTGCCTGATAAATGTTTACAACAACGACAATCTTGTCATACACCTGTGGAACAGCCGCGAGATCTACAATAATCTGCTCGTCATCCCCATCACCTGCTCCTGTCAGGTTATCACCCATATGCTGCACAGTACCTGTCGGATGCCTCAGATTTCCAAAGTAGATAATGTCCTCATTTGCGCAGAGCTTGCCATTTCTAAGCAACAGTGCGGACGCATCACAGTCAATCGGCTGCGGTTTTGGAGCAAAGAAGCCTTTCTTCTTCTGTGGCGCCTCATCCCATCCCAGACCAACGACGACCTTGGAAAGACCTGCATTGTCCTTCGATAAACTTACCTTTTGTCCTTTTTGTAAACTAATTGACATCTCTATTCCTCCTACTCCACATCTACACCAAAGTTTGCACAGAGCGCTGCAAGTCCACCCTGGAAGCCACTGCCGATAGCATTGAATTTCCACTCGCTGCCGCTCTTATATAACTCGCCAAACACTGCAGCCGTCTCAATTGAGAAATCCTCGCCGAGATCATAGCGCAGCATCTCCTCGCCATTTTCTTCATTATAGATTCTGATAAATGCATTGTTCACCTGGCCAAAATTCTGTCTCCTCTGCTCAGGCTCATAAATCGTCACCGTAAATGCGATCTTTGTGATGTTCTCAGGAACCTTTGACAGATCAATCTTGATCTGCTCATCGTCTCCGTCGCCGGCACCTGTGAGATTATCCCCCTGATGCACAACGCTTCCTGACGGATGCGAAAGATTTCCATAAAACACAAAATCATTAGAACTTGTAACCTTACCGGAGTCACTAAGCAGAAATGCTGCAGCATCCAAATCAAAGTCCCCACCTGTATCAAACGCATTGACATCCCATCCAAGTCCTACGACCACTTTCTTTAAACCCGGATTATCTTTCGTGAGACTAACCTTCTGTCCTTTTTGTAAACTAACTGGCATTTTTATGCCCTCCATTTCTATTTTTTCCGCTTTTATGCTACTTCTATACCATAATGACCGCAAAGTGCAGCAAGACCGCCCTGGAAACCGCTTCCAATAGCATTGAACTTCCACTCTCCGTTATGTCTGTAGAGTTCACCAACAACAACTGCTGTCTCAATCGAGAAGTCCTCGCCAAGGTCATAGCGAATCAGCTCCGTGTTGGTCGTCTCGTCAACAATGCGGATAAATGCATTGGAAACCTGACCAAAATTCTGTCTTCTGACATCCGCGTCATAAATGGTAACCGTAAATGCAATCTTCTCAACATTTGCAGGAACCTTGGCAAGCTCGATCTCAATCTGCTCATCATCTCCCTCGCCTTCACCTGTCAGATTGTCCCCCATATGCTTGACAGACTCGCTCGGGTGCGTCAGATTCCCATAAAAAACGAACTCCTTTTCTGTCGGGCACTTTCCGTTTGCTCCCACCATAAACGCTGCTGCATCAAGGTCGAAATCCGCACCGGAATCAAACGCATTGACATCCCATCCAAGTCCTACCATAATCTTTTTGAGCCCCGGATTTCCTTTTGTCAAGTCGACCTTCTGTCCTTTTGATAAATTGATTGGCATATCTTTTTCCTCCTTACACATAAAAATTTTTAGTTTCTTTTGTCTGGCATATGATACATCCTGTTGAACTCCTGTTTGATCGTTTCAAGTCTTGCCTGATCCGCAATGCGCTTCTGCCGCGCATCATTCTGAATCTGCCTCGTCTCATTGATCCCGTCCACAATCGTTCTCCAGGTTGTTTCCAGTGTTTCTATTTTAATAGAGCTACCTGCTGCCATCGCTGTCGTAAGCTTGGTCTGCTCCACTGTATTCTGCGCATTTCTGATCAGCATTTCATTCGTCTTGGCATCGAGTGCGCTCATCGCCTCCGCCTGTATCTTCTGGCGCTTGAGCATGATTGCCTGTGCAAGTGCCTGTTTAAATACCGGCAACGTAATAATAAACGCTGAATTAATCTTTCTGACAAGGTTCATGTTGCTGAACTCCATCGCCTTGATCATCGGAATGGACTGCATCGCCACACTCTCTGCTGTCCTCAGATCCTGCGTCCGCTGTTCAAGCATCATTAGCGCCTGGTTCAGACTTGAGACCTCAAACTGAATGGACGTGTCGCCTGTCGCCTTCATATCAGCCTCTCTCTGCGCGATATAGGCCTCAATCTCCCTGCATCCCTGCTCGCCGGCAAGAATGTACTTTACAAGCTCATGATAGTAGTTGACATTCGCGTCAAACATTGTATTCAGATTACGGTTTGACTGCTTAATCTCCGATTCATATTTTCTGAGCTCGACATAAATCTTGTCGACCTCTTCCCCCATCGTGTGATACTTGTCAAGAATCTTTTCAAGCTGTTTTCTCATATTTCCAAAAAGCTTACCAAAAAGGGTAGGATTCTCCTGCAGTTCGTCAATGTCAAATTTCTCCATAACTCTTGCGAGTGCATTGAGCATTTCACTGGAATCGTCAAGCTGGGACATGTTCACATTGTTCAGGACCACATCCGATGCCTTCGAAATCTCCTCCGCGACCTCCGCGCCAAACGACACGATGGTCTCCAGATTGTTGACCTCAATCGTACTCACAATGTCGTCAACCTCCTGTGAACCGACAAGCATCTCATTCATCTGCTGCCTGTCCTCCACAATGTCGTACTTTTCCACCACCTCAATCTCATTTCTGGCATCCACAGTGCCTGCCATCACAGGTGACTGTGTCTTTGTTTTACTAAAATCAAGTCCCATTTTTCACATTCCTCTCCTAAATAATCGATCACGCCATGAGGGCCGTGTATTTGATGATACCAGCGCCATATTGGGAACCTGCAGGTCATACACATACTCGCCAATCTGGTGCTCCTCCATCAGTCTCTTGTTGAAATGTTTCTCTATATTTTGATACCCTGTCGGCACAAAAAATACCACGTCAAAGCCTGCCAGATTCAAAAATGCTGTCAATATTGAATCCTCTATCGAAATTATTTTCTCCCCAGTATTAATGTAAATCAGTTTTGGATTCTTCTTCGTGAAGTCAAACTTCTGTATCAGCCGGACAATCTCTTTGGGCATATTCAAAATCGTCGCTACAATCATATACTCAGTGCCATTTTCAAAGGTTCCCTTAATCACTTTGCTCTCAATCAAAAGCTGCAACTTATCAAAAATATGCTCCTGAATCTCCTCGCGCAGAAAGCTGTAAGGATAGTTCGGATGCTCTCGAATCTTCTTCCTCTGAAGGCGTCCGTTTCGAAAAAACTCCACTGCATATGTCTTCATAGGATTGGGCACTGTGGAATCAATATATGGAACATTCTTCACGACAAAGGTATCCTCTGTGATCAATTCTTTTATCGAACTCCAGTACTTTTGCACAATGCCATCCTTGACCCCCGATATCTTGGCAAAGATTACCGGCAGTGTGACAATCCCATTTTCTGTGCTGAATCCTGGACGATACTTTAGCTCTTCCTTCCACAATATCCGTATCTCCTCATACATGGTCTGCAGCGTTATGGAGACAGCTTTGTCATACTGAAAATTGCGGTAGATACCCGTGTCCTGATACATCAGCCCATCCAGCTCCCGCTCTGCATGATATGCGACAGTTCCCACCTGCAGATCCGCGCTCTGCTGCGGATATCGGTTCATCGGGAGCGACTCTGCAAAACGAATCTCATACAGAAGATTGTCCTCGAGGCAGCAACTCGCATTCAGGTCGGGGTTCAGCACCAGCACATCTACAGGAAGCCTCGCAAGAAACCGCAAAAACATTGCCTCGTTCTCGTCCCTGCAAGGACCCATGTGTATAAAACAGCCAACATCGGGCATTTTCCAGTTGGAAAACAGCTTCTTCTGATACCTTTTGAGCCAGCAAATCAAATAGACAGCCTTATTGGTGAGTTTATTGAGATTTCGGTCTGGCCTTTTGGCCTCCGCAAGCATCACATCCAAAAACGCCTTCACCATCACCCGCTGCAGCTCAATATTTGCTGTATATTGTATATTTGCTGACAAATCCATCAGCATCTCATCCTGTCTGGCATAATTTCTGCGGTTCACTGCTCCAATCTCATCCATGCCAGGCTTGGGAATGCACTCATCGACAATGACAACACGCCGCTGACTGTTTGTCAGTTCAAGCTGGAGCTGATACAGCTCATTGGCATAAGTCAGCTTATCCTCCACTCCGTTGATTCTGTAAAAGCAATTGTAGAAAAGTTTGGGGTCGCTTCCCCTTGCCGGGATACTTTTCCTGATGTCAGACAGTCCCTTTCCCTCAATCCATGCGTTTGTGCAATTCAAAATCTGCGGCTTTATCCCATACAGTCTCTCGGTATTGAGTGCATTCTGTATCTCGGCGCGAATCCACTTCAGGTTAAAATTGGGTGGAAACGCCTGCATATCCGGCAGCACAAGATTATCAGATATCTGGCTGTCCGCGTCAAGACTTCGATACCGTATATCCCCTCCATATTGTAACAGCACAACATCACATCCGGCGTTTGAAAGGACTGTGATCAGCTGAAGCTCATAGCTGCTGACTTCTCCCTCGTACAAAATCTTAGGTACCTTGTTTTCCCCAAGCAGATTGACAATACGCTCAAATTTATAGTATAACCAGCACATAAACTTTATGTATGCATTTTTTAGCATATTGTCATTCTTGCCGGATTTTCGCAGTGTGTCAAGCGTGTCATAGAGTGCCCTTGCGACATTTCCGCGCTGGTAATCATTCATGCGGGGCAGCCATTTCCTTAGGCTCTGCGAGATAAACTCTGTGTTCATGCGGAAATTAAGACCCATAATTTCCTCGTAGTAGGCAAGATTCTTCTCATCCGGGTTGGGGATTCTGCCCTCAATAATGACTCCTGACAGTCTTGCCGCCTCATAATATTTCTGTATAAACAGCCCGATTTCCTCTGTATATCCGTTGATTCTGTAAAAATACACACCCTTGCCAGGTCTGTTATCGCGTTCCACAAAAAAATCATTCAGATTTTTTATCTTAATATGCGCAAACATATTTTTCCCTCAATCAATACTTCCAATGTCTGTTTTCCAGCATAACACTTAAATTATACCATAGGAATCCTGTTTATTCAACCAAAACAGAACATACTTTCAAATATTAATTCATCTTTAACCCAATCTTAATGTTTCAATTGACAAAGCCTTGCGTAAACAGGTTAATAAATTCATATCCAACTGCCATATTAAGATTCTGCGCGTCAATCATCTCTAATGTACTGATTCCTATGACCTCACCGTACATATTGAGCACAGCGCCGCCAGAACTTCCCTGTGAAATAGGCGCCGTAAACTGTATCATGTCAACATTGTCCAGTTTGCGAAAACCCGAGATAATACCATCTGATACTGAGTTGAACAATCCTCTCGGACTTCCGATTGCCACTACCTTCTGCCCCCTGACAAGCTTCTGCGGTCCCCTGTATATAGGAAGTGGCGCAAGCTCCCTGTCAATCCTTATCACTGCGAGATCTAGCAGCTGATTGTACTTGATTATCTGCTCCGTCTTGTAGCACCTGTCATCATTCTCAATCCTGACTGTAAAAAACTTACCCTCGCTCAACACATGGTTATTCGTGAGGATATAGCCTTTCCTGCCAATCATGATGCCGGATCCGGAGGCAAACGGCTGACCGGAATTGTCATGGATCATGATCATCACAACCGACGATGCCAGCTGCGCAAGCTGTTCATAGCTCATCTCTGTTCGGACACCGTTGCTGGCACCCCTGCTGCTCTGCGCTGCCTGGATGCGCTGCGGCATATGAATGCGCACAGGTCCTGACGAAACAGGCGGCGTTTCCACCCTGCGCGGCGGTGTCTGCGGCGGCTGAGGAGCCGGGGCCGCTTTTCTGCCATGCCGCGGCGGTATTGAGACACGCACCGGCTGCGTGTCGCTCTGCACGTTCTCTTGTTCCTCTTTCTTTTTTCGGTCAGGTCTTGGCGGTATCACCACTTTGACACTCTGATTACTGTTATTGTTATTGTTATTTCCTTGTCCGTTTCCCATTATTTTATCCTCTGCACCGAGATTTATTAGCACGATTCTACTCATATTCTACCCACTTCATGGCATAAAGTCAACATAAATGAAAGACTACTACCATTTTATCTCAATGTGTGATATAGTGTATTTGTTTGGATTACGGCTTTTAATCGTCTTTTGATATAGCCAGAACTTTTATAGGAGATACTTATCATGAACAATTCTTTACTATATTATAGCGTCGGTGCGCTCTTGTACTGTCCTGCCAACAAGAAAACAATCGCCGATTCCATTATCAACAATCGGTTCGGAACCAAATACTCCCTCGCACTGTGTCTCGAGGATACCATACGTGATGACTGTGTGGCGGAAGCAGAGCACATTCTGACGGATACGCTGTACTGTTTGGACCGGCAGTCACAGCAGAGAGCCTTTTATATGCCAAAAATCTTCGTGCGTGTGCGAAATGCCCGTCAGATTGGACGGCTTCACAAAACTTTTGGGGAAAGTGCAAGACTTGTCACAGGCTTTATTCTCCCTAAATTTTCACTGGAAAATGCGGACGGGTACATACAGGAAATCGTCAAGGCAAATGAAACTTCAAAGAATTGCGTGTACACCATGCCAATTTTCGAGAGTCCCAGCATCATTGACCTTCGGAGCAGGGCTGAGATTTTGTATGCACTGAAAGACAAATTAGATCAGATTGAAGACAGAGTATTGAATATACGCGTGGGAGGAAATGACCTCTGCCACGTATTCGGATTCAGAAGACATGACGATGAATCCATCCATCAGATTCGGCCAGTTGCTGATATTTTCTCCGACATCATCACAGTCTATGGCATGGATTACGTCGTTTCCGGTCCGGTGTGGGAATACTATCGCAGCCATAACTGGGAAAAAGGCCTGTATCATGAGATTGCAGACGACAAGCTGTGCGGCTTTGTCGGAAAGACAGTCATCTATCCGGGACAGATTGCCGTCGTCAATGAGGCATATAAAGTGTCAGAAAACGACTATCGGGATGCCTCTGCGATTTGCAACTGGGACAAAACATCGCATTCCCTGGTGTCCGGCAGTGCCAGCAAAGAGCGAATGAACGAGTACAAGACACACTCCAACTGGGCGCTGCGCACACTACTTATGGCAGAGTATTTCGGCGTAAAAAATTACTGATTGATATAGTTATGCTTCCGCCAGTTTTTTGATGATGCCGCAACATTTGTAATGCTTTAGAGGATAATACGCAATCGGCACGTTTTTTTCTGCGGCAAGTCTTATGATATGTCCGAGCTCCTGATTGCCCCGATATCTCTCGTCAATCAGTACCTTCCATGGAACACGTCTTAGCAGAACACGTGTTGTCTCCCCAATCCCTGGCTTGATCAGGTTGATGTCCTCCACATGGAATGCTTTAGCAAGCGCGCGCACCTCATCAATGCCATAGCCGGCAACTCTGCTGCCGGGTGCAGCCTGCGCCGGACAATCTTTGACCTGGTTCTCTCCCATATCAAACCATCGCTCTATCGCCTCGATAAATTGACTGGACAAATCAGCGTCCGCAAGTTCTCCATAATACACTGCCCCGTGAAAATCAAACGGCCCTATGATATCATCACGCAGAAACGTCCTGCTCACCAGCCCCGAGACAGTACAGTTCAGGCAGGAGCTTGGAATCAGAATATCCTCATGCGTGCCGCACAATTCCGTCACATTGGCAGGGTCCGCTACGACTGCAATGTCTGCGGAAACACCTGCGTAAGCCGCAGCATCCTTTCGCAGTTCCTCCAAAATTGCACCCTTTCCAATCCAGCCATCCACGAAGAGAAGCTGCTGAGGCTGATATCGCTCAAGCAGATAGTTCATGGCATTCTCATCGATTCCCCTTCCCTTTATAATAGAAATGGCATAATGGGGAACATCAAGCTGATATTTTCGACTGATAAAGTGTTTTACCAAAATTCCGATCGGAATTCCTGCCCTTGCAAGAGATACTAAAACAACGTCATTTCCCTTCGCCTGTATAATCTTGTCCGACAGTCTTCCCACTGCCAGGGCGGTTGGTCTGGCAAATTTTTCAAGCGTCTCCTCATAGATCTCCATGTACTTTGGAGTTGGTACATATTCAATCGGAAGCATCTCACTATAATGCTTTCCCGCCTGTATCAGCCGCTCACGCTCTTCTGTAGGCTGAGGCTTCACCAGCCCCGTAATATCTTTTAGCAGCAATGTCACATCTGCATCCCTGTATGAACTTCTCATGTGCGTTTCACTCCTTTGCCATCCAAATTCAATACATTTTCCTCTGCCCTTGCGCAATCGCATACCGAAAAGCCTTTCCGCTTTCGCGGCATCCTCCTTTTTCGTGAGTCTGTGCATAAGGAACTGTAGAAAAATAAGTGACACATCTTGACTTGTCTATTTCTCCGA
>CAMWXE010000007.1 GCA_947178145.1 uncultured Lachnospiraceae bacterium | reverse complement strand
TCGGAGAAATAGACAAGTCAAGATGTGTCACTTATTTTTCTACAGTTCCTTATCTATACATAATTGGCACTTCCACTTTGCTAATCCCAGCAGCATCACAAGCCATATCAATTTTCTGTTGTATAGTAATATGTATCGCCTCCTAATTATAAATTGAATAATTCATCAAAATCAGTTTTCAAATTTGGAAACATTACGAGCTGTAAATCTTCTTTATTTTCCTTCGTAACAGTTTTATACAAATAAAAATATGTTGTTCCGTCTTCTCTCCCGTCATTCAAATAGATTTCAACTTGTTTCTTGCGCCAATCTACTATCCAATATTCTGATACGCCAACTTTCCTGTATATCTCCATTTTTTCACCGCGCTCATATTCTTCCGTTGCATTAGATAATACTTCCATAATCATCCGTGGAATACCTGTTAAAGAAACATTTTTTCTATCTCGCGTATTACAATTAATGGATGCATCCGGTATAATCGTTTTATTATCATTTTCACGCCATTGATATTGTACACCATCCCCTAACACACGACATAAAGAATCTTTAATCTGTTTCCCTATCATTACCACAAAATTATTAATAATAAAGGCGTGTTCTACAAAAGTATTGCTCATATCTTCTATTGGCAATGTATTCATTGAATTTCACCTTGCTTTCTTATTAATTATATGCTTATTATATCAGATTCCGGGACTTTTTCAAGCCATTGATCCACACTATAATTGTTTTCTTACAAAACCACACAAGCCGGAACAGGCGAAGATATACGGAAATTTCTCTTTGACTGCCCTCCACGGACAGCCTGCGGATTTGCCAAACGGGAGTGAAATGGAACAAAGTTTTAATTTTGATTCGCCAATTTATTAATATAGTTTCCAATATCACTTGGAATGGAATAAAAAATCTCCATATCATCAATATCTTCTGAATCATTTGGAATAATATCCTGTATATAGTATTGATTTTGAGCTTCAAATAATATCAATTTTTCATTTTCAATCAGATTTTTCTCTCTTGTATGCCGCTCCAGTTGATAAATCGTTATTTCACATATGTTACTTTTTTCTTCGGGCAGACATTCCATTTCCAACCATGTTTCACGTTTTATCTGATTATAAAAATCTGCTATTTCTTCTAAATCCTTCATTGTGCAAACAATCTCTGAATCCTGGACAAAAATTTCTAATTTTTGTTCTTTTGAAACCTTTGCAAGTTCATCTGCACTATATAAATGATAACCGTCCTCGTTTTCTGATTTTAAGATTTTATCCGGCTCCTTTAAAACAGCTTCCTCTCCATTTTCAATAACAAAATCATTTATACCCCATAGGGCAAAAATATCATTTTTGTCTAAAATATCAGAACCATTTCTCGCCACTTTCATCATATATTCTCCTGCTGACACCGGAATGCGGCAATATGTAGAATCACCTTCAAAAGCATCCTCAATATAAAAATCTCCGTTATCTTCGTAAAGAGCATATTTTCCTATACTAATTTCAGGCACTCCTTTTTCCACCCAAAAATTCTCTGTTATTTTTTCATAAGAGATAATGATATATTGCAATTCCGCTTGCATTGGAATTTCACTTACATACTCCCATTCTTCCATTTTTTCATTTTGAATAAATAAAATGACTTCATTTGGTTCGACAACTTGGCAAAGCACAATTTCTTCAGGAGACACAATTTCCAAAAATTGTTCTTCTGATATTTCTTCAGCATTTACCGTTGTTTCCGCACCTGAATATGATTTTACAATCCCGCATCCTGTCAACAGACAAATACAACCTGCTGCTACAATAGACCTTATAAAATTTTTATATACTTTCCTCACGCTATGTCTCCTCCTGACGTTTTTTCCATATCCGTTCTTATCTCAGCCCAAATAGCCGGGAGCTGCGGCACAAACTCTGCATCTTTCATTACCCTTCGCTCTGCTGCTTCCATAGCAGTCCTTCCGAAGTTGTCGTAGTGGGTCTGATTCATAATTCCCATTTCTGCAAACAATTTTGACCCGCAGATTTTGCTGCTGTCCACCCCATCAAACCGGGCAGCTTGTTTTGCTGCCTTTGTCAGATAGTCACGAGCCGATCCCATATCTCCCATGGCACAATAGGTCTCCGCACAAAGTACAAGAAGAACACAATCATACTTGTCAAACCAAGTAGTAGTTTCAGGGGGATACCCCGGTCGTAATGTACTGCGCAACCATTCGATGCAGGCAACAGTGGTTTTGTAATCACGTTTCTGAAAAAAAACATTGGCATAGCCCATCATAATCGCATCCAGATCATCCAAGCTCTGTGTGAACGCCTTGCCAAGATACACGATAGCTTCCTCTGGCTGGTGGTGACAGTCAGCCAGAACCATTCCGATCATCGCGTTATTGATCCCGCATACATTATATTTTTTCAGCATATCCACACAGGTGTCCGCGTGACCGAGCGATAAATGGAGCCGGGCCATTTGGCGGCGGATCGACAACTCGCTAATGTTTTCATCCGTGTTTTGCTCAATCAGTCTGCAGGCCATATCAAAAAGTTCCAGTGCGCGGAAAGAAGCTTTTTGGTCTTTTTGTTTATAGCCCTTTTCAGAGTAGATAACTGCACTCTGATACACGATGTCAAAACAATTTGGATACTTCTTTAATGCCTTTTCTGATTCAATAACCCCTTCATCATATTGCGCTCCCTGGCGATAAGCAATGATCCTGTCAAGCGCTGCGCCCATACTGCCATTACGCCACTCATATCCCAGTAAAACATCTGTGGATACTTCAAACAGATCTGCCAGTCCTATAATTAAGTTCAAATCTGGATTCGATTGTTTCGATTCCCATTTATAAACAGCGCCAACTGTAACTCCCATCGCTTCCGCAAGCTGCTCTTGTGTCATCCTCCGTTCCTTTCGGAACATTTTAATATTCTCGGCAAGCCTTGATTTCATATCTATTTCCTTCCATTTTTGATGATTTGACGCTATCATTTTACCATTAACTATAATCTAAACAAACACCCTGATGGTATGAGCAGGGAAAAAATTTTTATACCGCTAGTGTTGATTTCACATCAGGCAAACACTTGAGGTACTTTAATCGATATTGGAGCTGCAATGAGGGCGTGAAAAATATCCCCTCATCTGCGGCTTCCTGTATGACGGGTTCCATTAAACATGCTGGAACTGTCTCCTCACGATTTTTATAATGCGCTCCATATCCTCCTTTGTATTCTTAATATCACTTGGCAGACAAAGCCCTCTGTTGAAAAGATCTTCACTTACACTGATCCCATTCTCTACCTGAACAAAATCATATTCTTCAAATACAGGCTGCAAATGCATTGGTTTCCATATCGGTCTTGTTTCAATGCCTTCTGCGTCCAAGGCATCCATGACCTGTGTGGGTGTCACATCACTGTCCTGTGAAATTGTCATACAGGAAAGCCAGTTATTGTCAATGGACTCCCTGTTCATCGGATTCATTTCTATTTCTGCTATATCGGAAAAGGCTTCTTGATACGCTTTATAAATTTCGTGTTTCTTCTGTATATGTTCCTCGATATGCAGCATCTGGCCGCATCCTATTCCGGCAACAACATTTGACATCCTGTAATTATAGCCGATTGTGGAATGCTGATAATGTCTGGCTGGATCGCGCGCCTGGCTGGATAAAAACCGGGCTTTCTCTACGTCTTTTTCCTGCCTGGCAACCAGAATACCTCCGCCCGAAGTTGTAATAATCTTATTTCCATTAAATGAGTAGACTCCGTAATCCCCAAAAGTACCTGTCATTTTCCCTCGATATGTCGTGCCTAACGATTCAGCCGCATCTTCAATTAAGGGAACATTATGCTCCTTACAAAGAGCGCATATTTCGTCCATATTTGCTGATGTACCGTACAAATGCACAGCCATAACAGCTTTCGGGTGAGGATATTTTTCAAACGCTTTCCTTAATGCCGCTGCATCCATATTCCATGTATCACGTTCAGAGTCAATAAAGACAGGGATTGCATTTTCGTATCTAATCGGATTAACACTTGCCGCAAAGGTCAGGGAAGGAACGAACACAATATCATTCTCTTTCACTCCCGCTAAAACAACCGACAAATGCAGCGCCGCTGTTCCGGACGAAAGCGCAGCGCAAGAAGGTGCTCCCACATAAGCCGCCACTTTATCCTCAAATTCGTCAACATTCGGTCCCAAAGGCGAAATCCAGTTTGTTTCAAACGCTCTTTGAATATAATACTGCTCCTCTGTATGCATGGTCGGAGTCGCCAAAAGAATTTTCTTCATCATCTCTGCTTTTCCTTTCAATCTTAAATTCACAGCCAGTTCAATGGTTCAGACGGGCCGACATAGACTTCAATTTCCGGCCGGATGGATCTACCTTAACATGCTATATACACACTCCAATAATGTTACTGCAAGAATTATGTTAATTATCCTGTAATATTTTTGGTATGCGCTCTGTATCAGTACCCCCATTCCAATCCAAGTAAGCGTTGCAATCGTTCCAATCGTAGCTATGATAATCTCAAACAAAAGCAAGACCCATAACGAGGCGCTATATTCCGTGATATACCCTGTCAATGCCGTAATACCGAATAAATAGATTTTTACATTGACAAACTGCAGCATAAACCCTTTTAGAAATGACGCTGACTTTTCCACAGTGGCTGTAGTTGGTTTGCTTAACGCAATATGAATCGCCAGCCAAAGAATATATGCAGCGCCTATGTATTTCATAATACCAGGCACATCTGGCAAAAAGGTACTTACTCCAAACACGAAAACAGCACATATCACCTGCACAACATAATATCCTGCAAATATCCCCCAATAAAGCGGTCTCCCTCTTTTGTATCCATAGTTCGTTACCGTATTCAACGCCAGTATATTCCCCGGTCCCGGCGTAAAAGCATTGATAACAGAATAGATAAAAAAATTACCTAATACATAACCCGGCATTTTTTATGCCTCCTTTCCGTTTCTATCATCTTAGCACGGAACTTCATGTAATAGGTAATATCTGTTTTATATGCTATTACATAGGCTAATCCTATGTTTTATACTGCTTCAAAGCCTCTACATAAATCTCCCCCAACTCTGACAGCTCTTTATCCTTGTTCAATATGTAGCCAATATGCATCACCTCACCTTCCTCCAGAGCATTTTAAATGTTGTAGTGTCATATCCCCTCCCGTTCAGCATGTCTCGTCGTACATCTATTGTAATGGTTTAAAACATCATACAAAAATATACCCCGCCGCTGTCAAAACATCCACTGTTCTATGAAAATCTTCCTTTTTCACAAGAATATAATCTGTATTATACGTCGAAACAGCGAATATTCCGATTTTGTTATCAGCCAATACCCCCGATAACTCTGACAGAATACCAATCAGCGAAAAATCAAGGATCCCCTGGATGCGAAACCCCTTCCAGCCATCGTCCCGCTCCGTTGTATGCGGTGGAACGTCGCTGGTCAGACAGACGAGCGAAATCTCCTCATTGGTCTTTCCGATAAAGAAAAAATCCGTCGTTAAATCAATATCTGCTATTGACGCTGCTTTGCAGACAGTCAAATCATAATCCAGCTTTTTCAGTTCCATGGTTACGTTCACCACCTGTTTTTCAGTTTATTCTGCAGCCGGTACAATGTGTTCAGCGCATCGAGCGGCGTCAGATTCGAGATATCAATCTCCTTCAGCTCGTTTAAAATGTCCTCGTCCTTGACTGTATCAAACAGCGACATCTGCCCTAAGTCCACATCGTCATAGTGTTTCGGCTTTTTCTTTTCCCCTTTTGTGTCAACCGCAATACTCTGCACCTTCGCCATAATATCGTTGTCACTTAACTGCTCCGCAATCTCCTTGGCGCGGTCGATTACCATATCCGGCACACCTGCAAGCTTTGCGACCTGTATGCCGTAGCTTCTGTCAGCGCCGCCCTTGATAATCTTTCTCAGGAATATGATATCATCGCCTTTTTCCTTGACCGCAATACAGTAATTGTTGACATTGTTCATCTTGCCTTCAAGCTCTGTCAGCTCATGATAATGCGTTGCAAACAGCGTCTTGGCACCGAGTATCTTCTTGTTGCTGATATGCTCAATGACAGCCCACGCGATGCTCAGCCCGTCAAACGTGGAAGTACCGCGCCCAATCTCGTCCAGCACCAGCAGGCTTTTGGGCGTGGCATTGCGGAGAATATTTGCCACTTCATTCATCTCCACCATAAAAGTGCTCTGCCCGCTCGCCAGATCATCCGAAGCGCCAACTCTTGTGAAAATCCTGTCCACAATACCGATGTCGGCGTTCTTGGCCGGCACAAAGCTCCCGAGCTGTGCCATCAGCACAATCAATGCCGACTGACGCATATACGTGGACTTCCCCGCCATATTGGGACCTGTGATCACCGCGATACAGTGGTGGTTATTGTCGAGAAACGTGTCGTTTGACACAAACATATCGTGGTCAATCATCTTTTCTACTACAGGGTGCCTTCCCTCTTTGATATCGATGATTCCCTTGTCATTCAGTACAGGTCTGACATAGTGGTTCTGCTCTGCGACAACGGAGAGGGAGGCAAACACATCAAGTCTTGCCACTGCCTTTGCCGTCTTTTGGATGCGCTCCAGCTGCGTCGCGATGTCGTCCCGGATTTTGCAGAACAAATCATACTCCAGCACATTGAGCTTGTCCTCCGCGTTCAGGATAGTGTCCTCCAGCTCCTTTAATCTCGCTGTCGTGTAGCGCTCTGCATTGACCAGCGTCTGTTTTCTCACGTAATCATCGGGCACAAGATTTTTAAAAGAATTCGTAACCTCAAAATAATAACCAAATACCTTATTATATTTAATCTTAAGATTCTTGATGCCTGTCCGCTCCCGGTCCTCCTCCTCGAGCTGTGCGAGCCAGTTTTTCCCGTCTGTCTTTGCTTTTCTCAAATGGTCAATATCTGCATCAAAGCCTTCTTTGATAATCCCCCCCTCGCGGATCAGGATTGGCGGCTCCTCACAAATCGAATTTTTAATCAGCTCAAACAAGTCTTCCAGCCCGTCGATCTGCTCGTCGATCTCCCGCAAAAGCTTTGCGTCGAAGTCCTTCAGAACCGTTTTGATATGCGGAAGCATCTCCATGGAATTGGCAAATGAAATCAAGTCCCTTGGATTGGCGGATTTGTAGCTTACGCGCCCAAGCAGACGTTCCATGTCATAGATTGGGTTTAAATATTCCCGAATCTCGTCTCTTGAGACTGTATTTTTGCTAAGCTGTTCAATCGTGTCAAGCCTGTCGTTGATATCCTCCATATTGACAAGCGGCTGCTCAATGTCTGTCCGAAGCTGTCTGGCTCCCATCGCTGTCTTTGTCTTGTCAAGCACCCACAAAAGTGAGCCGCGCTTCTGTTTTTCACGCAGGGTTTCTGTCAGTTCGAGATTGCGCCTTGTGGAGCTGTCAAGAAGCATAAAGCGGCTTGCCAGATAAGGTGTGATATGCGTGATGTGCGAGAGCTGTGTCTTCTGCGTCTCCAGCAGATACTGCATCAGCACACCGGAGGCAATCAGACCCGACGGAAAATCCTCCAAACCAAGTCCTGTAAGTGTGGTTACTTTAAAATGCTCCATCAGGCACTTCCGGCATCCGTCCTCATCAAAATACCATGGCTCTAACGGATAGATTACCATTTTCAGACGGTTTTTGAGGTCATCCGCATCAATCCCGCTCATCAGCAGCGCGTCATTGCATATGATCTCGGTCGGCATATATTTATATAGTTCATCCATCAGCCTGGAAAGTCCATCGACTTCTGTCATGTAAAAATCGCCCGTTGTCACATCAGCGATAGCAATCCCCATTTTGTTTGGAAACTGCGCGATACACATGATATAGTTGTTTTTCGAATCCTCCAGCGCCTGGACACTCAGGTTGGTACCTGGCGTGACAATGCGGACTACTTCCCGTTTTACCAGCCCTTTTGCAAGCTTTGGGTCTTCCACCTGCTCACAGATGGCAACCTTGTATCCCCTGGAGACAAGTCTGCTCAGATAACCGTCCACCGCATGATATGGGATTCCGCACATTGGTGCCCGCTCCTCCATTCCGCAGTCCTTTCCGGTCAATGTCAATTCCAGCTCTTTTGAAACAAGCCTGGCATCCTCAAAAAACATCTCATAAAAATCACCGAGTCTGTAGAACAGAATGCAGTCGCCATACTGCTTCTTTGTCTCCACGTACTGCTGCATCATCGGTGTCATTCCAGCCATATATTAACCTCATCTTTCTGTATTTTAATTCTTTGGATATTCCTCTCTGATACACACTGTCATTCTTCGTGCACTTATGTACCGAAAAACGGGCAGAAAAACTGTCCGCCCGTTTTTACTCTTCAATATTTTAACACATCTGCATAAAAAATCAAAGCAATTCTTATGAAGAAATAATCGTCAGCTTGTCAGTCATCACTTCTTTTGGTATACTTAGCTGGAAAGTTTTCTTACAGGAATATCAATATGAATGGAGTGATCGGAATGGCTCATGCATGTGTTTCCAGCCTATTGGGAGAATAGGCTGAACAGACATATTCTCCTTTTTTAACCGGTTGACTAATATGCTTTAAGAAAGTGAGAATACAAATGAATCGTGAAAATATCATAGCGAAATACCGAAGGATCCATCAAATGGCGTATCCGGTCCTGCTGAATTACCTGTTGTCAAGTGTATTTGAATTGCTGGACAAGGCGATTGTCGGACATTACTCCGTGCAGGGATTTGCGGTTGTGGGCGCTGCCGCTTCTTTCACTTATGCCGTAACAGGTGCACTGGGAATTTTATCAGCATCTTTCAACATTGTTGCTGCAGAAGAAAAAGGCAGACGGAACGAGAAGGAATTTGAGACTATTTTTCTCGTAAGCAAATGTTTATCCCTTCTGATTGGCATCTGTTTCTTCGTCCTAAGCCTTCTGTGCGGACGCATATTCTTTCAGAAGGTGTATGGCATTCAGGGCGACGACCTGTCAGAATTGTTGTCCTATTTCTACCCGGTATCGTTTACCGTCGTCCAGAATATGCTGACTTTTCAATATTCTGCGTACTTTCGAAACTGTCTGAACACCAAAATCACGCTGTACAGCACCATTGCCTCCACAGGCGTCAATCTGTTTTTTGATTTTTCACTTGTGTATGGTTTTTTCGGATTACCGCAGCTTGGAACCGCAGGTGCAGCCTGGGGAAGTGTGATTGGACTGGCAGCAGGACTGATTGTCTATCAACTTGCATATTGGAAAAAGAATACTGGACAGATACCAGCACCGCTTCTTTCAACTGCGAAAGCAGCAGCCGGAAAAATCCTGTGTTTGTATCCATCCCTGTTCGGGCAGGAACTGCTGGAAAGTACGATCTTTGCATGTGTCCTATCAGCTGCCGCTGCAAGGCTTGGCACAGATCAGATGGCAATATACAGTCTGCTTGATACGGTTGGAAGTATGATCGGGCTCCCTGTGTATGCTTACGCAACAGCCACACAGACTTATACACTGCAAAGCCATTCTGCCAGGGAACTGTCTGCTGTCAAAGAATATCTGAAATGCGGGATACAGCTGACTTTCAGCATAATCGCTATGCTGTGTGTGCTCTGTGGCATTTTTAGCAAACCATTGCTGCATTTGATAGTCGATGATCTGCATGTTATTAAAGAAGCCCGAAATTTGCTGCTGCCGCTCTTCCTGCTCCAGCTTGTGAAAATACCTTATCAGATTCATATGAGTTATCTGCAGGGCGTCGGCAGGGAAAAATTTGTGCTGTTCTGTACTGCTATCGGAACCATCTGTGCAGGCGGCAGCGCCATCATTGCCGGAAATATCGCCGGCCTGACCGGACTTTACATTGTCATGATTATGGAGCTTGTAATACTTGGGATTTGTTATGCAATTTGCAGTTGGAGACATAGACAGACAAGATGGTAAATTTGATTTGTAAAAGAACCCATTGGCTGAATACAGTCAATGGGTTCTTTTTATCTACAGCTTACTTTGCCTTGCTGTCAGACCACAGGTTCAGGTAAGGAACTGCAGTTCTTGACTTTCTCCGTAATACAGCGCCTGTGCCTGCCAGAGCTGGGCATAAAGCCCCTCTTTCTGAGCAAGAAGCTCCTCGTGGGTGCCCCGCTGGGTAATGGTTCCGCCGTCAAAGACGAATACCAGATCGCAGAACCGACAGGAGGACATCCGATGGGAGATATAGACGCTGGTCTTCCCCTCCACCATCTGGCCAAAACGGTTGTAAATATCGTATTCGCTGACCGGGTCTAAGGCGGCGGTAGGCTCGTCCAGTATGACCACGGGAGCATCCTTGTAGAGCGCCCGGGCGATGGCCAGTTTCTGCCCCTCGCCGCCGGAAATCTCCACGCCATTCTCCTTCTGCTGATACAAGCCCGTTTCCAACCCCTCCCGCATTCCTTCCACGCGCTGGCGCAATCCCGCCTTGTCCAGGCATTCCCATACCCTCTGAGGATCATAGTGCACACTGGCCGCCACGTTCTCCCCCAGCTTCATGGAGAACATCCTGAAGTCCTGAAACACCACTGACAGCAGAGACAGATATTCCCCATAGTCATACTTGCGGATATCAATGCCGTTAAGTAAAATTTCTCCCTCCGTGGGATCGTAGAGACGGCACAGGAGCTTGATAAAAGTGGTTTTTCCCGCTCCGTTGGGACCCACGATGGCCAGCTTCCTGCCCTTGGGCAGACGGCAGGAGACATGCCGCAGGCTCCACTGCTCCTGGTTGGGATAGCGAAAAGAGACATCCCGGAATTCCAGATCGAAATCCCCATCGTCCCGCTTTTCCACCGGAAGGGTACCATTGTACTTCTCCGAAGGAATGGCCAGGAAATCCACATACTCATTGAGGTACTTGCGTTGGAGGTCCAGACAGCCCACCATGGCTACCGCTTCCCGTACCGCTCCTGCCAGGGCCGTAATGGCCTCCACCTGCATAAACACCATACCCACTGTAATGAGACCTGCCATTGCCTTCATCCCCGTGAAAAGATAGGCGATGAGCACCGTATTCAGGTTCACCACCGTCACAAGACTTTGGATGGCTTGGGTGCGCAGACCAAATGTTTTTGCGTGTTTACAGAAGACATCCATCACCCGCTCATACTTGTCCATCAGCATATCACTGATGCGGTAGGTTCGCTGGTCCTTGCCCTGTCGGTAGTCCTCAACGATACGGCTGAGAGCTGCCCCGCGGCGGTTTCCATCCACGTTAATGTTATACCACTCCAGGCTCACTCGGTTAGCCCACCTGGTCAGTGGCACACAGCCCAAAGGCACTGCCAGAGCCAGCACCACCGCCGCTAAAGCCATCCAGGGAGAATTCAGTGCCTGCACCCAGATATTTGCATCCGCTGGAAGAGAACTGCTGACAAACAGGCGACTAACGGTGATGAGGGCATAAAGCACCGTGAGGCCGTGGCATAGAAGCTCGGATAGATTCCAGACAAACTCAAAAAAACTTCCCTGGTTGGTACAGCCCTCCTCCGCACGGGCTTTTTTATCCATGATTTCCTGTGTCTCTAACTGCTGGTAATCCATGGTCATGCACTTCTCTGTCATGGCCCCAAGAGCCAGTTGGTCGGCAGTAAGTGCCTCCGCACGGCAGATCCAGCGCAGTACCCGGCTGCTGCACCCCAGTGCAAAGTTCAGTCCGATCATCCACCAGACCAGAACCATGACGCTCTCGTCCCCCTTTATGAGACAGTCCAGGATCAGAGCGCCAAAGATGATGTTTACAAAGGGAAAAGCACTCTCCAATACTGCGGTGAGCAGCACCACCGGGAGCATAGTGGGACGTCTGTGCTGTACCAAGGCAATTAATTTGCAGCAGTCCCGGAAAAAGTTATTTTTAGGAATTTTCATGCTGTGCCTCCTTTTCGTCACGGTAATAAGAGCTCTGGAGCTGGAACAGCTCCGCATATTTCCCTCCTTGTTCCAGCAGATCCCGATGAGAGCCTATCTCAGCAGCACAGCCATGCTCCATGTACACGACCCGGTCGCAGAACTGGGTGGAGCTGAGGCGGTGGGAAATGAATACGCTGGTCTTTCCCCCAGTAGTCTGGGCATACTTCTGATAAAGATCTGCTTCTGCCAGAGGGTCAAGAGCAGCAGTTGGCTCATCCAGAATGAGCAGGGGCGCGTTCTTGTACAGCGTCCGGGCAAAAAGCAGCCGCTGCTGCTGCCCGCCAGAAAGATTTACTCCGTCCTGCTCCAACTGTTGTGTGATGGGTGTGTCCAGCCCCTTGGGCAGGGCCTCCACCGCCTCCTTCAGCCCTGCCTGCTCCAGACAGGACCAGACCCTGGCATGGTCATAGTCCTCGCGGCCAGAAACGTTCTCTCCGATGGTAAATGGCAGGATGTTCACATCCTGATACAGCGTTCCTACCAATCGAAGGTACTCGACAGCATTGAAGTCAGTGGTGGGGATGCCGTCTACCAGAATTTCACCGCTGTCCGGCTTGTAGAGGCCGGAGAGAAGTTTGACCAGGGTGGTCTTTCCCGCACCATTAAGACCCACCAGGGCTATTTTCTCCCCCGGACGAATCGTGAAGGACAGGCGATTGATGACTGGTCTTTCCTGTCCGGGATAGGTAAAGGTAACCTCCCGCAGCTCCACTTGGGGCGGGCACTTGACTTGGGAGATATCCGGCCCAGGACCGTGGTTGAGCACGTTCTTCTGTTCCAGAAAGTCCCGCAGATCATCCACTTCCAACGTCTCATAGCGCCAGTCGTCGCTGGCGGCTACAAACCCGTTGAGCCAATTTGTGAACGTAGAGATAATGCCGATAGTCAGAGTAAATCCTGCCGCATCAATGCTCCCGGCCAGAAAAGATCCCACCAGCATAGCATAAGCCAAGGCGTCCCGGACTACCAAAAACACACTGTCGCTGACCGAGCGCATAGCCCTTCTCCCGAAGGACTGCCGCCGCCACTGATCCCGGCTCATGATACAGGTGTTGTGGGCATCCATAAGCCACTTTTCCATGTGGTAGAGACGGATATCCTTGCCATTGGCGGGCTGCTCTCCCTCTCGTCTCAGATACTTTTGACCTTGAAGAAAGGTATCCGCTTTTGGCTTCGTCCGCATATTAAACCGCCAGGCCCATAGAGCAATGAAGTAGTTGGCCCCGGTCATAGCCAGCAGAACCAGCAGAATACGCCAGTCCAGCCGTACTGCCACCGTTCCATAAAATACCATGCCGATGAGGTTGAGCAGCCACGGTTCCAGATGCCGAAGCATTCCCTCCACACCAACATTATTGCCTCGTAATGCTGCGTCGGCAGTAGCTGCCTTTTTCTGACCCTCTGGCGATTCCAGCAAGCAGAAGTCCATTGTGAGAGCTTTGCGGAATTGGATTGGCACAAAGGTCTGGATGCGAAAGCGCATATTCTTCAGTCCCATCACTTGGGTCAGACACCCACTGAGCACCGTCCCTAAGGCATACAAGGCCATTAGCCCTAAAATCACCGCCAGATACTGTCCCATACTTCCGCCTTGAGTCAACGCCGCCACTGCCGCTGTAGGCAACAGTGTCGCCACTACTGGCAGTATCAGCTTCACTGCCAGCGACGCAGCTAAAACTGGCAGATACGTGTGATCCGCTTTGGATACATGACGCAACAGATACAGGACATTTGTCGCTGTCGAGTGCCGCTTTTTTTCTTTCAAAGAAATCACTCCTTCCCGTTTTCCCAAGTATAGCATATCCACCCCTGTAAAAAATGAATCTGTGCATGAATTGCAGAAATTCGTGCACAGATAACATAACTGCTGTCGCTGTATTCCTGCCTGATTTGATTGCAGCAACACCCAGAAACAAGGCGTTTGCCTGCTTTTTTCAGCCTGCAACCGCCTTTTCATTACCATTCAATATCACTGTCTTTCACATATTCCCTGCTGTCTATCCTCTGCTCTGCTGCTTCCAGCCGCTTCCGTTCTTCCGATGTCAGCTTTGTAAAATCAGGGTTCCATGCAAGCACCAATCACCCTGACACCACCCTGTATCGTTTCTGGTAGCAGGCAATCCCATATCGGTAAATTGTCCGCATACCGTCCCTGACAAACACTTCCTTGCAATTTTTGTCCTGAATCTGCTTCAATTTATGGTTATTATAGCGTTTTATAGCGCACAGTTATCCTATCAGACATACCTTCCCCTGAAATGCAAAGCCATACTTTCTAATCTGCTCTGGCGCAAAGCCTTCTGACACAAGCTCTGCCTCGTACTGTTTTTCATCGATCTGCGCGTGGGCATTTGCAAGTGTGTCCTCAAGGGTCTCCTCGTCCTCGTCAGGATCAAGCACCTTAAATTCAAAGATAAACGCCTTCCCCGTCCTGTCAAGCGGCTCGATCATTACATCGTAGCGGCCATAACCGCTTTCCCTGTTTGAGCGGACCTTGTAACTGTCCGCAAGATTTACTACCATTCCGAGTACAAAGCCATGGTAAAACCGTTCCGGCTCTGCCTGTTCGGAGGGTTTCTTACCGCTGTCGAAGGAACTGAAGGTATTGAGCGCTACCTTGTTCATAAAGGTATTCATCTTTCTCACATTGTCATTTAACAGGGCATTGATAAATTCGTTGTAATAAGCCTCTGTACTGCCGTCAAACCAGCCCTTTACCATATCCTCAAACATACTTGCCACTTCCATATTCGTCAGTGCCAATGTATACACTTTCCGCTTGCGCTCCCCGACGTATCTGAGATTCAGTACTTTCAGATAACCCGTCGCCAGCAGCAGGCTCCACACTGCACGCGGACTGCCGCCCAGCTGGTCAAATACGATTTTCTCATCAATCTCCGCCTCAAAGCTCTTCCCCTGTAAAAGCATCTCCATCGTCTGCTTGACGTTGGGGACTCCCGTCCGGATCAGTGAGTTGACCAGCCCGTTTCCACTTGTGTTTGACCAGTAGGTGTCGTATTTACCTTTTTTCTTGATAAATGACGCAATTGACCACGGGTTATAAATATCCGGATATTCTCCAAACGTAAAACCGTCATACCACCTCTTCACTTCCTGCTTTTCCGCGCCAAGCCCCGCATCGTCCAACGCCTTAAAAACCTCTTGCTCTGTAAAGCCAAATGAAGCGGCGTACTCGTCAGATGTCGTTGTGATAACGTCCAGATTATTCATGCCTGTAAAGATGCTTTCTTTTGCAACCCTTGTAATTCCTGTAATCAATCCGCGTTCCAGAAAATCGTTCGTCTTAAACGTAGCGTTGAACAGACCACTGAAAAAGCTGACCGCCTCATCCCAATATCCCGCAATCCAGGCGTCATGCATCGGGGTATCATATTCATCGAGAATGATAATGACCTTTTTCCCATAATAGCGCTGCATGAAATCAGCCATAGACTGAATCGCTCCTGCTGCCACTTTATCTGCAATCCCCGCCTTTATCCCACGATAATACTCTTTCTCATTCTCACTTAACAAATCACTGGCAAGCAGATATTTGTTTCTTTCATACAGTTTTGCCAGCACTTCCGAAATCTTGTATTCCATATCCGCATACTTCGTTGCCTTGATATTCGCAAAGCTCAAAAAGATTACCGGAAATGTCCCCTGCATTTTCCTGTATTCATATTCCCCGTCAGCAGACTGATGCTCCCAGATGGAAAGCCCCTCAAACAAGTCGCCTCTTCCCGCATATTTGTTCGAAAAGAAACACTCCACTGTACTCATATTCAGTGTCTTGCCAAACCTCCTCGGACGTGTGATCAACGTTACTTTGTCAGCGCACTCCCACCATTCTCTGATAAAATCTGTCTTATCAATATAAAAGATATGCCCTGTCCGCACTTCCTCAAAATTCTGATATCCAAGCCCTGCCTTGTTCTCATGCATATGCATCTACCTTTCCAAATAAATCTTATTTAATAATAACAGTATACACAATGCAGCCACATTTCACAACCCCATATCATCCCGGCATATACACAAAGCATTACTATGGGTCACGGTTATAGCTGCGTTCTACTTCTGGCAGGTTCGATACATACAGTATGCTGCATTATCCAATTGTTCTGTCTAAAACCGAATATTTATCCGCAGCATACCGCCCGCATACTGCACCGCAATCGTTCCATTCAGCTGCTCTGTCAGCTCCCTGGCGATTGAAAGCCCCAGCCCGGTTGAATTCGCAGCGGTTTCCACAGTATAATAGCGGTCAAAGAGCCGCATAACCTGCAGTTCGTCCAGTGCCGCCGCATGGTTGGCAAACACAATCTCCCCCTGCTCTGACAATGTGATTTCCAAGTCGCCGTCGCTGTATTTCAGGGCATTGCTGATGATATTTCCAAAGATGCGGGACAACGCATTTTTGCTCAGCCTGCGAATCACTTTCGCTTCCGGCATTGTGATGTCTGGCGTGATCCGGTGTTTCTTGAAGGCGGCATAATATGCTGAAATGCTTTCCTCCAACACACTGTTCAGTGAAATCTCTTCATACAGAATCGCCTTATAGGAACCCTCCTCATAGGAATCCTCCCCGCTCCCATGAATCATGGAGACTGCCGCCGAATACCCAAACAGTTCCTCCGTCAGCAGCCTCAGCGACTCAACGCGCTCCTCTATAATGTCCAGATAACGCCCGGCATCCGGTGTCTGTTCTGTCTGCCTGAGCAGGTCAAGATAACCGCAGATTGCAGTCAGCGGCGTGCGCAAATCATGGGAAATATTGGTGACTGCGTCCGTGATCTCCAGATTTCCCTGCTGATAGCGCAGCCGCTCCCTGCGCAGTCTTCGCAGCTGTGTGTTGATATCTGCTGCCAGACTGCGCATATAACGATCGTGACTGGAGATATCGATCAAGATGTTGGTTTCTGTGCTAAACCGGTCAGCAAAAGCTGTGGAAATCTCCTGTGCGGCCTTTCGCATAAGAACTATTTTTAACCATAATACCGCGATGATAATCAAAAGAAAACTAATCAGGACCAACAGCCATATCTCCATACAATCTCCCACCCTGCCAATATGTGAATTGATACAGTTCCTTATTTCCGTGCATTCCAAAACGTTTCGGATTTGCAGAAAATTAACCACGCAAAGCAATTGCCCATTCCAGTCACTTCTTCTTACTTAATGTCCTCCCCACAAAAGAAAAAGATGCCAACCCCAGTCACTGCCACTGCTATCATACCGGAATACAGCGCCATCTGCCATAAATGGACAGCCACACCCTGCCAGAGCAATACTGTCTGGTTTCCCGGCAAAAACTCATTTAAAAATTCATAGACATCACGCTTGGTTCCGCTTATATAATTCGGATTGACCATTGCCTCCGATTCCTCGATATTTCCAGCAGCATCGATATAAGTATAGCCCTCGAAGATCTCCGGTTCCGTAATTCTTGCATTGAGATAAGCACCGCCGAAAATCATGAAAACAATTCCTAAGGTACAAATCACTGCAGCCACTGCCTTGTTCTGACTTAACATTGCAACCAGGGTATAGAGTGCTGTCACTGCAGCGCACAGCACAAAAGTACACCCCATATACCCCAATATGATACCGAATCCGCACTGGAAAAACCCAAGCAATGGAATCCCGGCGCAAAGATTCGCGGCGAAAAAAACAAGACACATGACGCATTCCGCCGCAAAGCAGACAATCAGGTTCGACAGGTAAACATCCGTTCTTCTATGTCCGACAATAACCTTATTCCGAATCGTCCCATCGCTGTATTCTGTTCCAATAAACAGACTGCAAAAAGCCGCGCCGAAAATCACAATCAGCGGAATGTAGGATTGAAACAAGTTTTCCAACGGAATCGCTATCACATAGTCTGCAAACTGCTGCATATGCCGCATATTATGATAAGAACCGACAGGCAGAATCACACCAATCGCAGCCATCACCAGCAGAATCACCCAAAAGCAGGTGTCGTGTTTCAGACGTACAAAGTTCGCATACAATAACTTACTCATGGCTGCCACCCCCTCCGACCAGACTGACATAATAACTCTCAAGGCTCTCATCCCGCTCATGAATGGACAGCACTTCACAACCCTCATTCGCAAGCGCCATGATTAATTTCGTAATGGGAACCTTTCCATAAATATCTGCCATAGATTCCGAGAGAATGTGGTATTCCAACTGCATACGGTCTGCCGCCTGCACAAAGAATTTTACATTTGACACCTCCACGCGCACACATTTCCGGCACGCTGCTTCCAGCTCCTCCGCACTGATTTCCTTCACGATATGACCTCTGTCAATAAAACCGTAATGCGTCGCAAGACGTGAGAGTTCATCTAAGATATGGCTTGAAATCAGCACTGTGATGCCGCGCTCCCTGTTCAGTTTCAGGATCAATTCCCTCATCTCGATAATCCCCTGCGGATCAAGCCCGTTGACCGGTTCGTCCAGCACCAGAAAATCCGGATCCCCGCAAAGCGCAATGGCGATTCCAAGCCGCTGGCGCATGCCAAGCGAAAAGTTTTTCGCCTTTTTCCTGCCTGTATCCCCAATTCCCACCAATTCCAAAAGCTCCGGGATGCCTTCGTAAGACGGAAGCCCTAAGATACAGTACTGTTCCTTCAAATTCTCCTCCGCTGTCATATTCAGGTAAATCGATGGCGTTTCCACGACCGCCCCGATTCTGCGCTGCGCGCTCCGGATTGCTTTTTCCGTGTTTTTTGCCCCGTATAACACAAATTCGCCTGATGTAGGCTTTTGTAGCCCGCAGACCAGGCGGATCAATGTGGTTTTCCCGGCGCCGTTTTTCCCGACAAAACCATAGATTGCCCCTTTGGGAACATGCATGTCGAGCCCGTTTAGCGCCTTGAAATGTTTGTAGTGCTTGCTCAGAGCACTGGTAGTTAGTACATACTCCATCAGTATTACGACTCCTTTCCATCACAGTTTCCGTAACGGTTCAGCACCCGCATTGTTACAGGCGTCAAGCCATGCAAAATCCTGTCCTGAACAGTTTCGATATCTGTATTCATAACGACTCTGATCGTTTTGAATCGTCACCTGTATTCTATCTGTATTTTGTTAAGAAACCTGTTAAGAAAAGTGTTAAGAAATCGTAAATTTTCAATCAATAACATACTCAATACAGCTTAAACCCAATTCCCCATACGGATTCAATATAGTCCTTTCCGCCGATATCCCGCAGCTTTTTCCGCAGATTGCTGATATGCACCCGCAGGGAACTTTCCATGCAGTCCGGGGTATCCTCGCTGATTTTTTCCAGAAGAAGTGTCTTTGTGATGACCTGCGAAGGATTCTGCAGCAGCAATTTTAAGATGGCATACTCCGTCTTAGTCAAACGCACCGCCTGTTCACACACACAGACATTGTGCGTGCCGGTATCCATGACTATGTCCCCATATTCCAGTCTCATACCTGCACCGGCAGCAGCGGCGTTCCGAAGCTGCACAGCGATGCGCGCTAGCAGTTCTTTCGTGTCAAAGGGTTTGGTCACGTAATCTGCCGCTCCGCCAAGCAGCAGGTCCACCTTATCCTCCACGCCCACTTTTGCACTGACGACAATCACCGGGATGCCATTTAACCGCGGCAGCAGCGCCTTGCCGTCCAACCCTGGCAGCATCAAATCAAGCAGTACGAGGTCAGGGCGAATGGAGGACAGCACGAGGAGAGCTTCCGTCCCGGAATAGGCGCGCGTGACGCGATAGCCCTCCCTGGACAGAAGCTCCTCCAGCATATTTCCAATATTGATATCATCATCGACCACAAATATATTTTTCATCTCCAAAACCTGTTTCAATGCATTTTTCAAACATGCTCCGAGTGAGCAGCAAGCTTTTTCGCCCACGCAAGCGCCTCGTCAATATGCGTACAGAAGTTCTCCTCCCCGATTTCCTGTGTAAATCCTGCCTTATCCATGACCGCCCTTGGCTGTTCATTGACATGGGAAAGGATAATCTGGATATTTCTTTTCGCATACTTCTCATGCAGCTGCTCCAGCGAATGCATTGCCGTCGCGTCAATTGCGCTCACACTTCTCATGCGGAGAATCAAAAACCGCGTATCATCCTTCGCTGAAATATTCAGGATCTTGTCTGCAGCCGCAAAAAACATTGGGCCTGAGATTTCATACACAAGTGTGTGCGCGGGAACTTCCCTAAGCGAGATACTGTCCGGGTCCTCCTCGTCGTCAACATACTTCCAGCCCTCCACTTCCATGACATCGCTCATGCGCTTCATAAAGAGAATCGCTGCGAGTAAAATCCCCACCTCGATCGCCGCAACTAAGTCAAATACGATGGTCAGTACAAAGGTTGTGACAAGCACGATGATATCGCTCTTCGGCGATGACTTGCAGAGATTGACAAATGTTCTCCACCCGCACATATTGTAAGCTACCATAAACAGAATGGCCGCAATACACGGCATTGGAATCAGCGCCGCATAGGGCATCAATACGACGAGGATTAGTACCAATGTGACTGCGTGAACCATGCCTGCAATCGGTGTGCGCCCTCCGTTTTTGATATTGGCAGCAGTCCTCGCGATCGCACCTGTGGCAGGGATTCCGCCAAATAAGGCAGAACCGATATTGCCGATTCCCTGTGCGATCAGCTCCATATTGGAGCGGTGTTTTGAGTTGATCATGCTGTCGGCAACGACACAGGACAGCAGGGACTCAATCGCTGCGAGAACTGCGATTGTAAATGCGTCTGGCAGAATCCCGCTGATATCTGCCATCGTAAAACTTGGAAAATGAAGACCTGGCAGTTTATTGCTGATCTCATACAGGTCGCCGATCGTATTGACATTCATGTGCAGAAGCTTCACCATCAGAATCCCCGCAATCACAGCAATCAGCGAACCCGGAATGGTCTTGTTGATATACGGCCATGCAATCAAAATGGCAAGACATACGATTCCGACAATCAGAGCCTGCCAATTGATAGTAGACACATTCTTAACAATCGCCTCCATCTTTTCCATCGTCTCGATCGTGACAGTCCCCTCCGGGTAGGTAAGTCCTAAAAAATCCTTGATCTGTCCGATTACGATAGTCACCGCAATACCCGCTGTGAACCCTGTCGTGATGGTAAAAGGAATATATTTGATCAAATTGCCCAATCTTAAAAATCCCATCACAACCAGAATCACTCCTGCAAGAATTGTTGCAAGGATCAGTCCGTCCATGCCTTTCTGTGCAACGATTCCTGCAACAATTGTGGCGAACGCTGCCGTCGGTCCCGCAATCTGCACGCGGCTGCCGCCAAAAAATGAAATCAGAAACCCCGCAATAATCGCCGTATAGATGCCCTGTTCCGGTCCCACACCTGATGCAAGTGCGAGCGCAATCGACAATGGAAGCGCGATAATCGCCACAATAATCCCCGCCACGACATCCTTTGCAAACTGCTGTTTCGTGTAAGTTTTCATCACCGAAAACAACTTTGGTTTTAACTTTTCCATAATGATCTCCTCATAAGTATATGCAAAATTGTAATAATAATAAAACAAGCATACTTAATATATACCCGTTTGGACAATATTTCAAGGGCATTTCACGGAAAAATCCGGTCTGTTTCTAAGACAGAAATCTTCTTCCTGTTACTCATTTATTTTTCCCATATAATAAAATCCATGTGCCTCCACAAGTCTGACATCAACAATCTTTCCAATCAGGGACGCATCGCCTGGAAAATGCACAATCGTATTGTTGGAAAGCCTGCCCGACACCAGCGAAGCGTCGTGCTCGTTGATTTCCTCCACAAGCGCGCTGTGTACCTCTCCTGTAAGGCGCCCCACACGGCCTCGCGCTGTCTCCTGTACAACCTTCAAAAGTCTGTCGAAATTCTCCTTAATTTCCTCCTCACTTGCAGGATTTGGCATCGTGGCGGCAGGTGTGCCTGTGCGCTTGGAATAAATAAACGTAAAAGCATTGTCATACTGCACTTCTTTCACGACTTCAATTGTCTCGTCCACATCCGCTGCAGTCTCCCCCGGAAAGCCTACGATTATGTCTGTTGTGAGTGATATGTCAGGTATCTCCTGTCTGATCTTGTATGCAAGTTCAAGATACTGTTCCTTTGTATAGCGCCGGTTCATTGCCTCCAGGATTCTGGTAGAACCAGACTGCAGCGGAAGGTGCAGATGACGACAGATTTTCTTGGAATGCTTCATCACCTGAATCAACTCATCCGATAAATCTTTGGGGTGCGAAGTCATAAAGCGTATCTGCTCCAACCCCTCTATCTTTTCCACTTCCTGCAATAACTGCGCAAAAGACATCGGTTCCTCCAGTGTCTTTCCATAGGAATTGACATTCTGTCCCAAAAGCATGACCTCCACAACGCCCTCTGAGACAAGATTTTTAATTTCCCTGATAATATCCTCAGGATTGCGGCTTCTCTCGCGCCCGCGCACATAGGGAACGATACAATAACTGCAGAAATTATTGCAGCCATACATGATGTTGACACCCGATTTGAAGGCATACTTCCGCTCGGCTGGCAAATCCTCGACAATCTTGTCCGTATCTTTCCAAATATCGATAATCATGCTGTCTGAACTGTACATTGCAACGATCAGTTCCGCAAATTTGTAGATATTGTGTGTGCCAAAAATCAGATCCACAAAGCGATAGCTTTTCTGTATCTTTTCAATGACGGAGGGTTCCTGCATCATGCAGCCGCAGAGCGCGATCTTCTTATGCGGATTTTTCTTTTTCATGTTGTGTACAAACCCAAGCCTGCCGTAAACCCGCTGGTTTGCATTGTCCCGGACAGTACAGGTGTTGTAAAACACAAGATCGGCCGACTCGTCCTCAATCATCTCGAAACCAATATTTTCGAGAATGCCGATTAGTTTTTCACTGTCCTTAGCATTCATCTGACAGCCGAATGTCTCCCCGTCCGCAGTCAGGCGTCTGCCCAGCTTCTCGCTCTCGGCTTTTACAAGCTCACGCGCCTTTTTGATAAAATAATACTGACGCATCGGCTCGTCCGCTGGCGCATCATCCCGCAAATCAATCGTTTCCAAGACTGCCTCTAATTCTTCATTCCTGATCATATTCTTTCTGCCTTTCTATAGTCCCTTTTCGCACTGTAATAAACAAAAATTTAGAAGAGACTTTTTGCTGTCTCTTCAATCTTTCCGTAAATGCAGCACTACTTATTTCTTTTAGTATACAAGACTCCATCATTTTGTACAACAAAAACTTTTTAATCAGTTTTGTCAGCCTACCCGAACAATCGTTCTTCGGTTATCCTGCTAAAAGCTCTTTACCCTTTACATCCAACGCCGAAAATGTTATACTAACTTCGGAAAATAACTGAAACATCTTGACTTGTCTGTTTCTCCAAACGATTGGAGACACCTGTTAACGGTTCCTTCTCATGCAACTTTGGCAGATAATTACATGAGTATCTTTGTGGCAAAAAACTGCCAACAGATTAACAGCCAACAGAATCTGGATGAGGATGTTATGGCTGATATATGCTGTTAATTTTTTCATTGACTATGAATATAACTTCTGCTGATTTCCCACCAGTCGTTGTTACTGCAGACTTCATAGCCCGATGACTCTCAATCATTTACCATGATTCCAGACATCCCCTAAAATCAATTGGACTCCTACCTGAACATGGGGATTCATTTTACGGGAGATAACATATTACAAACGCACAGGAAAGGATCAATACAATGCCTAAAAAAATCAACACAAAAAAATACTTAGAATACATTCTTGAAGAGACCAAAAAAATTCTGGCGATTGACAGTCCGTCCGGCTTTACCCGGAAGGCAGCAGAATATGTGATGAACGAATATGTCTCTCTTGGATATGCGCCTGTCCAGACCGTAAAAGGCGGTGTGCTCTGCGAAATTGGCGGCTGTAAGGATAAAAATGATGCGCTCATGATGGAGGCCCACATTGACACACTCGGCGCGATGGTATGCGACATCAATCCAAACGGCTGTCTCAAACTTTCTCCCATCGGCGGCATGAACGCCAACAATGCCGAGGCTGAGAACTGCAAAATCTATACGCGTGACGGCAAAATCTACACTGGAACTTTTCAGCTGTGTGACGCATCGATTCATGTCAATGGAAAGTTTGATGAGACCTCCCGCTCGTATGATGTCATGGAGGTGGTGCTCGACGAGAATGTCCGGACAAAGGAGGAGACGCTGGCCCTTGGAATCCTGCCCGGTGATATTGTCTGTTTTGACCCGCGCACTGTCATCACAGAAAGCGGATACATCAAGAGCCGTTTTCTGGACGACAAGCTCAGTGTTGGCATTCTTCTGGGCTTTGCCAAATACGTAAAAGCGGAAAAAATCACACTTCCCAGAAACGTATATCAACATATCACGGTATACGAGGAAGTCGGACATGGCGGAGCGGCTTCGATTCCATCCGATGTATCAGAAGTACTCTCTGTCGATATGGGCTGCATCGGAAACGGGCTCACCTGCACAGAGCACCAGGTTTCCATCTGCGCAAAGGACAGCTGCGGTCCGTATAATTACGAGGTCGTTTCCAATCTCATCGCTGCTGCCAGACGCCAGAAGCTTGACTTTGCTGTGGATGTCTACCCTCACTACGGCTCCGATGCGGATGTGGCGCTCACTGCCGGTTACGATGTAAAGCACGGTCTGATTGGAGCTGGCGTATATGCATCGCACGGCTACGAGAGAAGCCACAAGGACGGTGTGCTGAACACGTTTTTGCTGTTGACGGAATACCTGAAATAATACATCCCACTCTAATTAAAAACACCCCATCTGGCAGTCTTCTATCACACTCCGGATGGGGTATTCCTTTTTGACCTTTTTGTCTATGCACACTCCGTTCATATCTTTTGTTGCCCTGAATCTATTTTTACTGGATGGACATATCTGTCAGCATTACCTTGTTTAATGGGTAGACTAGGTAAGGGAAATCCCCTTTTTTCAAGCATTTCTACTGCTACGCGGCCGCCACAGCAGCCTTCATATCCTTTATGTAATCACACACGGGTTCGATGCAGCTCTTCCCATACTGGGCGATAATCTTGACAATCGCACTGCCCACGATCGCCCCGTCCGACACTGATGCCATCTCACGTGCCTGTTCCGGCGTGGCGATACCAAACCCGATCGCACACGGAATGTCCGACACCTCCTTCACATGGTCTACCATCTCTTTGATATTTGTGGTGATCCTGCTTCTGACGCCCGTGACACCAAGAGACGAGACGCAGTAGAGAAATCCTTTTGCCTGTCTCGCAATCATGTCAATGCGGTCGTGCGATGTCGGCGCGATCATGGAAATCAGCTCGATTCCTGCTGTCTCACAGGCGCCGCTCACTTCCTCTCTCTCCTCAAACGGGACATCCGGGATAATAATTCCGTCAATGCCGCACTCGGCGCACCTTTTTGTAAATTTCTCCGTTCCATAAGTATACACCGGATTGATATAGGTCATAAATACCAGCGGTACATCAACCTTCTGGCGCACGCGTCTCACCATGTCAAACAGTTTGTCAGTCGTTGTCCCCGCCCTGAGCGCACGCTCGTCTGCGGCCTGGATGACAACGCCCTCCGCAATCGGGTCCGAAAACGGAATCCCAATCTCGATCAGATCCGCTCCCGCCGCTGCCATCTGCGGAATCAATGCCTCCGTCGTCTCCAAATCCGGATCTCCTCCTGTCACAAATGCGATAAACGCTTTCTGATTTTCAAATGCCTTGCTGATTCTGCTCATTTTACTTCCACTCCTTCTCTAAAATATCAATCGCAAATTCCCTAATCAAAAATCTCCACACCTCTGTACCTTGCGATTGCCGCCACATCCTTATCGCCGCGCCCGGAAATCGTCACGACGATAATCTGGTCTCTGCCGAGATCCGGCGCTATTTTCTTGGCATACGCAACTGCGTGGGCGCTCTCAATCGCCGGAATAATGCCTTCTGTCCTCGACAAGTATTCAAATGCCTCCACAGCCTCCTCGTCCGTGACCGGCACATACTGCGCACGTCCTGTCTCATTCAGGTTTGCGTGCTCCGGTCCGATGCCCGGATAATCCAAGCCAGCCGATATCGAATAAACGGGTGCGATCTGCCCGTATTCATCCTGACAGAACAGAGACTTCATACCATGGAAAATACCAACGCTTCCGTTTGCAATCGTCGCTGCGTTTTTGGGATTGTCGACGCCAAGTCCTGCCGCCTCACAGCCGATTAATCTGACACTTGTGTCAGGTATGAATTCATAGAAGGAACCCATTGCGTTGCTCCCGCCGCCCACGCAGGCAATCACGGCGTCAGGAAGTTTTCCCTCGGCCTCCATGAGCTGTTCCTTGATTTCCTCTCCGATTACCTTCTGAAAATCCCTGACAATCATCGGAAAGGGGTGCGGTCCCATGACAGAGCCAAGCACATATAACGTATCATCCATTCGGGAAGTCCACTCGCGCATAGTCTCGTTAACAGCATCTTTCAAAGTCATCGTCCCTGAAGTTACCGGGTGTACCTTTGCCCCCAAAAGCTCCATTCTGTAGCAGTTTAACACCTGTCTGTCCGTGTCCTCTTTTCCCATAAATATCTCGCATTCCAGTCCCATCAAAGCCGCGGCCGTGGCAGTCGCCACACCATGCTGTCCCGCGCCGGTCTCCGCGATGACGCGCTTCTTGCCCATCTTTTTTGCCAACAGCACCTGACCTAATACATTGTTAATCTTGTGGGAACCCGTATGGTTCAAATCTTCTCTTTTCAAATAGATTTTTGCTCCCCCCAGATCCTTTGTCATTTTCTCTGCATAATACAACAGCGAAGGGCGTCCTGCATACTTCTCCATCAAATCTTTTAATTCTGCCTGAAATGCCGGGTCGTTCTTATAGTTCTCGTACTCCTGTTCCAACTCCTGCACAGCCGGAATCAATGTCTCCGGGATGTACTGTCCGCCGTATAACCCATATCTGCCTTTCTTTCCTTCCATTTTCATAAATCTCCCTTTCTTATGCCTGCATTCCTCACATATTCTATAAACTGCCTGATCTTTTCTTCATCCTTTGTCCCGTCTGTCTCCACTCCTGTGCTCACATCGACTGCAATGCATTCTCTGAATACATTACGCTCCACCTGACCAAGCACTTCTGTCACGTTCTGACAGTCCAGTCCTCCCGCCAAAAAACAGGGTTTTATTGTCTGGCCTTTCACGCGCAGCTCCCTTAGGCATTCCTCCAGTATTTCCAGCGGAAACCGCTCTCCTGTGCCGCCAGGCTCGCCTTTCTTATACGTGTCAAACAGCATGTAATCCGCTTCCTGTGACATTTGTTTCGATACCTGCTCTGCATTCTGTACCTTAACTGCCTTTATGACAATCGTGTCAGTTTTTTGTTTGAATTCCCGTATATAAGCTTCGGATTCCTCACCGTGCAGCTGCACCACATCTATGACACCCCTGTCACACAAATCAATCACATGCTCCATCGGTTCATTCACAAACACACCGACAGCCTGGATGCGCCTGTCAAGCGCCTGCCGCATGCAAAGAGCCTGTTCATCTGTGACAAAACGCTTTGTATTTGCAAACACAAAACCGATGTATTCCGGCAGATACCGATTGACTTTTTCAACGTCTGCCAGTGTTTTCAGTCCGCATATCTTTACCCTTACCATTTTTATGCACCTTTTCCCGCACCCTTTAACTGCGCCAGCATTCCCGCCTTATCATCACTCCGCATCAGCGTCTCCCCGATCAGCACGCCGTTTACTCCCGCCTGTCGAAGCGCCTGTATGTCCTCCGCTGTACTGATGCCGCTCTCCGCAACAAATAATATCTTTTCCGGAACCAGACTTCGCAGTCTCGTGCTGTTATTGATGTCCACTGTGAACGTTTTCAAATCCCGGTTGTTGACCCCAATCATTCTGGCTCCGGCATCAAGCGCGCTCTGAATCTCCGCCTCGTCATGTGCCTCCACAAGCGCGGAAAGTCCTAGTTCATCACAGACTGCCTTGTATTCCCTGATCGCATCTGTGTCAAGGAGTGCCGCAATCAGTAGAACACAGGATGCGCCCAGAAGTTTTGCTTCATAAATCATATATGGATCTATGATAAAATCCTTCCTGATTGTCGGTATGGAAATGTTATCGTTGATTTCTCTTAGAAACCTGTCGTCACCCTTAAAATAATCCGTCTCCGTCAACACGGATATGCAGTCTGCCCCCGCCTTTTCATAGTCCCTTGCTATGTCCAGATAAGGAAAATCCTCTGCGATAATTCCCTTTGATGGAGAGGCTTTTTTTACTTCGCATATAAAACTGATATCCTCTTTTGCAATCGCCCGCTCAAAAGGAAATGAAAAAGCCCCCTCACTCTTTACAAGCTGTACTGCCTTTTTTCGCACCTCTTCAAACGGCACTTCCATTTTCTTTCGCGCCACCCTTGCCCTGGCGGCTGCTGCCAAATCGTCAAGTATCATGACTTCCTCCTTATTACACTATGAGTTTGTAAGCTTTACAAAATTCTGAAGCGTCTCATACGCTTTACCGCTTTCAATCGTCTCTCTCGCCACTTTCACACCCTCTTCAATGGAAGGCGCGCCGCCCATCAGGTAAATCCCGGCCCCGGCATTTAAGAGCACTGCGTCTGCCCTGGCATCCGTACATTCTCCCTTCAAAATCGCTTCCGTAATCTTTGCGTTTTCAGCGCCGTCCCCGCCTGTCAATTTGCTCTTCTGGCACCGGTGTAACCCGAACTGCTCTGGTGTAATCTCGTATCTTTTATATGTACCATCCCTGACCTCTACGCAGGTCGTCGGCGCACTCAGGGAAATCTCGTCAAGTCTGTCCTGTCCATACACGACCAGAGCGCGTTTCACGCCGAGATTGCTGAGCACATGCGCTAACGGCTCCACCAGATCCTCGCTGTACACACCCATCAGCTCCACATTCGCCTCAGCCGGATTTGCGAGCGGTCCCAAGATATTAAACACTGTCCTGAGTCCGATTCCTTTTCTCACAGGCCCCACAAAACGCATTGCTGCATGGTATTTCTGTGCAAACATAAAGCAGATATTTCCTTTCTCAAGAACTTCCGCGTTTTTCTCCGGTTCCAGGTCAAGCTTTACGCCGAGCGCCTCCAGACAGTCCGCCGCGCCGCTTTTGCTGGACACGCTTCTGTTTCCGTGCTTTGCAACCTTACAGCCCGCTGCCGCTGCAACGATACTTGCTGTTGTGCTGATGTTGATGGAATTGGCTTCGTCCCCGCCTGTACCCACGATTTCGAGCACATCCCCGTGTACAGGCACTTTTGTGCCATGCTTTCTCATACCCTTCGCAAATGCGGTAATCTCCTCAACCGTCTCCCCCTTCATGCGCAGTGCCGTGAGAAACGACGCCATATTAATCTGCCCGGCCTCGCCGCTCATGATTTCGTCCATCACCTGCTCTGCCTCGTCAGCTGTCAGGTCTATCTTTTCTACGACCTTTTTTGTTGCTTCTACAATCATTTTTACCTCTCCTTTACCATTTCATATTAATGCATCGGTTTGTGTACTTTCATCGTTATCAATCTCATCCAGATTCAATTTCCTGACACATATGCCATTTTTGTGTTGCATTGCTGCCTCTTTCATCAGAAACGGTTCCTTTGCGTCTGGACAATAGCATATTATCTGTCACACATCAGAAAGTTTTCAATCATCTGTTTTCCAAGCGGAGTCATAATGGACTCTGGGTGAAACTGCAGTCCATACACCGGATTTGTCTTATGCTGCACCGCCATCACAACGCCTTTTTCATCAACTGCCGTGACCTCAAGCACATCGGGAATCAAATCCTGGTCCGCTACAAGAGAATGATACCGTGCAACCTCAAACTCCGCGGGAAGTCCCTGAAAAATCCGGCTTTCTTTGTTGACCTTCACGATGCTCTGCTTGCCATGCATCAGTTCTGGCGCATAGGTAATCTTACCTCCAAACGCCTCACAGATTGCCTGATGACCAAGGCAGACACCCAGCAGCGGAATTTTACCAGCCGCTTCCCTGATCAACGCCTCGCATATTCCTGCATCTGACGGCTTTCCCGGTCCCGGCGACAGCACGATATGCGAAGGCGCCAGTTCCATGACCTGCTCCACGGTAAGCGCATCATTCCGCACGACTTTCAGCGCCTCCCTGTCAGCAATCAGCTCTCCGATTGCCTGCACTAAGTTAAACGAAAAGCTGTCATAGTTATCAATCAACAGTATCATATCTCTTTCCCCCTAATTCTTTTTACACCATAACTTCGAAGATACACCCCAGCCGCTGTATATTTATATTTGCTGTTTTGCAGCCGCCATCATCGCGGTCAGCAGATTTCTTCCACCTGGCGAATCGCCTCGATCACGGCTCCTGCCTTGTTTGCACACTCCTGATATTCACTCTCCGGCACGGAATCCGCCACAATTCCGGCTCCCGCCTGCACATACACTTTCTTTCCTTTTTTGACGGCTGTCCTGATCGCGATACACACATCCAGATTCCCGCTGAAATCAAGATATCCGATGGCTCCGCCGTAAACACCTCTCGGCACAGGTTCGAGTTCATCGATAATCTCACACGCCCTGAACTTGGGCGCCCCGGATAGTGTTCCCGCCGGAAGCAGCGCCTCAACGGTGTCCCCGCAGGTTTTTCCCTCTGCCAGTTTTCCAGTGACAGTGCTTGCGATGTGCATGACCTTGGAAAATCTATGGATTACCATGTAATCCTCCACTTTCACGCTGCCGTACTCTGCGATTCTGCCAATATCATTTCTTGCCAGATCCACCAGCATGTTGTGTTCCGCACATTCTTTCTTATCCGCCAGCAGTTCCTTTTCCAGCGCTGTATCTTCCTCCCTGTCCTTACCGCGCTTCCTTGTTCCTGCTACCGGAAATGTCATTAACTTACCATTGGTAAGCTTTACCATCGTTTCCGGCGAAGTCCCTGCAATCTGCATATCCTTGATTTGTATATAGTACATATAGGGCGAGGGATTCGTAGTTCTGAGCACCCTGTACGCATTTAACAGGCTTCCGTCGTATTCTGCCTCGAACCGCCTCGAGATAACGCCCTGAAAAATATCTCCCTCTCTGATGTAATGTTTGGTTTTCTCGACCATGTTGCAGTATTCCTCTTTGGAGAGGTTGCAGGTAAACTTTGGCGCTGGCAGCGGCTTCTCATATGGTATCGGATCGGTGAGCCGGATTGTTTCCACAAAGGCTTCAAGCTCTGCGGCTGCCTTGTGATATCCCGCCTCACCGTCCTGTGCCCTGGCGTTCGTGATAAAACAAAGCTTATGGTGGAGCTGGTCAAATGCGATTAACCGGTCGAACATCATAAGTTCACAGTCACTGACATCGCTCTGCTTGATCTTGAGCTTTGGCTCCGCATACTGTATCATCTCGTATGCAAAATATCCGACCAGACCGCCTGTAAAAGTGGGTAGTCCCTCTATCTGGGGAGAGCGGCAGGTGTCAAGAATCGTCTGAAGCGCCTCCTTGGGCTTTCCCGGCACGATACGCACCATACCGTCCTCCTTCACTTTTGTGATTCCGTCCTTACAGGAAACGGACAACCTGGGGTGATATCCCAGAAACGAATATCTGCCTAAGTTTCCCCCCTCGACACTCTCCAGCAGAAAATACTGTTCATCCAGTGCCGCAAGCTTTCTCAGCATCAGAATCGGCGTGATATCGTCCGCCAGGATCTCCTTACATATCGGAATGTACGTGTAGTCCTTCTCATACTGTTTCGCCTGATCATATGTCGGCTTGATCATAACCTTATCCTCCTTATAGTTCCTGTAATCGAGTGGGAAAGTGTACTTCCTTCCTGCCTGCTCGTATGTGGGCATCCGTCAGCCCTGGCTGACATGATTCCCACGGGATACCCATGTACATAAAAAAAGCTTTTATCCTAATATCTCTACTAGGACAAAAGCTCTTAACTTCTGCGGTACCACCTAATTTGGCATATCAAAAATACACCCTCTCTACACACGCACCATCATGCGCTTTCCCTTGATAACGGGCGGAAATCCCGTTGGGCATTACTCAAGTCTCCCGACAGCATCTTTCTCACCATCTCTGACTTTTTTCTCCCACCTTCCCAAGTCCATTCCATATCCCTTTGACTGCTGCAATCCCACCGCCTGCAGCTCTCTGTGAATCTCCCAAAATATGTACTCCTCTTGGTCATCAGTTTCATGTCGCTATTTATTTTGCATTTCAACTCTTAGAACTATCATAATCGCTTTGACGGAATCTGTCAAGAGAAACTTTTATTCAGAGTCATATCTATCGCGCCTCATCTGGACAAATCCCACAGCTCCCACGGCAACCATTCCGACACCTGCCACACAGCTCAATGCAATCAGAAGAATTCTGCCCACTTCTGATTTTTCGATGGCGGAATCATCATCTTCTGCTGGCAGAACCACAAACTCCATGGCGTTTTCACCCGTTGATAAAACGATGTGCTCCATCTCCTGCTCTGCATCCGGCACAATCACTCCAGCCGTATCATTTCCCTGTTCGGAAGAAATCACACCAGCACTGCCATCTGTCAATATATCACCAATGATATTCGCGCTGGAAGCCGACGGTGGTGATGACACAACAGGATTTGCTGATGATGTAATCGGTGGTGTTGCAGGAGTTGCTGCCGATGCTGACGGCGCTGCAGATGCCTGATCTGTCACAGTGACACCTCCAGGAGTCTGTGGAAGCACCACAAATGGCAGATTATCTGTATTGGAATTGCCCTTGGCACTGCTTTCTGTATTGTTGGAAGCTGATGCACTGGCAGATGCATTCCCTGAACTGCCTGACTGTCCGCCAGAGGATTCATTCTGGGAGGACACACTGCTCTGCTGTGACCCTGTCGAAGGCTTCTCCTGTGTGGACGACGCTGTCTCCTGTTTCGGCTTGTCCTGCGCAAATACAACATCCAAAATATTGCCTTCGCCACTCAGATCCTCGTACTTAATTGTAAGCTTCATAGATTTCTTGTCAGACACACTCCGTGATTCGCCATTCAGATAAAGCCCGCTGATCACATATCCATCCTTCGCCTTTATCACAATCGTCCGCTTCTGCCCTTTTTCCAACATTTTACACATCCTGGCATTTTTGTCTTCCTGAATCTCCACATCTCCGCCTTCGGAATTCATGACGAGCAGCTTCTGCGCAATCGCCGTGTCAACATCCGTCACTGCCCCTTCTTTCTCCTTCAGCGCGACAACCGCAAACGGACTGAACGAATAGCAGGTGACCATCAGTCCTTTATTTGTCACAATGCAGTCAAGCTCTTCCACACCTGTGATCTTCCCACTCTTGTCTTTCAGAAAGTGATACGCCTTATAACTCACCCCTGCATTCTCAGGTCCATAGCCTTCCGGAAAACCAATGTGCAGCCTGACACTCTGTCCGGTCTGTATAATGTTCTGGTTGCAGGTCGTCAGTGTAAGCTCATAAGTGGCACTCTTTTCTACTGTATACCCTTCCGGGATCGTTCCATTTACCATCCCCAGCATCTCTTTTGTCTGGTCTGCGGTTGGCGTTTTCACCACCAGCTCCGGTTTTGACGCCGTCAGAACGATATTCTTCACATTCTTCAGTTTCTCTCCATACTCATTCACCCAGTCGCCGCAGAAAATGTCGTCGGGCTCCAGCAGCTGCGGCTTCGCGCCCAGATTCAGATAGATTCCCTGCGAACGGTATGCACAGATCGATATCTTTTTCTTCGCACTATAAGTAAAGCTGGTTGGCGGTTTCAGGCTTCCTTTTCCCTGCAGTCCTGTAATCTGAAATGAGTAATTGGCATAATTGTCCGCCAGCTGATCACTCGGCGTAAAGTCAAACTCCACTGTGCGGTTTTTATCCCATTTGAAATTCTCAATTTTGCTGTATTTCTCCGCGCTCCATCCATCCTCTACAGCGACTTTTACGCCTGCACTCTCCCCGTCAATCGGCACAAGCTGTTCATCGAACACTACTGTCACATGGTATTTCCTGCCGCAGGTAAGAAACCCTGTATTGCTCGGTGTGATATTGTTCGCAAAAGGTGCCGGAATAAATGTTCCTTTTGGATTGTCCAGCTTTCCTGTAGACACAATAAAATCAGCTTCCGTTCCCTGAAAATTCCAGTTTTTTTCCAGATTATCCGTGCTCAGATCTTCTCCGTACAGCGGACCTGCAGGTGCCTTTTTCGTGATGGCAAACTCAATATACCTGCTGTTTCCATTGGCAATGACCAGCGCATCCTTCAGCTGCGGCATCGTAAAGGGCTTGGGATCGGAATAGCCCCAGTTTCCAATCTTGTAATCACCCAGCCCTGGCAGATACTGATAAAAACGTGTAAGGATATACACACCTTCGCTGTCGACAGCATCCTGGTATCCCATGCCCTTGTAACTGGCTTTGAATACACCGACATCCCCTTCAGATGCCGTGCCGTCCCTGTACTGCACTACCAGTCCTTCCTTGTCAAAGAGCGTTTTGTACCCGCTGCTGTCTGTGCTTCCCTCATCCGGGGTCTGTTCGCTGTCCTCAGAGTCTCCGTCGGCATCTGCAAGCTGCGGATAGGTAAACCGAAAGCCACTGTCTGACATGATGCCATCTGGCTTGTAATTCGCATCCATCACTGTCTTGTCCGCCAGCAGATATTTATCGCTCTCGACAGTGCCCTTCATACCGTCTCCGGCTGTGGCATCCAGACCATACCATTTTCCGTCAATCTGCACATAATTCCACATATGGAGATTGTCACTGCCGTCCGGTGCCCGATAATTTCCCTGCACCAGAACACTTTTGATTCCCATGGCATCCAGGACAGTCTTGACTGCCCTGGCATAACCCTCGCACAGGCTCTGCCCCTTGACAAGCGCGCCATAGGATGTTCTCACATGTCCTGCATTGCCTGGAGAACAGTTCGTATCAAGTCTGTACTCCGTATTTTCTATGATGGCATTATACACATAAGCCACCTGGTCGCGGACGGATTCGGATTTTTTTGCGCCTGCAGCAATCTCATTGATCTTCGCCTCATGTGCCTTGACGGCATCCTCTACCTGCTGTTTCTCTGAAAAACCTTCCACAAAATAAGTATCCTTTTTGCCTGCTCCCAGGGAAGCCTTATACACGGCAGTTTGATTCTCCGCCTCCTCTTCATCCGATGCATCGCTTGTAGATACTGTGATCGACAGACTGGAGAAATCCACATAGAAAATATCTGGATAATCCGCATAAAAAGCATCTCTTGCCGCTCCAAACAGCTTGAGCAGTTCCTCCTGCTTTCCCTCATATGCCGCCAGCTGTCCGCTTGTGAGATGGCCATTTTCAATCAGGTCATATTCCTGGTTCCCCGTCTTAAAAATTCCCTGCTCGTACATCTTGTACATGGCATCATAAATTCCTTTTGAAACACTGTCCAGCTGATTGTAATAATACCGCTGATTGTTTGTATTCGCTGCATTTACCCAGCTGCCAGCCATACCCTGCGGCAGCATCAGCAGCAGAATCAGCAGCACAGCAATAATTCTTGTTCGCCTCATTGCTTTACTCCCCTTTATCTTAAGATTTCCTAAAATATTATCAGTTTTACCATTATTTGTCAAGAAATGCTTCCTTCAGCCGGCACCGCATACAGTTCCCCAAAAATATGATCGACAGCGTCAGGTAAATGGCCAGCAAGACAATCTTGCCGGGAACGCTAATCCGTCTCCACAATAACACCCTCCGCAAATTCTCCCACGTGTATATTTCCCTCTTCCAGACTTCTGACTTCCTTTCCGTCCCGATGCATCCTGCGGATCACGACATCACGCACCGCGAACGCCTCGCTGTATCCGGCGATCACAGACGGCTCCTCGCCCACGCCTGTGCGGATGTCGATATCCTCCAGGCAGATTTTTTCGATTCCACGCCCTGGAGCCGGGTTGTAGTCCTTGTTCCATTTTACTTGAAAATCCAGCACTTTTCCATGCTCAAACGGCTCTATCCTGATATTTCGGTAGACGACGTCCCGCACCAGATTCTTATCGCCTGCATTGATCGTCATCGCGCCAAGATAGCCAGGCTGGAATTCATGATGCTCCAATATGTCAATATTTTCATACGTAATATGCTCAATCACATCGCCGTCATGCTCATGGTCGCCATGTGTCCCGATATTAAGCGGGTGCGCTACATCCGCCCACAGCACCATGTCCCGCACGAAAATATCCCGGCTGTCGCCATGGTTGTCCCACCGGCTTGCGTAGATTGCCACACAGTCATCGGAGGTGCGCAGAAAACAATTCTCCACTGTCACATTCCTGCAGCTCATCATGTCCACCCCGTCGCTCCATCCCTCACAGCTAAACGACTTGATGCCGCGGATGGTCACATTCTCGCAGTCCCCCAGCAAAACCGTATAGTGCGGCGGATTGATAAACATAAGGTTTTCAATCACAATGTTCCTAGAATGATTGAGCCGGAATCCATTGATCGCGCTGAACCGTGCAAAATCCGCCAGGTACAAGATCCCTTTTCCATAAATCCGAAGCTGCTCCCCGTGTTCAAATGCCAAGCCGCCAATCAGTATTGCCCCTCCTTCCAAATATATGTTCGTATAAGATGGCAGATGCCAGACACACTCGCCGATATAATAAATTCCCGCCTCCACATAGAGCGTCCTGCCCTCCGGCATCTTCTCAAGCTGCCGGCTAATCTCGTCTGACAAAAATCCAGAACGACGCAATGAGCCTTTCACCAACATGACATTGCTGTCATTTTTATCCGGCGCCTCCTCCAGTTCCTGTTTTAAGGAACCTGCAAAAAGGTGCAGATTGTGAAAGCGGTCTCTGTTGACTTCCACTGACAGATTCGCCGGCTTGTCAAGGGTAAATGTTATTCTTTTGGGTTCTGTCACAGGCTGAATGCCAAATGATAACGGTCTGATGTCCACTTTATACACTGTATAAAACTTTGGAAATGTGATCTCCACCTCGACACTGCCGTCAAAATCAAAAAATACCATCGACGCAGTCCTCACATCATGCATATCCACTTTGACGCGGTACGCCTTCAACTCCTGCCAGTCCTCCGTTTCAACCGGACGCACGCGCAGACAGTAATCCTCCTGCAGAACAGCCCCGTCGGGGACGGGATAAATTTTAATCCGATTCCCATTCTCTGTCACACTCATCTTCTGATTCACGCTCCTTCTATAATTTTTCCCTGTGCGATCAGGCGGTCAAAGATATGATTAAAAATCACTGCCTGAAAATACCCTGTTATTCCCATGATAAACAGCAGCGGGAAATACAGAAAGAACCAGCACACTGCAATTGTCAGAAGCTGTACAAACAAAATCACAGCCGTCCAGCCCGCATTCTGCACAGCCAGCAGCGCCGCCATCCGAAAAGTCCCCGCTGTAGTATTCTCAAAGCGCGCCATCACCGGAAACACATATCCGGACAGGATAAGCGCCGCCAGTGACAATACCGCAAAGACAGCGCACTGCACCGGAAACTGCCCTCCTCCAAACACTGCGTAATAAAAGAGATTAAAACCAAACACAACTTCCGCGACCAGCAGCGGAATCCAGACGAGCGTTGCGCTTTTCAGGTTTTTGCGAAATGCGCGGAAAAAGGAAACGCTGACATATCCCTCCTGATTCTTCTCCATCTTCAGAAGCACCTCATACAGTGCTGTGGTCGCTGCCCCTGCTGTAATAACAGGAATACTGCACACAAACCAAAGTATTCCGACATAAATCATCTGTACCAGTTTATTGACTGCCGCCGCAAACGGACTATTGATACCAAACGGATTCACCATAGTTCACTCCTCTCCTGCCCTACCTGCGCGCCGGGCACATACGGCCTTCCCTGCCGATTTCATCACGCGCCTGTATGCATAAAAGCGGTGGGAAATCCCACCGCCCTCTGATTACTGTGCGTTCTTTGCGTCAAGGAATGACTGCAGCTGCATGATCAGCTCCTGACGTACTGTCTCCAGGCCGACATCCTCTGCGTCGGCATGCCATGTCTGCAGTTTCTCTACTGCCTCGTCAGCCTCATACAGGGAGATATTGAGCTGCAGTTCGCCTGACAGTGCAGAAATATTAGCAACCTCGGTCTCCACGTTCGTCGCGTCAAAGGCAAAGCCTGCCAGCGGACTAAGCTCATATGTAGACTCATCATAGATATAATCAAAATCAGCTTTCAGCTCCGGATCATTCACCACAAACTCACTGTACCTGATGTATGTCGGATTCAGCGTGAAAGAGTAATTCGGCATGGTGTACTTCAGATCTTCTGAAATCTCAAGATCCTTGTATCCCTCTGTTCCAACGGACTCCCAGTCTTCTCCCTCAATACCATACTGGAACAGGTCGTGTGCCTCCTGTGAGCCAAACATCCAGTCAAGGAAGTACATAACAGCGTCCACATTCTCTGACCACTCCGGAACCACCAGCCAGTTGTTGGTAACCATGTCACAGACTACAGCACCCTTCTCCTTGTTGCGCTGTGCGTCCTCATAGACATAGTAGCCATACTCAGAACCCGGAATTCTCTCCTGTGCCTCTTTTACCTTGCTCTCAAACTCTGACAGTGGACAGTATGAGATAACTGCTTCTTTCTCAACGGTATCTGTACCGCCGCGGTTCGGATTCAGGTACGGATTCCAGTCGGTACGTTTTACCGCGTACTCTGTGATAAAGTCATACTGGTATCCCTCCGGCATCTTGTCCCACTCTTCCTGCGGGTCTCCAGGAACGACTGCATTCAGCACTGTCTTTCCGTCCTCACTCAATCCCACAAAGACACGTGTCTGGTCGCCAAAGATATTGGTGCTGTCCTGACTGTACACATTGTCATGCTTTCCAGAATAAACCGGAGAATCAATATAGAAGAGATTCCACAGACTTGCCCCGATCATATCCGGCTCATTCGCAAGCACGGTATCCATATATGCAAACAAACTGTCCCTGTCTGTAATCGGATCACAATTGTATTTCTCGCGCAGATCCTCGCGGTACATAAATCCACGGCTGTCCTCATAGAACGATGCCAGATTGATTCCGTAGATGCCTGACTGGAAAGTACCGTCCTCCTGACGTACATAGGAAGTCATGGCATCCGTAAAGTTTTCTGAGAAAGCAGTCTGAAGCCCCGGAAAATTGTCGTTGTTAAAATAAGAAGACAAATCTGCAAAATTTCCCTGCTGTATAAAAGAAGTCAGACCGTGCCAGCTGCCGCAGAACATCAGATCGTAATCCTCCTGCGCTACCAGTGCCATCGTCAGCTTATCCTTGTAATCTCCGCCCGTAACCCAGCTAAAGTTCAGATGAATCTTGCTCATAATGGGATCATCCTGCGTCATCTCCGCGTACTTTGCCAGCACTTTATCCAGATTCTTATACTCATTCATAATCCGGATATTGATCGTCGTATCCTCCATCTCTGTCACGCCAGCCGCAGAAGCACTGCCTGTGCCGTCATCTGTATTTCCAGTGCTGGCTGTGTCGTTACTGCTGGTACCGCCAGTTGTGTCAGAAGACGTGCTGTCCTCACCAGAACCACCGCATGCAGCCAGTGACATTGTCATAATACCTGCCATTGCCAGAGCCGCCGCTTTCTTGAATAATTTTTTCTTTTTCATGAATGTTTTCCTCCTATATAGATATATTTTAATGGATTAACCTTTTATTGCTCCGACTGTCAAACCGCTGGTAAAAAATTTCTGCACATATGGATAGAGCAGGACAATCGGACCGATTGCTACCACTGTCGTTGCCATGCGCAGCGAGTTTGTCGGAATCTCTCCCATGGAAACACCTGTCGTCCTTGCCATCTCCCGCATCGCCTCGACATTTCGCAGCATACGCATCAGCAGATACTGGAGCGGAAACAGATTGGCATCCTCTATGTAGAGCATCGCGTTGAACCACTGATTCCAGTATCCCAGTGCATAGAACAGGCTGATCGTCGCAATTCCCGGAACAGACACCGGAAGAATGATCTTTGCCAGAATCTGAAAGTCATTGGCGCCGTCCATATATGCCGATTCTGCCAGCTCCCCGGGAATTCCGTTGAAGAAATTCCTCATCAGAAACATATTCCATGCGCCAAACGCCACTGGTATGATTAAGACAAACAGGTTGTTTTTCATGTTCAGTGTCTTGCTGATCAACAGGTAACTCGGCACCAGACCGCCGCCAAACAACATTGTGAAATACACAAAAAAGGTAATGACATTGCGGAATTTCACCTTTTTGAGTGACAGCGGATATGCCATCGTGATCGTGAGAAACATACTAAATATTGTCCCGACAACTGTCGTAAAAATCGTCACACCATAAGCCTTAAAAATCTGGCTGTCCCCCAGCACCATCTGATATGCCTTCAAAGTAAAGTCTTTTGGGATAATGGGAAAACCGTATGCTGCAAAGTTGGATTCCGTCTCAAAGCTGCTGCCCAGAATGATTGCAAACGGATACAGACAGTAGATGCAGAACAACGCTGCAATGGCATAGACAATCACATCAAAGATGATTTCTCCTCTTGATTTTTTAATCTTGCTGCCTTTCGTCATTGTATTACTCAAAACATTCACCCCCCATCAGAATATTGCCGCGTCGGGCTCTACCTTTTTCGTGATGGCATTTGTGATATACACCATAACCAGGCCGACTACTGACTGGAACAAGCTCGTTGCTGTACTCATTCCCATGTTGTTCAACTGGCGCAGTGCCCTGTAGACAAACGTATCTATCACGTCCGTTGTCGAGTAGAGCTGTGAGTTATCACCCACAAGGGCATAGATCATACCGAAGTCACCGGAGAAAATCTTTCCGATACTCATAATGGTCAGCATGATTGCCGTCGTCTTTAACAGGGGCAGCGTGATCTTCATGATCGTCTGAAGTCTTGTCGCGCCATCAACTCTTGCCGCCTCATACATCTCCTGATCAAATCCAGTGATTGCTGCCACATACACGATTGTGCCGTATCCTGCTCCCTGCCAGATTTTCAGCAGCACTAATATCAGCGGCCACCATGTCGCCTCATTGTAAAACCGCGGATCATTTCCTCCGTGACTGACAATCCATTGTGTCAGCGTTCCACTTCCGCCAATAATGCCGCTCAGGAACATTGCCACAACTGTCCACGACACAAAGTGCGGGAAAATGGCAATTGTCTGCACCACCTTGTTGTAAATCTTGTTCTTGATCTCGACAAACACCAGCGCAAGACCGATGGAACAGATCGTTCCCGACGCGATGAACAGCAGATTGAGAAAAATCGTGTTAAAGAAAATCTGCCCAACACCTTTGTAGTTGAACAGGAACTCAAAATTTTTCAACCCAATCCACGGACTTCCCCAGATGCCCTCCTTGTAGCTGAACTTCTTAAACGCAATCAGTACGCCATACATCGGCACATAGCAGAAAATCGCAACCCACACGATTGTCGGCACTGTCATGAGATAGAGCATCTTGTTCTTCCACAGCTCCTGAAGTCCTTCTCTGAAAGTCATCCTGCCGCCCCTGGCTCTGACACCAGTATTCTTTGACGGTCCACTCTTCATGTTACCCCTCCTTTTCTTTTTCCGGAAAACCCTCACAAACCTGCTCACATTTCAGTTTGTGGCAGTTCTCTTCTGCTCACTTCTATTTTAAAGAAATAAAAGCATATAAAATATAATAAAAAAACTAGAAAAAGGGTAAAAAATAAATGAAAAAGTGACATCTGCTGACGCCACTCTCTCATTTTCCTATATATTCTGCAATCTGCTCCTGCATGTTTCGAAGATAATCTTCAAACCCGGCTGCGTACAGCGCCGCGTTTGCCTCCGCGAGCGCGCTCTCATAGTCTTCCTGATAACCGCACAAAATTGGCTGGAAATATTGTGTCCGCACCCGCTCCATCGCCTCCATCTCTCTTTTCAGTCCCGATGCCTGCAGGGAAAAGCCGTTGAGCGGGTCAGCTTCTGCCAGTCTGCTGACCTCCATCTGCCATTCACAATAAGGCTTCTCCGTCTCCTCATACCACTTTTCATTGATCGGCGTCGCAGGATAGGAAAGCAGATCGTCAGAGATCGGTGTCCACCCAAACCTGTTATTGTTGGACACACCCGAAAAGTCCAGTTTTCCGTCTGACAAGTGATAGTGAACACCCTCCACACCATATCGGAGCAGATCATAGTAACGCTGATCCGTATGAATTTTCTCCAGCAGCTTCACGGCAATCTCCGGATACTTTGTTCTGGAAGAAATCGAAATCACAGAGGAATCCGCAATGGATTCCTCATACCAGAACTGATTGTTCTGCGTATATGGGAAAAATCCATACTCCCATTCTGGATGCTCTCTCCAAAGCTCCACAATAAAATTAGAGTTCACGGACCAGAAGGGAGCATTCGTCTCACAGGGCTTCCTGTTTGCTACCATCAGCCGTTTTCCCCGCTCCCCCTCATTGTCTGACACCACCAGCATATTGGACTCGAGAATCCCATCCTCTTTCCATTTTCTGATGTAGCGGATTACCTCCTGAAACTCCGGTGTCTCCATGCGGTTTATCAGCACGCCCGGATCGTCCGCCTGCACAACAACAAACGGTGTCTCCTGCATGCTGTCAATCTCCAGATATCTGCCCTCACTCAGCATCAGCCACAGACTCGTCCAGATACGGTTATCCGTAATCAACGGTTCATTCCGGTAAACGTCCTCCTCCTTCGCCCGGTACAGATATGCCTCCATCGTATCCAGATCTGTAACAGGCTCCAATCCCCATGCCTTTCTTAAGTCTTCTCTGTAAAAAAATCCCTCGTTTATGTTCTTTACGCCGATACTGTACTGTGGAATACCGTACAGTCCTCCATCAATCTCACAGCTTTTTAAAGCATCCTCAAGATATGTCTCATAATGCTCCTGCAGATCAGGGACAAGGTACAGATACTCCTTTATGTTCAAGAAGGCATTTTTCGGTACCAGTGTCCGATAATCCGAGAACACGCCACCCGGTATCAGATCATATTCTCCCGAAAGTATCGCTGTATTCAGCTGTTTGCGCTCATCCCCCCACGCAATGTACTCAAAGCGAAGCGTACAGTTTAACTCTGGTATTGTCAGTGTATCCAACTGTCGGTACAGCTCGTCCATCCCCTCCTCGGGAGGCGACCCCAATATAATTCCATTCAGATTGACAACAGGTTCCTTGTTTTCAAAATCGATATCAGTAACGGACTGTTCTGCACAGCCGCTGACAGCCAGCACGAAAAAGGCAGCCAGTATGCACAACACACTTCTATATCTTATCTCTTTCACACTTCCTCCCATGCCGCCATGCGGCACATACAATCCGTGAAGAACGCTGCACTTGCGTTCTTCGGTGTGAGATTAGAACTTCTTTGCGAAACAGCCTTTGCTGTGAGCAATTAGAAGTTCTTCTCACACTTCCCCTCGAAGATAACAGTTCCGCAAAATCACGCTGCGCTGTCACTGTGACGGTTCGCTCATCCGTGCCGGAATGTTGATGATGACGCAGGTTCCTATCCCCATAGAGCTCTCAATCTGTATCGGTATTTTCTCTCCGTAATACAGTTCTAACCGCTGGGCAATATTCTCCATTCCGTAATGACTTCCCGGATAAGATTTCCGCTTATCCGCAATCGGATCTGACACGTTCATTCCATTTCCATCATCCGTCACACTGAGCGTAATCCTGCCGTCTTCCAGCCAGCCATTCAGAATGACGCTTCCGCGGGCATCCTCCTTTTCGTTGATACCATGTACGATTGCATTTTCCAAAAAGGGCTGAAGCGTGATCTTGGGAATCAGGTACTGGTCAATCTCCTCATCAACCTCAACTTCATAGAGAATCTTTCCCTTATAGCGGCGTTTCTGTATCTCCATATATGCCTCGCACATCTTCACCTCGTCGCGGATTGTCACGATATCATGTCCTTTACTCAGCGTCAGCCTGTAAAATCTTGACATTGCCTGCACCACATTCTGGATATTGTCCGTCTCGCTCTTCTGCGCCATCCAGTTGATCATATCCAGTGTATTGTAGAGGAAATGCGGACTGATCTGTGACTGCAGCGCCTTCAGTTCCGCCTCGGTCTTTTTCTGGCCAAGAGAATACTGCTCCTGCATCAGCTCCTCAACCTTTCCCACCATCTCATTGTAATGCGTGATCAGCTGCCCGATCTCATCATTATAGTTCTCTCTCACCTCCACTTTGCCGATAATCCCCTTCTGAATCTGCATCATCTGTCCCTTCAGCAGGAGAATCCTTCTGGTAATGGAATGCGTCAGCGCCAGTATCGCAACCGCAATAAAGATACTAATCACAACATATATGGTTCGAATCCCTGCATTCACTGCATCAATCTCACGCTCCAGCTCCGAGGACGAAATCAGTGAAACCAGATAGATGCCTGATTTCTTCATCATCCTGCTGCAGACCAGATATTCCTCGCCCTTTAAGTTCCTCCGCACAAACTGCCTGTCTCCCACGGCGCGCTCTCCCAACGGCAGCCGCTCCAGCTCATCCTCCGGAACATTGGACGCCAGCAGCGTTCCCTCAGCAGTTTCCAGATACATGACCTGGTTCTTCAGATATCCTACCAGCATTTCCTCCAGATAATTTGTGTCGAGCAGCACAGACAGCACACCGACAGATTCCTGATAATTGTTCTGATCCCATATCTTTCTGGAAACTGCGACATACTCCTTGCCTGACAGTTCCTCCTCATATCTCACCCACGTCGGATTCCCCTGATTGTCCTCGAGCTGTGCATACCATTTCGACTGCCACGCAGCATCAATAGAACGAAACCGCCCCACCTGACTATCCGTTGCCAGAAGTGCCTTATCGATGTAAAAAACGACATCGTTGGACTCAAATGCGATCTCCATGCCGTTGATGTAGGCAAGAATATCTTCAAAATACGCCATCTGTTCTGTAATGCTTTCACTCTGCCCGGAAAGCATAATGTTGCTGCTGATCCTGTCATTGACTGCCAACAGTGTCGAGAAATTATGCACTCTGGCAAACTGGGTTTCCAGAGCCTGAAAAACCTGCGTGTAGCTCTGATTGACCGCATAGAGCTGCTGCTCCCCGGATATCTTTTTCAGCGCAGTCAGCGACACCATAAAGATAATACCGATTGGCAGCACACCGACTGCCAGCACCAGTATCAGTATCTTCTGATTCAGCGACGAGTTGCGGAACCACTCTAAAACCTTTCCGAAAATCCTCATGACATTTTCTTCCTGTATTCTGCCGGTGTCATCCCGGTAGCTTCTTTAAATACTTTTGCAAAATAATTTCCGTTTGCATAGCCGCATTTTTCTGCAATCTCTGTTATTTTGTCAAAGTCCTTTTCCAGCATCCGCTTCGCGCGCTCCAGGCGGTAATTACCCAGATATTGTTTGATCGTCACCTTCATCTCCTGCTTGAACAGCACATTCAGATATGCCGGCGAAAAGTGCAGGTATTCCGCTATCTGGGACACACTGAGATTTTCTTCGCCAAAATGCTGCGCCACATACTCCATCGCCCCCTGCACAATGCGGCTGTATCCCTCTCTCTCCTTGTTATGTTCCTGTATCCATGTGAGCACCCCGTCCACAAAATCAGAAATCTCCCTAAGACTCTCCCTCTCATACAGGAACATATGAAGCTGTTCCTCGCTCCTGACCCCGGAACTGTTGTCATATAACTCCGGATACTGACTGTAAACTGCTGTCAGCAAGGATATCATAAAAGTACAGACCTGTTCTTTCGGACAGTATTTTCTCTTGCGCAGCTCATCAAAGACAGATGCAAACCATCCTTTTAACAAGTGTGGCTGCTCTGACAAAATCTGCAGAAACTCCCCATAAAGCCCTGGCTCAATCGCAATCCTGTGCTGAATCTCCTCATCAATCTGGAAAAAGCGCTCATCTTCACGATAAAAAGAACAATTGACAGCAGCAGCTGCTGTGCGGTAACTGTTATAGATGTTCCTGTAGCTGTCAACCTCTATCCCCACGCCCAGCTTCGCAAGCGGAAAGGTATCCAGAATCTGCTGATAAATCGGGCCAAGATGATACTGATCTTTCTTCTGAAACGACAGAACTGCCTGCATCTGCCTTTTATCCCTGTCATACCTTCCCACCGCGCACCCCTGACGGGACTCCAGCACCTCCAATAGCTTTCCGATGTCAATTACGCCCTCCTGCATCCTCCCCGCATACTGCAAAATGACACAGACATAGGACGTATTGAGCGGAAATGCGGATTCCCCCGCAAGCTTTTCGATCGTCATGCTATCTGGTTCTTTCCCGCACAGCAGACTCACCAGTGTCTGTTGCCGGATATCCTTCTGATTCTCCTTTGCTTCCTTACTCCTTCTCCGTTCCTGAATCTCCTCCACAGACTTGGCAAGCGCTGCTTTCAGGATATTCAGGTCGATTGGCTTTTCAATGTAGTCCACCGCGGAGAGCCGGATTGCGCTCTTGAGATACTCCACTTCCATATAGCCGCTCATGAAGATAATCTTACTGTCCTTGTTATTTTCCATCAGCTCTGTGGCAAAATCGATTCCATCCGTCTTGGGCATACGGATATCCGTAAGGACAATGTCCGGGCAAAACCACCTCGCGATTCTGAGCGCCTCCTGCCCATTCACCGCCTGCATAATCTCATCGATACCAAAATCTTCCCAGTCAATACTGTCGATCAATCCCTCTCTTGTATAGTCCTCATCGTCCGCTATCAAAATCTTCAACCCAACCGCCCGCCTTTCCAGAATATCCCGAAAAACTTCAATGTATTAATAATTATAAGATTTTTAGACAGCATGTAAAGGGTAAAAAAACTGGAAAAAGGGTAAGTTTGATTACCACAAAAGGATTCCTGTGTGATCTAACTTATATATTGCTTCGATATAAAAATAATCTGCATACACCATCGTAAAATGATGCCTGCTGTCGTGGTATGCTGCGGAACAGTTCTGCACGATTGCATCGCAATCTTTGTTCCAGTCCGCCCTTGTCTCCGTAATCGTCCTCAGTATTTTTACTGCCGGATGCAGATACGCCTGCTTCTCTGCCTCCGGCACATAGTTTGCCAGCTCGATCAATCCCCCTGCAATCACGCAGGCTCCGCAGGAATCCTCCCATGCTGGCTCGGCTGGCTGGCGGAAGTCTACAGGAATGATGCCGCTTTCCGGAATATTGGCAATACAGTAATGCGCCACTCTTTTTGCGGTGTCAAGATATTCTTTTTTGCCGGTATTGGTATAGCTGTTTACAAACCCGTACAGTGCCCAGCCCTGGCCTCTTGTCCATGCCGACCCTTCTCCGTAACCCTGACCTTTGTGACTTTTTACAAACACACCTGTATCAGGCTCAAACTCTCCAATATGGATCGAAGAACCATCTTCCCTGATAAAATAGCGCATCACACTGTCGGCATGGCGCATGGCAATGTTCTGGTATCTTGGATCTCTGGTCTCCTTAGAGGCCCAGTACAGCAGGGAAATGTTAAACATACAATCTATAATTGCCCAGCCTCTAGTATCCTGATTCGGCAGGTCATTCCACGCACGTATGTAATTTCCCTGCAGGTTAAAACGCCCTGCAAGCAGATTTGCCGCGAGCAGCGCCGCTTTTTTCACCTCGGCATTGCCAGTGATTCTGTAATCTGCCACCGCTGTTGGCACAAACATAAAGCCCACATCGTGATGCAGTCCATAGTAATCGAAAAAGGTCTGTTCCAGCTTTTTTTCACAGCTTCTCGCTGCCGCAATGTAGCGATCGTCCTTCGTATCCTGGTACAGCAGCCACATGATACCTCCCCAGAATCCGTTTGTCCACCAGTTTAAACCGTCATCGATGTTCCATTCCTTTGTATTATCGCTCCGGTCATCGTAATTGCCGTTCTCATCTGTCGTGTAAGGAATTCTTTCCTTGTTCTTCTCACTTACCCAGCTGATTTTTTCCCTGATTCTCTCAATGGTCTCCGCAATCCACTTCTGATCATTTCTGTCCATATCTTATCCTCCTCTTCTTTGCTTCACGATTCGCGTGCAGCTGATTAATGATTATAAAAACTTTGTCATATACTATAAAATATTTGACTGCCCACTGGCAATGACCTATAATGTCATTAACTGATGTTTTCTGCTTTTATTAGCAGCTCCTCATGACAGAATTCCCCATCCCTAATTCTGAACAAAAATACAAATCAAAAAAGTGAGATTTTAACTATGATAAAAGTATTCAACTGCGGCTATAATTCCCATCACAAAAAGCCCTGCGATATCTTTCATCCTGCAGGGCTCAATAACTATCTCTTTCTGCTGGTCAAACAGCATGCATGGGTTACATCAGGTGAAATCTCCTGTTGCTACTTGTCAAGAACATATTCATCATTTTTCATCACTTTTTCTTGGTCTTTCCTGTTTCCCATGCTCTAAGTCATGGAGAATAACACGCTTTAACTTGTCCTCTACGCTTTGGGTACTCGTATCAGAAAAATGCACCTCGACTAAGTAGGTTGTCTTATCAATCTTCTTCTGCAAACAGGGCGTTAATCGCCCTGTAGTGTTGGTCTGATTGTTGTCGCGCATGTTCCTCCTTTTGGGCGCAAAAAAGACGCATATGGTTTACAATTTACTGTTCCATGCACCTTTACGCTGTTTTATTGATATTAAATTGTATCTCTGATTATGCTAATTGCATTGATTGGCTTTCTAACTCTTTAACTATATCAATGGATAATTCTGTAGCTTCTGCTATTTCCTCTAAAGTCATTTTACCTAACTTTATTAAATGTACCGCTGTCCTTTTTGCCTTATTTTGTGCCGCTTCCCTTGCCGCTTCATTTCTCATATCTTCCATAATTTTACACATGGTAGCAACTCCTTTCTCATCCTGCTTAAAATATCGTGCTTTTTTAGCAAGTGCCTCATAGTTCATATCGTCGGGATTGGTGCATGAAAAATCGTGCATTAGCTTTCCGATTTCATCGCAGCCCCTATACTTCCCATTAACATATAGAATATGCGAACCATCGCCAAACAATACCATATTTTCCCCGATAGTGACATATCTCTCTACTGGATATATCGGCTGTTTTCCTTTCATTACATCATTTTCTGTTATGAAAATTACATAGCTGTCGGGAATATCCTCTGTATCATCACCAGACTTTAATATGTGTGCGTCCAATAAGCTGCTGTTATGCCTTGCTCTATTTGCTCCTGCTCCTGTGTCTTTCCTCTGAATTTCTACATCAAATTCCTTATCAGTGCTGTCAATTGCATGAACATCTAAAATAGCCGAACGTCCTTGCAAATTCTTCAACGGCTCTTGTGTCCTGACCGATTTGATTTTTATATCCTCGCGCCCTAAAACAATCCGTAGTATCAGTTCCACACCCTCAAAATTATCTGCAAGGCAGACAGTCATAAAATCATCGTCCATATATCGGAGTGATTTCAGACGCTCTAAGTCCTGTTGATGTGTCTGCTCCGTTGTATTCAAAAAAATCACCTTCTTTCACTGCTTTTATTATACATCGGACAATGCCTTTTGGAAACGGAATCTTCCATAAAGTTTCTTTGGCTTTCTATACGCTCTGACGCTGTATTGCTATTCCGTTGTGATTGTAGTAACAGTTGATTGTACAAATTGGAAGATGTATTAGAGAACGCAGACTAATATAACAGCAATAATTATAAAAATAATATTAAATAGCCATGTCCACTTATTTCCCCAATTCATTGTATAACCAAACCCACTTCGCGGTCTCTTAATAATTAGTCTTTTATCTTCTCTGTTGAAATATATTCTTCCAGTTAGCCATCCATCAGCCCTATTGCTTGATTTCATAAAGCACTCCTTTGTATTCTCCGATTTGTATTTCTAACTATAAATGAGCAAATTTAAAAAGTTTACCAAATACTTATCCATAGCATAAAGAAATGCACAAATAATATGCGTGAAAGATGCATAATGCACATAAAGATATTCTTATGAATGTTTGTATATTGTCTTCAGATCAAGATAATTCAATTTTTCTTGTGCTTTTTTCGGAATTTGCTCAATTATAGTTTCTAATACAATACCACAATCACAAACATATTTCTATCAAATTTTCATTAAATTTCTTCCTCCCTCCGTTTCGTTTTGTTCTGTTGCCTGTTATGCTGTCGGATCTCGTTCTGAAGCTCCCTCTCAAGGTTCTTCTTGTTATAACTGACTACCTCAGCATATGCTAACTCCGTGGCGGTCTTGGTCTGCTCCTTGCTGATACTGTCATACTCGGCTTGTAAGGACTGTATCTCGGCTTTCCACTGTTTCGGCGTTATCTTTTCGCCGTTCTGTAAAAGGCTCTGCATACGCTCCTTTAGTTCGGGGTACTTTGCAAGGCTCTCTTTATGCTCCTTATCGTATCTCGCTGTGAATTTCGCAAGGCTCTCAAAGCTGTCTATCTTCCTTGTCGTGATAAACTTCTCCGCATTGTCGGCTGACTGCGAATCCAATGCAGTTGCATTGGATTTGCGGTTCTGTCGGATATTCTTCTTAGGTGCTTTCCACTGACAATCGGCAAATCAAGTCTGCCTTTGCGTTCCCTCGCTTTCGCAATCATCTCCATGACTTCATTCTTCACGCTGATCGCAACATTTTTAATCTTGGCGTACTGTGCGCTGTGTACTTCCTGCTTGGCAAGTATGAGCATTTCTTTTGCCTGCTTTCGTAACTCCATTCGTTGGGGAGTGACGCCTTTAACATTCTCGCAAGCTGTGATTTCTGCCCTTTCTCTGACAGTTCAACAGCGTTCCATAAAGTGGCTCGGTCTGCATATTCTTTGGGGGCGTTGGGTGGGAGAGTGATTTCGAGTGTGGACTAAATACTCATGGTATTTCGGGCGGTAGGTCTGCCCGTCATATTCGCTGACAAGAATACTACTGCTGATATATGACGCTTTCTCAACTGCCGACTGCCCCTTGCTCCGCTTGACTATGTAAAAACGTGTGCTTGCCTGTTTCGTGGCATTACCCATACAAAACACCTACATTCTGCCGACAGGGTAGTGGGGCGCACTCATAGACTTTGTGGACAGATAAAGGCTGTTCTTTAGCCTTTATCTGAACGCAAAGTTCACTAAGAAATTGTATAAAAATAATTGCTCATTGAGGTACCAAGTTTGTTATGATAAAATATGAACATGGGCATCATTCAGGATTATAAATGGGATAATGTCTTAAGGAACTGTTAGCAAAAAAATCATATAAGGAGGTCGAAAATGAATACAATCTGGTCTGATTATTTTCAGAATATTGGAACCCTGTATCTTTCCCGTACGCTCAGGTTTTCTGATGTGTACAAAGAAAAATACCAGAGCGCTTTCTGCATTGATGACACCAATCGCAATCTCAAAATGCTCGAGGTAGGCTGTGGTCCTGGCGCACTAACCCAGTCACTTGCCCGCTGGTATCCCAACGCCGACATAATCGGTGTAGACAGAGATACCTCTTTTATCGATTTTGCAGCACAGCAGGCGCCACAAATTCAATTTGTGGAAGCTGATGCCACAGCGCTGCCCTTTGCAGATAACACGTTTGATGTGACCATCTCCAACACAGTCCAGGAACATATCGAACCCGCAAAATTTTTCGGGGAACAGCTGCGCGTATTGAAACCCGGCGGTATCTGCCTCGTTCTGTCCATGAGACGCGGCGTCAGCATTGACGCTGATTGTATCGCAGAGGAAAACAGCTTTGAGCAGGAAATATGGGACAGAGTCAATCGCTATAGCCAGGAAGCACTCCAGAAATACGCGGTTGGACAATATGCCATGAATGAAAGTGAACTGCCATTAGCTATGGAAAAATATGGATTTCGTCAGATTTCTACAGAATACCTGACCATAAATCTTACCCCGGATAACCCAGGAACTTCAAAGGAACAGGCATATGCTATGATCAATGCCCACCGCCAGACAGCAATTGACGCAGTCAATTCGATTCCACACACGGCCCCTGGTATCGTAAGCGAAGAAGAATTGATTCAAATGAGGGAACGCGTCAACCAAAAATACGACAAGCGCATCGAGCTCTATGACAAGGGCAGCAAGCAATGGGACACGAGTATGTCATTGACAATGGTTCTTCGCGGCATGAAATAAGGAACTGTGCATAAATAACGATTCAGATAAGAAACAGAACTATCCTCACGCAAATGCAGACCAGTCGGGAGCAGGAGCCGGCGGGGCGGATTGGGATTTTCGAAGCCTTTAGAACACGCATAACCTCCGCCCCAGCCGCCGACGCTCATCGCATTCTCAAACTCCTCCATAATTTCCATGTTTGGAATGCGTACTCCCCAGGCTCTGGCATTGCGCAAAATATCTGTCTATATTGAAAATTCGGAACATATTTGTAACGTGTTCCATTACCTTGAATAAGGCACCTTTTCAAAGTACTCAGTCTCTGACACGCCGTCAATCAAAATCTTCCCTTGAGCATCACGCACATACTGAATCAATCCAGTCTTCCCGATATCGGCATCCATCTGAAAACAGGCTTTGCCAGCATTGTCTGTTCCAGTGATCTGAATCTCGCTGCCCGCGGGAATTGTCGTTTCCTCTCCGTCTATTGTCACTGGCAGATCTTTCCTCAATGTCAGCTTTTGGGAAGTGTCTACAGCAAAAATTTCTTCTGTCTGTATCAGCTTTCCATCATCCGTCAGTTGATACACCATCTCTCCTGTGTATGTTCCCAGCACATCAAGATTCATGGAAAGCCCGATTCTGTTCGTCCCTGTGCAGGCACCATTCCATTCTGCACCATCCAGCTCGTCACATTTCCGTACATTTCCTCCAGTGATCTCATACACATATGTTGCCCAATGATCTGACTGACCATAAAATACCAAAAAACTGCGTCCATCCTCATGTTTAATCACATAAGACTCCGTAACAAATGTAACTTTTCCGACCGTTTCCCTCGCATCTCCTGACACAACTGTTACTTCCGAATGTCCATTCGAAGGAACTGATGATATAAGCATTACCCGCCCAGTTTCTCCAATCAGTCCTGAAAAATCTTCATTCACCCCCACGCTTGCAACCAAACTGCTGCATGGCTTTCGATAATCTTCTTTTATATACTCTGCAAACTCGTCATATGGCAAAGTCACCTTCTGCGTACCCGACGCATAAGTTGCAATGGAATACAGATTATACCGGATCACAATTCCTGTGCCATCCAGATACCAGCATGCAGGTGTCTCCCCGCCAAAAGTTTTTGTCTCTACTGCTTCCTCATAATCTGAATACAGCATATTCTCATAATTCTCCTCAAGCTTTTCTAAAATATAGCTGATCGCCTTATCATAAAAGCCCTCTGCATCATTTAAGAGATCTTCAAGCTGCAGCTTCTTACCACTTTGCACGTCAAAGGTCGCACCATTATAGCCATAGTAACCATGCGAACCGCCTCCATATTCGTCATACACACCACAAAAACTGGCCACACAGTCATCAAGCCTGCACACGACAGCACCTTCGTTGATGCCGAAATTGACAAAAGAACCATACCTTTCTCGCAGGGATTCATATTTTTCACAAAGAAATTCCACCATATCATAATTATCACGCAGTCCGCCCCACTGCTCTGAAAGTACAGCATTCAGCGCTTCAAAACCATCGCCCGATACCTCAACTCTGTCTGCGGATGCATAATAAAGTTGTTCCCCATCCTCTGTATACCATTTCTTGTTTTCCTCTGTGATTACAATTGTTGGCACAATACTTTCTGTTACTTCATTTTCTATATCTTCTATCTGCAAAACCGTATTTTCTATATCCTCTTTCTTCATGGACTCGCTTTCCGAGTCTTCCTTCTCCGAAACCGCGTTTTCTGAAGTTCCCTGCTCCAAAGACGCACTTTGCGAAACTGCATTTTCCGTCTGTAACTCCTGTATAGACTGCTCTCTTTGTCCTGCACAGCCGCCCAGCAGCATCCCTGACACAGCCAGAGCGATACTCTTTGCGATTAATTTTTTCATATGATCTCCTTACTGTTCTCCATGGGCATCGTGCATACCCCTGACTTCAAACAGCTTATCCAGAAACCAGTATGGAACCATAATGCCCTGCTCCTGCATCGCGAGCGCCTCCGCCTTACTGCACCACTTTACAGCCTGCACTTCCTCCTCCTGCAAGTGAAGCTTCGCAATGTCCACTTCCTGTTCCAACAGATAATAATCGTCAAATCCATATGTAAAATTTATGGTAAAATCTGCCCTCTTGTCCGACAAATCAATCTTCAATCCAATCTCTTCAGCCACTTCCCGCTCAGCCGCCTGACAGCTGTTCTCGCCCTGCAATGCAGAACCTGCTGCCGTCAAATCCCACATATTCGGCCATCCAGCCTTAAAAGGCTGCCTCTGCTGAACCAGCAGCTCATTCTTGCTGTTAAAGATACAGACATGGACAACGAGATGATATTCCCCGTCTTTCATCTCATCCCCACGCCTGTGCAGCCTGCCCGTTTTCTCTCTGTCCTTTGTGTAAAGATCCCACAGTTCATCTTCTTCTGTGTTATTTGTCATCGCGATTTCCTCCTATTTTAAATTCCGCATCAGTTGTCACAATACCATTGTCTGCAAAAACATATTACGGCTGGTCTATCTGCCTGCTTCTGTTTACAGGAACAAAGTGCAAGGTCTTTCGAAACAGACCTTGCACTTTGGCTGCTCTTTCCCGGATTCTGGCTGGCGCATCAATCCGTACCAGCAGATTGGCAAAATTGTTCCACTCATCGAACTACAGGAATTTCACAAGCTCATCCACACTCTTTCTCTTTGGTGCAGCCGGCTCCTCATCGGCATACCCCACAGCCAAGAGCGCTGCTACCTTCTGTCCTTCCTCAATACCAATGATCTCAGCCACCTTCGCTTCATCAAAGATGCCGAGAATCACAGCACCTACCCCTTTGTCATGCGCTGCAAGACAAAACGTCTGTGTCGCAAGCCCTGCGTCGAACACTTCCCAGCGGTCTTCTTTTGATGTCGTGTAGGAACCGTCTCTCTCAAAGCCGCTTCTGCCATGCACCATATTGACTACAACAAGTGCAGCGCAGTTCTTGATAATGCCACTGTTGTGCTCAAATCCAAGTGTTGCCTCCTCCGCAATTTTTGCCTTCATCACGGCATTTTCGATCACGACATACCTTGTCACCTGTGTGTTTTTCCAGGACGGAGCAAAGGACGCTGCCGCCACGATTTCCTGCATGGTCTCATGCGGCACCTGCTCCGCCTTAAACTTTCTGATACTTCTCCTTGTCTCGATACACTTGATTGCCTCCATAAAGATACCTCTCTTTCCTTTGTGTGTTTTGTATTTGTACTATTTTAAGAATCCATTTACGATCTGCTCCTCCGCCTGAGCCTCTGTGAGCCCCAGCGTCATAAGCTTAATCAGCTGTTCCCCAGCAATCTTTCCGATTGCCGCCTCGTGAATCAGGCTTGCGTCAATATTGTTTGCTGTAATCTCTGGTATCGCGCGCACCACCGCATTGTCCATGATGATCGCATCGCACTCGGAGTGGCCTGCACACTTGTTATTTCCATTAATGTGGGAATAAAATACCTGCTCCGACGAGTCCTTTGCCACCGAACGGGAAATCACATTTGTGCTGGAATCTTCCCCGTCCAGATCCACATAAAAATTTGTCGTGGCTTTCTGCTTTCCATGCGTCATAAGCTTTTCTCTGATGACAAGCTGTGCACCCTTTCCGAGCTTTGCCCGCGTAACCCTGTCCGTAGAATCCACTCCCCGTATCTGCACAGTGTCCATCTCCATGTAGCTGTCTTCGTCCATGCTTACGATCGTCTCCGGATTCATCACTCGCTCCCCCGTGCCTTTACCAGAGCCATAATGTTTCTCCACATATTTCACCCTGGCGTTTTTTCCGATAAAAAAGGAATGGATACCGCTATGTTCGCTCGTCTTATCGCCGCTGTTGTGAATGCCGCAGCCGGCTACAATCGTGACATCGCAGTCCTCCCCGATATGAAAGTCATTGTATACCAGTTCTTTGAGTCCGGCCTGCGTCATCAGTACCGGAATATGCACGCTCTCCTTCTTCGTGCCGGGCTTGATAAAGATATCTATCCCCGGCTTATCCTCCTTTGGGACAATCTCAATATGCTCTGTCGAACGCCTTCCCGCGGACTCTCCATTGGAACGGATATTGTAAGCGCCTGCCGGTACTTCATGCAAATCTGCCACTTGCATCAATAATGTCTTCTGAATCTCATCCATGTATACAACCTCCCGCATTATGTCTGCACTCAAGATTGCCGTTCAACAGTCCCGGCAGTATCTCCTCCTTCGTCCCTGTATTCTGTATCTCGCCGTTTGCAATCACCACGATTTTGTCCGCAATGTTCAGAATGCGCTCCTGGTGCGAGATAATCACAATATTTCCCTGTGTCTTATCATGCATCTTCTCAAATACTTTGATCAGATTCTGAAAACTCCACAGGTCAATCCCTGCCTCCGGCTCATCGAACACAGACAGCTTCATTCCTCTGGCAATCACAGTTGCAATCTCAATCCTTTTGAGTTCCCCGCCGGAAAGACTGGCGTTCACCTCGCGGCTGATATAATCCCTCGCACAAAGCCCCACTTCTGAGAGATATTTGCATGCTCCCTCGACGCTGAGCCTCTCACCTGCTGCCAGTCTGATTAAATCGAGCACTGTAATACCTTTAAATCTTACTGGCTGTTGAAATGCAAAACTGATGCCCATATTAGCCCGGTCAGTGATGGACATATCAGTAATATCCTGCCCCTCAAAGAAAATCTGTCCCTCCGTCGGCTGTATGATGCCTGCTATCATCTTGGCCAGAGTGGATTTTCCCCCTCCATTTGGCCCGGTGATCGCAGTGAAACGGTCGTCTATTTTTAAGTTAATATGGTTCAATATATCCTTACCGTTCTCATCCTCGACATGGTAGGATATATTCTTTAATTCCAGCACGTGTCTGCGCCTCCTCTCATCATCAATAATTTTATTTATACCTGCGTTGACTTTTTGGGAACAAATTCCAGTTTTAATGTCATTCCCATTCCATCAGCAAGTCTTTTTAACAATTTTAAAGACGGATTTCTTGTCCCGTTTTCCAATTTACTGATATCAGCCTGATTGATGCCTGTTCTCTCGGCGAGTTCTTTCTGTGAAAGGTTTTGTGATATTCTGGCGTCTACCATTGCACGAATTACATCCATCTCAGGCTGGCTGTCTTCCCACGCTTCCCTGAATTCATCATTTTGTAACTGTTCGTCCAAATATGCATCAAGTGTTTTCATGTTATGATTCACCATACCTTTCCAAATAATCTTTTCTGTATTTTTTTGCCTTTTCTATTTCTTCCACAGGAGTTTTTTGTGTTTTCTTGACAAAACCATTTGTCACAATTATCTTTCCCCCACGATAAAAGAAATATAAAGCCCTGGAAATATTACTTCCTGCTTTTCCTCTTATCTCAAAAATACCATCCGTCACATGTTTGCTGTATGGCTCTCTCAGCTCATTCCCTTTTTCCTGCAGTACTTTCATTATCATAACCAATTTGGTTCTCATTTTAATATCTAAAGAATCCAAAAATAATTCTGCTGGTCTGTCTCCGTTTCGATCTTCATAAAATTCTACTCTAAATTGATCCATCCTGCCCCTTCTTCTGTGTTTATATGTCTATAATATGGTATATATGCCATATTGTCAACTACTTTGTGATACAGAACAATATCATATCTTCACGCAAAAGCAGATCTCCTGCCCATCTTCCTGCTCTGACAACTCCACTGTAATCTCCCCTTTGTGGCGTTTTGCAATCTGGTTTGCCTGGTAGAGTCCAAGTCCCCTGTCCCCGCAGTTGTCCTTCGTCGTGTATCCCTTTTCAAAAAAGTGGGCAATCTCACCCATTGTCAGATTTTCCACCTGATTTTTAATCGCAAAGATCAGTTTATCATTTTGAGCATCCAGCACCATCTCCACTTTATTTTTATGGGGTGACGCTGCCTCAAATGCATTGTCTGTGAGCGTTCCTATGATTTCAACCAGCGCATGTTCTGACACTGGTGTCACAATTTCCTGACTCAGTACCTGTATATCAATATCGATATACCCCGGTGCACTGATGATCTTACTGTACAGAAATCCAGCCAGTATCTTGTCAGATATCCGCAGAAGCGCAGGATTGCAACGCGATTTGTCCTCATAAATGTCCTTGCAGTACGCCGACTGCGCTTCCACAAGCTCACTGTAATCCGCTATCGTCACATGCATATTGAGTATTGCATTCATATGATTGTCAAACTCATGCTGCCGCGCCCTGATATCCTTTGTCAACTCCTCCATCGGCTTTATGTAGAGCCTGTATATTTTCAGCTCCTGTTCCTGACGCCGCAGTGCCGCATAGTTCTGTGCCCAATCCAGCAGTCCAAACAGAATGACCGAAAATACAATGCCAAACAAAACCATCACTTTGACATTCAGTGTACGACTAAGATATAAGTCAACTAACAGATATAGTGTTATAATCAGTGCAACCACACAAAAGATTCTGTACAAAAATTTCCTGCCAAGCTCAGCCATTGCGATACACTCCCTTTATTTCAGATTTGACACCTGACTCAAAATAACAGGTTATGCCATTATATACAGTAATGTCATAAACAGCTAACTCAGAGGTGCTTTGAACCCTTTCACTTCCTGTTTCCCATGTCAACAACGCGAATGCATCTGTTTCTACGCTATTTCCCCTGCACCCTGATAAGAAAAGAATTATAGTAAACAACAAAGCATAAATATGGCGTTTCCCTTTTCCATTCATTCGATATGCTTCCTTCCACAATCTTTTAAGGCTGTCAGATTCGCAGTTTTTTCCTGAGTTCGTTCTTGTATGTAATACCGATTTCCACCTGCTCGCCATTTTTCATACAAATCAGTCCGTTAACTGTATCCACATAATCAATATAATCCTGATTTACGACACACATACGATGTACCTGCAAAAATTGATCACTCGGGAGTTTTTCCATAAGCTGCCTGATTGAGAGGTATAACACCTTCATTTCTTCTTTTAAAAGCACGAAATTGACTCCCCTTGGCACTGCCTTGATACACACGATGTCCTTACAAAACAATTTATAATTAATACTGTCTTTCTTCACAACCACAAACGCATCCCTTGTCTCCCCCTGCTGCGACAGAAACAGCAGCTTTCCCACAAGCTTCTGAATATCCTCCTCATTGTACGGTTTTACAAGATACTGGTAACAGTGGAGCTCTCTGTACGCAGTCAGTTCCATGTTTGCCAGCGAGGTGATCATGATAATCGGTGTGAATACATACTCCTTTCTCATACGTATCTCCCGCGCAAAGGTTATCCCTGAAATGTCATCGTTATTGTTACTGTCCAGATTAATGTCAAGCAAAAAAGCCTGAAAGGGCGGCTGCGCCGTATCATCAAGCGCAGCCCTTGCCTCCTTCAGGCTATTTACCGGAACGGCACGCACATGCTCGGATACGCTCTCTGCCATCACAGTAATCGCCTTTAAGCAGTCCTTACTGTCCTCCAGTATCAATATCCTCGTCATGTCTGTTGTTCCCTCCTGTTTTATGTTTCGCACCGACCCCTCTGGTACCCTTTTCCGCAGAGACATTTTGGGGCAGTAAGTTCATGCTCTCGTATTGCCCCGGGCATCATTCCGGCCAATGCTGTCTGTTTGATGGGTACTTATCTCAAGATCTCTCCAACTGATTTTGCGAGTCCTGCTACCCCCTGAATCTCCGAGGGAATAATAATCTTTGTGGCACTGCCGTTTGCTGCCTTCTCAAATGCCTCAAGCTTCTTGATCGTCAGCACCGCGTCGTCAGCGCCCGCTTCACGCAGGAACTTGATACCTTCCGCATTTGCCATCTGTACAATCCGGATTGCCTCCGCCTGGCCTTCCGCCTCGCGGATTTTTCTCTCCTTCTCTGCCTCAGCGCGAAGGATTGCCGCCTGCTTCTCCGCCTCTGCCTCGAGAATCGCAGATTCCTTCTGGCCTTCTGCGACAAGGATTGTCGATTTCTTCTCACCTTCTGCACGAAGGATTGCCTCACGTCTCTCACGCTCTGCCTTCATCTGCTTCTCCATCGCATTTCTGATGGCTTCTGGCGGGATAATGTTCTTCAGCTCCACACGATTCACCTTGATACCCCATGGGTCCGTGGCAACGTCAAGTGCAGAACGCATGTTTGTATTGATAATCTCTCTTGATGTCAGTGTCTGGTCAAGCTCCATCTCACCGATGATGTTTCTCAGCGTTGTCGCTGTCAGCTTTTCAATCGCCATAATCGGATTATCCACACCATACGCATACATCTTCGGATCTGTGATCTGGAAAAAGACAACCGTGTCAATCTGCATCGTTACGTTATCCTTTGTGATCACAGGCTGTGGAGGGAAATCCACTACCTGCTCCTTTAAGTTCACTTTCTTGGCAACCCTGTCAAGAAAAGGTACTTTAAAACGCAGACCCACGCTCCATGTGGTGTTATATCCGCCAAGACGCTCGATAACATATGCCGACGCCTGCGGTACAATGCGTACATTTGCCGCCAGAATCACGACTAGAAAAATTACAATCCCCAATAAAATATAAGCTGTCATAGTTACTCCTCCTCATACTTTTCCACAACAAGTCTCACACCTTTAATATCGACAACCTTTGCCAGACTTCCCGCTGCAATTTTGCACTTGTCATCGACCGACCGGACTGTCCATTCCTGACCATTTACCACAGCACAGCCCTGATCAGCAATGTTGTCGACATCCTGCGTGATTCTCACTACCTTACCAATGATACCCTCATAATTTGTCCTTGTACGCGAATTGTTTATGTACCTTATCGCCAAGGGCCTCGTGGATATCAACATGCCAAGTGATACCAACAAAAATACCGTTAACTGGAGTATGATTCCCCCGCCAAGCATAGAGACAATGATCGCCACCAGTGCACCGATTGCAAACCAGATCGTGGTGAGCCCTACCGTCACAATCTCAATAATGATGAGTATGATCATCGCAGCCAGCCATACCATTGTGTTCATCATGATATCTCCTCCTTTCCTGATCAGAAATCCTGCAGATTTTCAGCTCCTCATCGATGTGAAAAACTCCTGCATTCCTGATAAATATACTTTACCTCATCATACTATTTTACACAATGGTTTTTGCGTGAATACAGTTTTTTCCGTATTTAATATAAAATCTATTCGTTAATTCCCTTCCGGTACGCGGCAAGCTCCTTTTGATAAGCCTCCGTCTTGTGATATCCACAGGAAAACATTTCAGGGCAAAAGCCTCTGTAAATACATTCTTTTACCATACAGCCTGCCAGCTCCGGCTCTGTCCTAGCAATCTCCTCCTTGACAAGCTGCCATGCCTCCCGCGTTTCCGGACTTGCGCAGCTGCACAGTCGCTTGCGGCTGATATTGATCAGTGCCTGCGCATCTGCCTCGCATGCATGATTGACCAGCGCCCCCTGCGGAAGTTCATCCCGGCTGACGCCTGTCCTGTCGCTTCTCTGCGTCGATACCCAGTGCTCGATGCCTATCTTGTGCCGCACCATATGAACACTCACCCACGACTTCAAATCCTTCCACCGCCAGTAAAATCGCATACGTCTGATTGGAGAATGCTCTGACAGAATAAGCCTTCGTTTCCACTCCGAATCAGGATATTTCCCGGTTGTCTTATTGATTGTATTCATGGCAGAATCCTTGATATCCTGCCAGTTGTCCTCATGTTTCAATATATCGATATGCATAATTTCCCTCTATTCCTCCTCTTTTTTGGCTTCGGAAAGTTTCCTGGCACCGGACAATCTATTAGCCCTGCCTTCTATCTGTGCTCTCTCGGCAGAAAGCTCCCGGATTAGCTGATATAAGGTCCAATTAATATTTTTCGGCGTTGTGACTGCCTTGAGTTTCGTCGGCGTAAGGCCCACTTTCTTATAAGAGAACAAAAATTCGTCCAGTTTTTTATCCGGAACTCCTGAAAAAATAATAATCTCTGGCATACAGAATATCGCCGGTACTTTCTCTGTCTGTGACAGGTCAAGCGGTGCGATATTCTTCATCCCGGCAAGTGTTCCAACCTGTGTGTTCAAATCAGACGGCTTCAGCTTCTTTGTCGTGATCGACATACTCATCCCGAGCACTTCCATCTGTATTTTTTTCTTCTCATCCTGCACATAGTACAGAATCATGCTTTTTGGTAATTCTTTCATCTATGATACCCAGCCTTTCCTACAAAAATTTGTCAATCGCCTTTTTCAGTTCCTCAATTGACACTGTATCATTCTCCTTCACTGCATCTACAATGCAGTGATCGATATGATCCTTTAATATGACCCGGCTCACGCCGCCAATTGCCGACTTTACCGCTGCTAACTGTATCAATACCTCACTGCAGTCCCTGCCGTTTTCCACCATCGTTTTTACCGCTTCCATATGACCTATAATCTTAGACATTCGATTGAGCACTGCCTTGGTTTCCTTATGAGTATGCACGTGCGAATGCCCATGTTCATGTGCGATTCCCTGCTTGTGCATCTCTTCATGCGTCAATTCCTTTTCCATTCTTATCCTCCTGTCAAAATTTTTATTGTAGCAATTCCTGTTTTAGATCAGGAAGTCCGCCAACACCATATTACTGACATCGATTCCCGCATCTGTCAGTCTTATACAGTCACCGCTTTGTACCAGCATTCCCCGACTCACCCACTTGCGCAAAACCTTATCGTAGACATCCTGCATCCCAACACCAAATGTATCTGCAAACTCCAGCCTGGACACGCCGTTAGTCATACGCAGTCCCAAAAACATAAATTCCTCCATCCTGTCATTTCGTGACAGCTGCTGTATCTGCTCTTTTATATTGCCCGGCATCATTTCTCCGCTGCTTCCCTGCCCGTTTTCTATTGTGCACTCTTTTCCTATGGCATATTCCTTATCATCCGTGCAGTGATCGTCTCTAAATGCACGAAGGTACTTCTCCATATCGTCTGTATTTTTCCACCGCACATTGCCTATTGTGGAAGATGCCCCGAGGCCAAAACCAGCATAATCTGCAATATGCCTGACCCCGCGCTGCCAATAGATACAATTATGCCTGCATTCATACCCTTTCCTTGCATAGTTCGAGATTTCATAGCGGTAATAACCTGTTTCTGCCAAAATCTGTTTGGCTGTCTGATCCATCTGCCTGTCCTCGTCCTCATCAGGCAGGGGAGGATATTCCTCCAATCGGTGATACAGGCCTGTCCCCTCCTCAATCATAAGACTGTAGGCCGATATGTGTTCCGGCTGAAGTGCCGTCACTTTCTCGAGTGTTCGCCGCCAGTCGTTCCTGTCCTGTCCCGGCAGTGACGACATCAGATCGACATTGATATTCACAAAACCGGCTTCTCTCGACTGATTATATGTCTGTAAAAAATCTTCGTACGTATGAATGCGCCCCAGCATTCTCAACACCGCATTGTCTGCGGACTGCAGTCCTATGCTCAGCCGGTTTATCCCAAATTCTTTTAATTTTAAAAGCTTATCCCGGTCTGTTGTCCCTGGATTCATTTCTATCGTTATCTCCGCATCCACATCAATCTCGTAATGTGCGTCCAGGCATTTCAGAATTGCCCCAATCTCCTCCGCATCCAATATCGATGGAGTGCCGCCCCCGAAAAATATTGTCCCGACCCTGTACGCATCATATTTTTCTGCCTCGTGTACAATCTCTTTTTTCAGCGTCTCCACATACTCCTGCCGCATCTGTTTGGTCGCTGGTCCTGACAAAAAATCGCAGTAAACACATTTCTTTGCACAAAAGGGAATATGAAGATAAACCCCCATCGAACGCATCGCATTTCCTCCCTTCACGCATCCTCGTCATTGCATCAGGTTTTTTTGTCATTATACCAGTTCATCCAAAGATATTCAATCGTTCATTTGTTCTTGTTTGAGCCAAATACTTCCCCAGAGGATCAACAGACACAAAACAGACTTCCCATGCCCGCACTTTAAACGGGAGGGAAGCCTGCTTTCGTTACACCTTTTCATAATAAAATCTAATTTAACATATTTTTAGTCATGCTCATTCAACGCCAGACACTGTTATAATGATATTCTCTGCTGCAATATCCGTCTTTCGCTGCACAATATCAATTATCTGAGCAGTCTGTGCCTCCGTGAGGTTTGCTGCCTCCACCATGACATCCGCAGAGTCACCACTGATGCTCACCACTGTCTGGGTAAATCCTTTTGCTTCGAGCAGCATCTGGGCATCCGATTCCTTCTGAGCAGTCTCTGTGAGCGCGATCATGCTGCTCACTGCATCCTTTTTTGCCTCTTCTGTCAAATCTTCATTTTGGATGATCTCCAAGAGCGATTCCTTGTTCTGCGCTCTTGTCTGCTCCTTTAAGAGCTTTGCACCTGCAAGGGTCGATACACCTGATGCGCTGGTAAATACGGCCTCGCCTGGTATCTCCTGCTCAATCACATTTGCACCAGATTCGTCTATATTGGAGGCAAGTGCATCTGCTGATACTTCTTCGCTTGCAATTGACGTGTCGATGGCACTGTCTGATACAGCGTTCATATCACTGCTCAGATAATTGTCCGTTATGGTCACATCATCTGTATCAAGGCTCATAATGTCTGTGTTGTCTCCTGTTATAGATGCATATTCCTGGATTGTTCCATCTGTATCTTCCCTAAGCGATATGGCATACATATCTTCATCGGATATCTCATATGTAAGTTCGCTGCTGCTTCCGTCTACAGATATAAAATCTTCCTCTCCGATCTTGGTACCAGCAAAGTTCAGATAACCTGCCACTGCTATCATAACTGCCAATGCCGTAATCATAATCTGGTTCTTTCTTAATATTTTTTTCACCAAACCATATCCTTCCTATTGTTTCTCTTTGCTACTTCTATCATATTCAGGGCCCTCTTTTCTTAGACTTATTATTTTGAAAATTTTTACTGCGCCGAATAACTGCAAACTTCAATTTTGTTCGCCTCAACCCCATACAACGCCATCACAAGCCTGACAATCTGAAGTTTCACGGTTTCGTTCGAGGCACCTTCTGCAGAGATAATCACGCCATCGATCGTTGGTCTTTTGGTCTGTGCTATAAAAGGGACTTCATTGCCGTTTTCATTTACAGTGTACACAGTGGACTCATCCTTCCGCAGCTCACTGTTCTCACCGTTTACAGAATTTGACACAGGGATATCTTTTTCGACAATATACTCCTGTGAATTTTTCATATAGATTAATACTTTTACCTCTCCCACGCCTGCCACACTGGACAGAAATTCTTCCAGTTCCTTTTCCAGGCTTCTCCTGTATTCGTCAGAAAAAGTTTCATACGTATGATTCTCACCGGTTTGTGCCGTTCCCTGTGTATCAGTACTCTCCGTCTTTTTTTGTGTTTTTTTGGTCGTATAGCTATTGCTATTATTGCCTGTCGGCAGCAGAATGACAAAAATCAATATCCCGCTTAGAAAAATAATGAGCATTGTTTCCTTTGTTGGTCTTCCCTTCCCTCCCCTAATGCTCCTCCGAATTCTGTCCCATATCTTCTCCGGCATTCTCTCCACCTCCAATCCTGCTGTTGTACTCCTCATATGCCTCGTCTATGATTTTTTCTTCCCAAAGCTGTTCATAGTATGCCGCACCGTCATAAATCTGGCCAATCTCCGTCATCTCCCGCCACTCCTTCTCCCACCGCAAATACAGCTGGTCTGCCTCGGAAAAACTGTTCTCAACCTGCCCCACAAAAGAGAAAATCACATTACAGCAGATACACATTGTCAGCAGATAGGAAAATAATTTTAAGTATTTCTGATAAGCGCTCCCCTCCGTGAGCTGAATCAGGCACTGAAAACAGATTACCGTATACACCAGACGCCTTACCTCTGCCGCTAAATACTCCATAGCCCCTCCCTTTCAACTCGTAGCATTCGTGACTGCTGCAATCGTCACAAAAAACAGTGTCGCGACTGTGATTAGTATCCGAAGAAGCATAAAACCTGCCTCCGATATGTACTCCACACACTTCATCATCTGACGCTCGCCGCAAATGCTCCCCAATGCTCCGCTCACCTTGATAATCAGAAGAATCACAAAGGCCTTTATGATGGGCGCTAATATCAACAATACCAGCACTACCAATATCAACACGCCAAGACTGTTTTTTACCGCGATTGCCGATGCCAGCGTCACGCTCGAAACCGATTCCACAATGTCTCCGATTCCTGGAATTGCACCAGCGGTTTTCTGAATCACTGCATTGTTCGTCTTGTCGACCACCGGAGTGATAATCACCTGCAGAATTCCGCTTCCTGACATCACAACGACCATCATTTTCAGCACCCACTGCATTCCCTTTTTGATAAGCTCCATCAGTCCCTTGAAGCGTTCCTCACCCCAGATGCTTTCCACTACACCGAGCATCACATACCCCTCGACCACTGTTGTCAGGGAAGCGGCGACAATCCCCTCTATGAGACATAGAAATCCCAAGAGCATCTTATAGAAAATCAGTGCGGTGAGACCGGAGCCTGCCGCCGCAATGCAGATCATATATGCCGGTATCATTAATTTTAAAAATTCGATCATTTGCACCATAGTTTCCTCGACAATGCCAAGCACCTCGTGAAATGCATCGATCAGTACCACCAACTGACATAAGATAAAAAATGTCTTTGCCGCCTTTGCCGCTCCCTCGTTCTTGAGCGCCGCCATCAGATTGCTCACCATAGCCACCAAAATAAATAAAATCAGAACCGTGATAAACAACCTTTTCCAATCGTCAAAGACGCCAACCACGGATTCCTTTATATATCTCCAGAACAGTCCCGGATCGAGCGCCCAGTTTCCCTTTAACACATCCTCTATAAAATCCATAGAGCCTGTATTCTTTCCCGGCAGCAGATCCTCTAACAGATTATCCAGCACGTTCAAATCCGGGAGAATATCAATCTCCTGCCACAAACTAATCTCCTGACTCATCGCATCATTCCCTCTAACATGTCAATCATGATCCGTATAATCGGAAAACCTGCCACCATGATCGCAACTTTTCCAAAAAGCTCAATGTGGTTGCTGAGTGCCGAATACCCGGAATCCTTGCATAAGTTTGACGCGAAATCACACACATATGTGATACCTATGATTTTTAAGAGCAGTGATACATATGCGATATTCCCGCCCAGCGCAGCCTCCCACTCCTCCAGCTCCTCCACCGCATTGCCCAGCACTGCAAGGATTCTGGCCGCAATGAAAAAACTCACGAGAATAATGATCAGCGTCGCAAACTCCGGCTTGTCTTTTTTGATGACAAGCGCTGCAAAAAGACCTGCTATGGCAAGCACACAAATCTGAATCATACAATGCCTCCATCAACACCAAATCACAAAGCAAACAAATCCTGTATCATCTCAAACAACTGATATATGTAAGGAACAATCCATGAGAGCACCAGCACCAGTCCCGCAAGGCTGATAAGGAACGCATGTTCTTCTCTTCCGCTATGCTTCAAAACCTGCCCCAGTATCGTGATCAATATGCCAACTGCCGCTATCTTAAATATCAGACTGACTTCCATTTTCATCCCCATTTCAATATAGTACTTTTATTTTTATAAAAATAAGATAATGCACAAGATTCCGGTCAGTGTGCTCAGCGCCTTGATCAGCCTGCTGTTCTCGTTCTTTTTCACTGTAAGCCTGTCTATCTCACTGTCCAGTTCCATCTCAAACAACCGGAGCGCCTCCACCTGCAGCTGCTCTCCCTCGTACTCGAAACAATTCCCCATTTTTGTCAGATATTCTATCCCAATCTGCGGGAAATCTGCCCCGGTTTTCCTGTCACGGATTGCCTCATTCCATATACTGATCAGGGAATTTCCGTTCCGCTCCTTCATTTTCCGGGACACATCACTCAGAAAAAGATCATATGGAGACTCCGCCTTTCCCGCTATGAGATCGAAGATCTCTTCCATCGGCCTGTGCAGATAAGTTATCTCTCCTGCAATATACAAAAGAATCTGCTTTTGCTGTTTCAAATGCCAGATATCACTGTTCATCTCACTGCAGAGCGACCACCCAAATCCGAGCGCCCCTGTCATCACGCAGGCACCTGCAACAAATTTCTGCCACATAATCTGTTCCCCTCCCTGTCATAAACTTCAAAATACCTGTCCATCTTCGCATCTATGGATAATACGACAAACCGGTCGATCAGACCTAAATGAAAAATCTGCTCCATCTCTGCCTTGTGCCGGATATCCCCGATGGAATTCCCATGCACCGTCGCCAGTATGCTGCAGCCGCTCACTCCCGCGTGGAGAATGGCATCTGCGTCCGCACGTTTCCCTATCTCATCGATGGCAATCACCCGCGGCGCAAACGTTCTCACCAGTATCGAAATTCCCTGCTGCTTATCGCCGCCAGTGACAACATCTGTCCGCTCACCGCAGTCGAGCATGGCGCTTCCCCTGTATGCACCTGCGATCTCGCCTCGCTCATCAATCACGCCCACATTGCATCCCCTGTAGCCCTCACTCCCGCTTGACATCAGGCGTATCGTATCCCGAAGCAGCGTCGTCTTGCCAACGCCCGGCGGCGAGATAATCAGACTGTTCAACGGCATTCCTTCCATGGTATTATAAAGATAGCCGATCATTTTTTTCGCTATCCCCTTATGCTCATGCGCCAGCCTGATATTCATGTAGCGGATATACTTGGCGATGAACCTGCCATTCCCCGCAGTCACAAGCTCCCCGGTGATGCCGATGCGATGTCCACCCTCAACCACGATATACCCTTGCTTTCGCTCCTCCTCGTAGGCATACACGGAATCATGGCACAGATAGCGGAATATTTCTTCCATCTCCCGCTCACCATATAGAATTGGAAGCCGATACTCGCGGTCTGACAATACCCGCACCGCCTGATTGACACGCAGTCTGATTTCCTGAACCTGATTGAAACGCACGCCGCTTCTCTCCCAGTCGCCCCTAAGCCCCTGTGGAAAAAACTGCAGAATCCGGTTATCTGACGCCATCTGAACTCCCCCTTTGCGTTCGCGCTCCACGCCATACATTTTGTCCATACCTCAATATATGTCCCAAAATTTAAAATATGAGTATTTGTCTCATATAAAAAATATTTCTTTTCCTTGTAGTTTTTCTTATCAAAACGGTAGTATATAAATGAAAGGAGTGCGCTATGATTGAAGATGAAAGAATCATTGAACTGTTTTTTGACCGTTCAGAAGATGCCGTCAAAGAGCTTGATACAAAATACGGAAAACTATGCCATTCGCTGTCCTACCGTATTTTGAACAGCTGGCAGGACGCGGAGGAATGTGTAAATGATGCATATCTGGGTGTCTGGAACACAATCCCTCCCGCAAAACCAAATCCTCTGCAGTCCTATCTCTGCAAAGTCGTCAGAAATATTTCATTAAAACGTTACTACAGGAACAATGCGGCAAAACGGAACAGCCGCTATGAGATTGCCATGCAGGAACTTGAATCGGATTTGCCGGCTTCAGACACCGTAGAGACTGAACTCGCAGCAAACGAACTGGCAAGTATCATCGAAAGTTTTCTGGACACTCTGAAGGAAGAAAACTGTGTGATTTTCATGCGGCGTTATTGGTTTTGTAATACATACGCTGAGATTGCAAACTTTACAGGTATCTCTGAGAAGAATGTCTCCGTCCGTTTAACCCGCATCCGCAGACAACTGAAACAGTATTTAATTGAAAGAGAGGTATCGCTATGAATGCAAAACTATTTTCCGAAGCGATGAATGAGATTGATGACAAATATGTTTATAAGGCGTTAACCTGCCAACCCAAAAGAAAATTTCATATACTGCCGTTCGCGGCAAGCCTGATGGTTTTTGTGGGAATCTGCGGCTTTGCTTTTGCAGTATCGGTCTACCATGGTGTTGGTTCGACAAATCACATTGATTTTGACCAACTGACACAGCCGTTTGGAACAATTGCAAAGGAACAACCGTTTACAGAACATGATAATGAACTTTTTTATGAAAAAAGTGAGCTGATTGATGATTACAGCGATATTTTCGCAGAAAATTCTGTATGTGTCACAATAGAGGACGCTCAAATTCCATCCATCTATTTCAGCCCTGGCTATATGGTTCTCTTTTCCCATGAAAACGAGCAGGGCTGGACATTGAATGCGGGAGAAACACTGACTCTTGATTTATCACTGCACCGTGCGCAGTCCCTTGCATTGGAAACCGGCTATCTTCTGAACGGCGAATACCACATTCTATCCTTGACAAAAGGCTGTGATTTCACAGAAACCCTGACTGCACCCGAGACAGGCGAATACTACTTCTGTGTTACCAATCATTCCAGCAGCAACGCGGTAATAGAACGTGGCAGCATTACCTTACGTACCATTTCCGACTGCATGGAACGTACAGGGCGCCAGATATCAACTCAACTACCAACTGAATAAAAAAACTTTCCCTTGTAACTTACCCATAAGGGCAAAACAAGGGAAAAGGATACATATTTTGAGGCTGGACATACCATAAAGCCTTGAAAATCAAGGAAAGTTAAGGTAGTTCGTAGATAAACCGGAATTTATCTATTTCTTTTTCGATTCATGAATGGCTCTAACAATCACACATATACAGTTTCCAACCATTCCTACCCCAAAAATGATTGCAGAAATCGTAAGAACATCAGGGTTCATATCTCCAAATACCTCTATCGTCAGGAGAATAAACGCAAAAATTTCAACAATCAAAAAGATGATATTCAACAAATAAACTTTACTCATTTTATTTATCCTCCTCACAAATACCGATTTTTACCTCTAACAGAATACCACAATCATATTTATATTTCTATCAAATTTTCATTAAATTTCTTCCTCCATCTGCAACATACCGCCGGAAAAAGTGCAACTACTTTATCTGCTCCGCTGACAATGTGCATGCGATAGCTGTATCCATTTATTCCACAGCTCTGTTTAGTCTGGTTTTCTGACGACACAATGCAGACGGAATCCTTTTCTCACTTCATACAGCTCCAACTTCAAAGCACACGCATCACAAAGCCGTTGCATATCAGCTTTTGAGTAAACATGAACATCCCCTTTCCGTAAGAACCTGTTGGCTGCTGGAATTTCGATATGATTCATAAACCACATCAATAAACTGCTATTTGATGCCATATCCCTTAAAATAAGCCTCCCTCCCGGACGCAGTATTCTGTGCAGGTTCATAAAAAATTTCTCAGGATTTGGGTAGTGGTGAAAACTCATGGAGCAGGTAACTACATCAAAGCTACTGTCAGCAAAGGGCAGGTTCTCACAGTCACCTGCGACAAAACAAATTCCTTCAAGATGTTTTGTCTTTGCGGTTTCTATCATCTTTTTGGATAAATCTATACCCGTATAATTTTTATCCGGATAAGCCCCTTTAAACATACCAAGCATCGCTCCTGTGCCACAGCCTGCATCCAGCAGGTCAGAAAATGGTTCACTGACTGCCTCCGCCAATACGTCAGGATAATCTTTGCGGCACATATTGTAAACACTTGGATCATCATCATCAAATTTTGCCGCCGCCCGGTCAAATTCTTTCAACGACAACCTTTTGTATTCTTCACCCGTCATGCTAAAATCCTCCTATCTCAAACTAAAATATCAGCACAGGCAGCCCTACAAACAGACAGGCAGACCAAACAGCATCCCGATGCCGGACTGCCGGATATGGAACAGATACTCCTTGTATTCTGCCATATCCTCTGTTCCGGGAATCCTGACTTTCTTTGAATGGCAGAACCAGATACAGCCGTAAACAGCACAATATCAACCGGACTTTCAACCATAATAACCCGCATATACATTCCTCCAAATTTCAATTAACGATAACTCCCCATAGTCCTGCTAAATGCCCCAATCCTGACTAATCATTTGCAGTTTTACCATATGAGGATAAATAGTTCCTGTGTTCATCAGTTCCTCCGGAGTTCCTTGTTCAGCAACTGAACCGTCAGAAAGTACGACCACTTTATCCGCACCACTTACAGTACGCATACGGTGGGCAATAACAAGTACCGTCTTATCCTTTATCAGTCTTGACAAAGCAGCTTGTATCAGTGTTTCGTTTTCCACATCAAGGCTTGCTGTTGCTTCGTCCAGTAAAATAATAGGAGCGTTTTTAAGGAACGCACGAGCGATTGAAATACGCTGCCTTTCACCGCCTGACAGCTCACAGCCATTTTCACCAATCATGCTGTTATAACCGTCTGGAAGTTTTTCAGCAAATTCTTCACAATTTGCCAGTCTTGCCGCCGCAATCACTTCCTCATCAGCAGCGTCTTTTCTGCCTATTCTGATATTTTCCATGATTGTATTGTTAAACAGCGTTACGTCTTGAAATACAATAGAGTACAGCGACAATAATGTTTCCGGCTCTATTTTCGATATATCCATACCGCCGACAGTGATTTTCCCTTTGTTTATATCCCAAAACCTTGCAGCAAGGCGTGATACCGTAGTTTTGCCACCGCCCGACGAACCGACTAAAGCGGTAACCTCCCCTTGTTTTGCGGTAAATGACACATCATTCAAGACTGTTTCCCCTGTATTGTAGGAAAATCCTACATGGTCAAATACAATATCATACCCCTTATTCGATACTTTGTTGCTGCCTGTCTGGATAGGGTGGTCAAGAATTTCATTCATGCGGTTTATGTTCGTTTTGGTAGAGAGCACTGCCGCAAGATTTTGTAATGCGCCCTCAAGCGGAGCATACAATCTTGAAGCGACAAGTAAAAACATAAAGAACAGCGGAATATCAATCTCGCCCTGAATAAGCAATGCAGAGCCTGCAAGCGCAACCGTGGCAATCCCAAACTTTAATATCAGCGTTGATGAAACAACAAATATTGCTACACCAAGTTCCGCTATGATATGCCGCTTTTCTACATCATCAATTTTTTTGCCAAGTCCTTTCAGATAGGTTTCTTCCGCATTATTCGCCTTTAAGTCTTGTAAACTTTCGATACACTCCTGTACACCTTCTTCAAGCGCAACATCCGCTTTTACCAGCCTGCTTTGAAAATATTCCTGTATGCGGGCTGAAAAGAATGTGATTGCAAATGCAATCGGCAAAACCCATACAGCCGCCAGCGCCATACGCCAGTCGTAAGCAAAAAGGCAAATTCCAATCAGAGTTGTTGAAATAAGAGAACCTGCCAAAGTAGGTACAAAATGTGAAAATGCTGTTTCAAGTGTTGCACAATCACTCATAATGGAATTGGTTAAATCGGCAAGGTCTTTTTTGCCGAAAAAGGATAATGGAATTTTACGGAGCTGCTCGGCTAAAGAAATACGCCTTACACCGCTTTCCACATAAGTTGCTAAATAAGTAGCATTATACTGAAACCGGGTAACGATACATATAAGGGCAAGACATACCAAAGCGCCCACCGCATAAAACACAATGCGGTTTCCGTTCACGCCCCCATTCATCATATCAATAACAAAATAATACAATAACCCGACAGGAAGCATAAAGGATATATCCTGTGCCACGCAGGCAAGACAGCCTTTTATCAGATCAACCGCCCCCTGCCTTGATAATGCAAACCGTCTTTGCAGTGTCTTAATCATGCCTCTACCTCCTTCTCAATCTTCCTGGCAACTTCGGAAGAAAGTCGCCATGCTGCCGCTTCGGAATAATTTTTCCACATATTTGTAAATATTCCATTTTTCTCTATCAGCTTGCTGTGTGTGCCGCTTTCAGCAATCGCACCGTCCTGCAGTACATAAATGCAGTCTGCCTCCGTGATTGATGAAAGCCTGTGTGCAATCATAATAACCGTTTTTCCAGGTGAATTGTCTTTTAACTCACCTTTTGACAGGGCAGATAACGCCTGCTGGATACGCACTTCATTATCAGGATCGGCAAATGCGGTCGCTTCATCAAGAATCAGGATAGGCGCATTTTTCAGAACAGCACGGGCAATGGCTATCCTCTGCTGCTCCCCACCGGATAAATATATACCATTCGTACCGACAACCGTATCTACTCCGTCTGGCAGCTTTTCGATAATATCCATGCACTGCGCCGCTTTTAGTGCGCTGGCAACTTCCTCCCGTGTCGCTGTCGGTTTCCCCATACGCACATTTTCCAGTATAGACGTTTTTATCAGGCGGCTGTTCTGAAACACAAAGGACACTTTATTCATCAGCGTTTCTTTTGGAATATCCCGTATGTCGGTATTTCCGATCAGCACACGTCCCTTTTGCGGGTCAAAAAAACGTGTTACAATATTGGCTAGCGTAGTCTTGCCGCCACCGGACGCTCCTACGAATGCGACGGTCTGTCCCGATTGAATTGACAGGGAAATATCATTCAGTGCGTTTTTATTTCCATCATAACTATAAGTGACGTGTTCTAATGTAATAGAGTTATCCATCGGCACATTTGCTGTTAAAGCATTTATGCTTTTGCTTTCCGGAAGCGGGCTTTCGTTTAACACTTCATCAATCCTGCTGATTGCATCATTCACAATCATGGAATCCTCACTCATAAACATGATCTTCGTCAATGTTGTTCCAATAACAGGCGTAATTACAATGTAAAAGATAAGATTTAACAGTAATTCATTTGTCACACCGCCCCTTGTAAAGATGATGCCTCCGGCAATCAGGAACGCAAACACGCCATTGATTGCAGTCGTATAGAACATCATGGGAAGTCGTAACGCTTTTGTGTATTCAATAACCCATTTTTCGTAATTGTCAATCGCACCTTTGAAGCGTTTGAAAGAGAAGATCGTCTGCCCGAAAGTTTTTACAACGGGTACTCCTCTCACATATTCAACAGCTTCGTTCGACATATCAGCAAGTGCATTTTGATATTCTTTCATTTTCTGTTCCATACTTTTCCCGGTCATTTTCATCATAATCAAAAAACCAAGTACAACAGGGACAAGGCTTAACAGCCCTAACCGCCAGTCAAATGCAAAAAGTAAAAAAAGTAATCCTATGGGCGTTGCAATTGCTCCTGCTTTATCGGGCAGCCTGTGTGCAAGATATGTTTCCGTTGCGGTACTGGAAGTATTTACGATTCTCCGCAGCTTTCCGCTTCCATATTTATCTGTCACGCCAAGCGGCAGGGAAATAATATGCCGCATTAGTTCTTTCCGGATATTAGCGGCAACCCGAAACGCACTTATATGTGAACACATCAAGGCGGCTATATAAACGACAATAGATATAACCGCAAACAATACGGCAGACCAGCCGTAGCGTGTGATATTCCCCGCCTGTGAAAAGTCCGGGGAAACTTCCAGTATGTCGTGAATGATACGCCAAATATACCAAAAAGGCACAAGGGCTAACAGCGCACTCATTACAGACAGTACCCAGGAAAGATAGGTCAATACCTTATGCGCTCCGGCATAGCCCATCAATCTTGATAAATTAGACTGTTTTTTCATTGAAAAACCTCCTTGAAAATTTTTAGCTTATTGATCCTGCTCAATAAGGTTATGATAATGAGGACAGCATAAACCGTCCCCGAATATCCTTTTGTGGTTAGTCAGGTTGTTTTTAAGTTAGCATAAACTAACCTATGTCTAAAAATTATAGGGCACATTGCCCCAACGAGTTTACCCGCAATCGGGCTTACCCGGTTTTTTATTGCCCCATAATTTTCATCCAGCCAGCAGTATAAAAAGCCCTCATTTCTTTTAGATAGTGTTCCGCTTCTTCAAGCGGCATTTCATGTATGATCAACTCAAAAAAAGTGTTGAACATTCCCGTAATCAATATATGTTCTAAGCGTTCATCAATAGGCGGTGACGGTCTGCCCAACTTTTTAAGCACTTCCAGATAGTCATGCGTTGCTTTGGTTTCAATTTCCACCATCTCATCAATGAGTTTTGAAAAACGTGTTCCCTCTGAATGGCAGAGAATGAGTTTAAATTCATTCAAATGCGCATAAGCATATAAAAGCATTTCGTGCATACACTCACCAGAAGTAGTGCTGAGATTATTGGGCTGTTCCTCCAGCGGTATATCTGCAAACTCCTGTTGTGCCTTGCAGAAGCAATTCATAAAATAATCATACTGTTCACTAACCAATGCTTCAAATAAATCTTCCTTGCTGTCATAGTAACCGTAAAAAGCACCTGTTGTAACACCTGCTGTCTTGACAATATTTCGTAAAGAAGCAGACTTAAAGCCTTTTTCAAGAAATTCCTGCATAGCTGCTGTATGAATTAATCTGAAAGTTGTTATCTGTTCCGTTTCGTTCATTACGCTATACCTTTCTGTATAACAGTGTTATATATCACTGTTATATAATAAATGATATGAAGAAATTTGTCAATATATTTTAACATTTTCATCTTCCCATTCCTGCCACCCCTTCATCCATGGGATACCATTCCACAGCTTTCTGATGCGGATGAAATATTCAATGGCAGTCATCACGGCGTCTTTAACAACCCATCGCCGCTCTCCAGATCCATGATATCCACTTCGAAATCCGGGTTATTGGCGAGGCAGATGCTCTCTTTTATATTACTCATTTCCAAACCTCCTATAAGCCTCGTCCTGCCCTGTCAGCTTATATGTATCGGGGAAAGATTGTCAAGTGTGTTTGTAAACTTTTGCAATGATTTCTGAAAAACAGATTGCTGCCACGAAATTCTTCATCGAACATTTTATCCACTTCCGCAGATATGTGTGAATCGTCCATCTTTTGCTTGTACTTTTCCCTTGCAACAGAAATAGCTGCCTTATCCAAATGCTCCATTGCCGCATTTGAAACAAACCTTTTTGACCAGTCCAATCTTGCCTGACGACGAATCCGTTCCCGTTTTTCCTTTGATAACGGCACAAGGGATTCTCCGTCACGGGCATATTCCTGATTGTGCCAGCCGATCGGGATAGCTGTGATTGCGGCTGGTATTTGGAACATTACTACCCTCTTTTCCACGCCATCAACAACTGGAAAGATTGTCCTTTTCAGCCTCTTTGAACTCTATCACTTCATTTTCCCAATTATCACTCAAGCCATAAAGCGTAAGTATCATTTCTTCTCTTTTTGATTTGTTAAATGACATAATATCCCTGTCTGTAACCTCTGCCATGCTTACACCTCACTATCTGCTCCCAATTCATCCCCGGTTCATAGCGATTTTATTTATTTCATCAGCAATATAACGGACTTCTTCTTTGGTATTATCTTTCCCAAAAGAAATCCGTATAGTCCCTTTTACATATTTTTCATCCAAACCTATCGCTCGCAAGACATGGGAAACGGTGCTTTTCCCACTATTGCAAGCAGAACCGGTTGATATGCATATCCCCCTTAAGTCCAACCGATGGAGCATTGCCTCTCCGTCCTCATTCCCAAATGACAGGCTGGCAATTCCCGGAAGGGTATTATTTCCGCCATTCCTTACAATGCTTTTGTTACCGTTTATGTCAAGCCGACCAATAAAATCATTCTCCAGTTCCCTGACTTTATTTATATTTGCATCCATGCATTGGCAATTCTTCTGTAATGCATATGCCATACCAACAATTAAAGCAACATTCTCCGTCCCTGCTCTTAACGATGATTCCTGTGCGCCGCCATCAATATATGGAATAATCGGCGTACCTTTTTTTATATACAAAAATCCAACACCTTTCGGACCATTAAACTTATGTGCTGATGCTGATAACATATCAACGCCTAAATCTTTCACATCAATCCCTATATGACCCACAGCTTGTACAGCATCTGTGTGAAATAAAGCTCCTGTCTTATGTGCCAACTGTGATAATTCCTTAATTGGCTGTATGGTTCCTATTTCATTATTCGCTGTCATTATAGAAACTAAGCCCACTCTTTCCGTAATTGTGCCTGATAATTCTTCTGCTGTTATTATACCTTCTGTTGTGGGTTTGAGATAAACCACGTCACATCCCATATTTTCAACGGCTTTCGCACTGCGCAGAACCGCATGGTGTTCTATCTCTGATGTGATGATTCCTTTGTTTCTATCTGAAAAAAACATCCCCTTAACTGCCCAATTATCACTTTCTGTCCCACCTGAAGTAAAATATATTTCTTCAGGCAGGGCATTGATACATTCAGCAATGATTTTTCTTGATTCTTTCAAGCCTTCTCTGCTTTTTCTTGAAAATGAATAAGGCTGCGAAGCATTACCGTATTCGTTGAGCAGATAGGGTTTCATGGCTTCAAAAGCATCCGTATCAAGTTTCGTTGTCGCTGCATTATCAGCATAAATAAACATCTTCATACTCATCAGCATCCTCAAGCAAAAAGCGTACAGCCTTCTTCCTTAAATTCTTCAATTTTGTCAAGCAATTCTTCGACTGTACACCCCAAATATTCTGCAAGACATTCCATACAATAAAAGTTGGTTATATCTGTTCCAAGCAGCTTCCTATTGATGCCTATTGTATCTTTTCCTAAGTCTTTCTTTCCACAGATAACACAATCAATTCTCATTACTAACATCCCTCACCATGAAACTCGGTACGCTTTTTCCCTTAAATTCAGGGTCAAGAATTCCGAGCTGAATCTTGATGATTCCCCTCATTTTTACAGCCGGGCGCAGACAATAGCGGTTAAACTCACGGATATTTACATCAGCAACAGAGCGAACATTTGGGAACAGTAATTTCAAATATGCAGTACAAATCCTTTTTACAGCTTCCGTATCCCTTGTATCAGAATGTTCTGGAACTTCCACCAAGGCATCAACAATAGCACGGTAACTTGCATCTTCACGAAGCAGATGCATAATTGTACAAAAATACTCCGAATTTAATGCCCAGCCGGAAATCTTCAAATCATCATGCATCCTTGGTATTTCCCACCCTTTAATAAATCCATGAAATCTGTCCAATAATGCGCTTTCATGAAACGTGACAGGCAATTCAGAAAACATACTTTTATATTCGTCCATATTGTCCTGACTGATATTCCCAAGCAAGATGATACCCGAATCTGCTACACCCTCATAGTTTCCAACAGTAAAAACACCTGATTCCATATAACCCTTCAATGCAGCCCTCATTTCATCCATATCCGTGAAGGAAATCGTCTGAACTTCATCTAAAGCAACGTAATCATTATTGCAGACTAACCCTTGTGTCCGTTTGCTGATGTCGTAAAACATCTTTGCTCTTGACATTACACCACCAGAAGAAAGCCATCCGAATTTACTCACACGTCCAAATAAGTATGATTTTCCTGTGCCTTTTGGTGCAAGCTCTATTAAGTTGAGTCTTTTTTCTATGAATGGCAGCAAGCGGGTCAGCATAGTTAATTTTTGATGTTCATCTTCATATCCGGCAGCATTATAGTCAATTGACCCAAGCAAAACATCAATCCACTCGCTCGTGGCAAACTCGTTTCTTACATCTTTGTAATAATCAAGGTCAATCGTGTATGGACAAAAATTTGTGAAACCTGTCAGTTTTATTTTGCCCTGAATTTTCAATTCCTCATCAGGCAATCTATAGCCTAGTTCAACTACGCCCCATGTTTCCTTTCCCTTAACAAGCTCGTCCTTGCATTCATCCCAAATATATGGTTCAATGATGGTTTCTTTATTAGTTAAGCCAAAGTCCGGCAAGGCGAAAGTTATTTCCTGATTCTTGATGTTTATATCAACAGAAATCTTCGTAAGAATCTTTACCCTCTCATTTTCATAAACAATCCTGTTTTTTATGCTTATCCATTCGTCTTTGCGCGGAAGGTAAGTATGAATAAAATCCGTAAGTTCGTCTATATCAAAATTCCCCTCATCATCGCCAAATTTTTTCAGCAGCCAGTCTCGAAGGAATGACGGCAGACTTAAAGCCGAAAAGAAATTGCTTTTCTTCAAGTCTTTATAAACAACCATCTCATCAAAGCATTCTCTTAGTTTTTCCTGCATATGAATCCTCCTCGTTCCATTATATTACAGCAACTCTTTTTCTTGGGAGCTTTCTTTTTTTATTTCAAAAGCCAACCCCGGAGCAACCAAGTTATTTGATGCAAAAACATCAACATTATACTTTTTTGCCTTTTTTAACTTTGGCAAATCCACGAGATACAAATTATTATCCAGTTCTTTTGCCTCATAATATTCTCCCTCAACTAAAACCGTCACATTTTTCAGCTTTGTTTTGGAGAATAATCGGATAGCCGCTTTTTTTCTAAAGCTTACGGTAATCACTTTATCAACAATGGATACTTCTATTTCGTCATCGAATTTTGTTATTTCAATAATCGGAACAACAACTTCCTCCAAAGTTGCCCCACCGTGTACCTCTACATTTGCCTTTCTTCCGCCTTTAAAGCGGTCATAATTGGCGAGAACCCAAAAGCCATCTTCTTCTGTGGCAAATTCACTCTTAACATCAGCATCCGATTTTGGGCAGCATCTTCCGGAATGTTCCCCCTTAGACGACATTTCCCACATATTTTCAGTTTCGTGTATGACTGCCAGCCTGCTTGCGCCGTGGTCAGATACCATAATCGCCTTATTACAAAGCCCCTGTGATAATTTCAATTTAATATTATCAAGAGCCTCATTGATGATTTCTAACTCCCTAATTATATGGATCGGCTGCTTCTTTTGCCTGTAATCGTAATCGTTGATACCATGATGTTTGATTTCATCCAGTTCCTTAATCGGATTAACCACAAGCCCCCGCATTTCAAACTCTGCAACAAACTCCTTGTTTTTGCTTGTAATGGAAGGCAGATTGGCGCAACAGATTGTAATGTTAGCCATCAACTCTTTATCCTTGCATTTTGTAAGAATGTATGATAAGTATTCAACACCCATTGCATCCATAAAATACAACTGCGAAGCAGTTTTATCTATCTCATCCATCTTTACGGTACGAGGTTCCAGCAACAAATTGTACTCACGAAGCACAGCCTGCTTTTCCACAATCTCCTCTAATTCCGGTGCTACTTTGTTGATTATCTTACTATATGTATACAGAGAAAAATATCTGTCGAGCAAAGGAATATTATATCTGTAATCACGGATATACGCACACAAATCAGGATATACCACGGATAATATTTTCTCAATCCCGCTCTTTTCCATGCTCTGATAATACTTTTCAAGTAACGAGAAAATAAGTTCCTTTTCCTGCCTTGTATTATCCGTCAAATAATAAATAGCCTTTTCTTCTTTCTGCAAAACCACTTTGCAAAAATCAACTACTTCATCTACAGGATTCCCAAAAGCTATCAGCAGGGACTTCCTTGTCTGATAAAAATTATCAAAATCCCTGTCTGTATGTTTCTTTTCCAAAATACCTCTATACACTTCCCGTATTAGTTTTGAATACGCAGCAGCATGGCTGGCAGCAACAGCCAGACAACTGTTATTGGCAGCTCCAAACAGTTTCAATGCAATAAAATACAGCCACTTTTTCTGTTCAGAATACCCACTATAGCTTGAAATTGCAATTTCCAGACTCTGATAATTTCCAAACTCACTGTTACATATTTCTATAAATGTTTTTCCTGTGTCAATCAGGGAAAGCAGATAATCCCATTGGCTTGAAGTTCCCATCACTTCATCAATATGTGATAGCGTGGCATCTTTCCCGATTATCACCTCATAAGCCTTGCTCATATCAGTAATAGAATATATTGACTGTGGATACATTTCCTTATGCTTTGTTGTAACCACGAATATTTTTTCTACATTTGGGCTTTCAATTTCTTTTGCAATGGCATCAATCCCGACAATACTATATTCGGATAAGGCAACTGAAAGTTCATTTGACACAAATACTAATTTCGGTAACGCTACCGCATCGCCGTCAAGTAAGCAAATGCTGCGTGACAGCCTTGGGTCGGAGAAACTTAACTGCCTGTCACATTGATAAACCACAACTACAACATGACCGGCAATAGTCATGTTGACAATGTTTGCTAAATGTTTCCTTATTTCTTCCTCTCCATAGAACCTCAAAAAAGAAGTCAACCCTAACAGAAAGCAATTTTTCTTTTTCATGGAAATATCCGCAAGCAAAACTTCAATGCGTGGCAGTTCATCTTTATTGCAGAATCTTGAAGCATCAATAAACTCATTGCCATCCACGTCAAAATATGTTTTGAGCCTGTCTAAATCCATGCCATTTTGAACATTTACAAGTAACGGCTGGGCATTTTCTGATGCCAAATATTTCGTTATCTTTTTTATACAAGCATCCAGGTTCATCCCTGTCCTCCTTAGTTTCCTTTGATAATCGCCATGCCCACAATCATATCATCTTTGATAAGATCTTTTAAGTACCGCTTCACATCTGCCAATTCCATATTGTCTATCTTTTCAAGCGCCTTGTCACAGCCGCCTTGATTGTATTTTGCCTCAGCAAGCTGCTTTAGCTTCTTATCGACTTCCGGCAAACCAAACCAATCGTAAGGATCCGCTGTGATTCTGCTGTCCAAATACCGTTTCACTTCATCAATGTCATTCAGCATCACATCATAATCCTTAATAATCGTTTCAACAAATGCCCTGTTTCTTGCGTTCTCATCTTCCAACCTAGCAAAAAAACCAGCGGTTTGGAAATAAGCAGCCGCCCTATCTATGGAAATTTCATCAGGATGCATTTGATTGACAGCCCCGAATGCCGCCCTTGCCACTTGAATATCCTTATCCTCCACCATACATAAAATAGGCATTTTATACTTCTTAGACCACTCCCTCGGAGTATCTGTTTTGGTTTTTTCTTTCCAAAACGCTTTCAACTTCGCAGACTTGCTGTTTCGCTTATATTCCTCGACTTTGTCGTTTACAATGGTGGTATACTCTGTCTTTTCCTTTGTGAATGAACCAGCAGGAATCATATTGTAAATTTCACGAATTTCTTCTTCTGTAAATCCCTCAATATAAAATTCACAGACTTTCTTAAACAAATCAACTTGATTTCCGTAGAAAGCCCTGAAATTTTCTTCGTTTGCAAAAAGCAGAGCATAGAATTTCTGCCTCTGTGAATCCAGTATTACCCCGGATTTTTTGACATGATAAAGCATTTCCAAGAATGCGCCAAAATCGTCCAAGTAGTTCTTTGCAGCCAGATAGGAAACCCTAATATACTGGCACTTATCACACCATTCCCTAATCGTGCTGTCGAAATTCGTACTTTTTGAAATGACTTTATTGCTTTCCGCAATAATCTTATATTCCAAAATTACTTCCCTTATCTTCTGCTGTACCGTCTCAAGATTCCATACCCAATTTGCCGCATCTGCATCAAACTTTTTCCGAAGCACGTTGATATACTGACCGCCATCCCCGACTTCTTCAGCCAGCGCAACCAGTTCTCCGTTCTCGAACTCTTTCAGATAAGCTTTCATTCCTTCCGTGCATTTTCCCTTGCTTAAAAGCGTACTTAAATCGGCAGCAGCATCCTTATTGGCAATACACAGCTTGCCAATCGCATAGGCAATGTCATTATCACTTGTGTGATCCACCCCCATATTGCTGCTGTTTGCGATGCCGCAGTAATAGTCGATGAGTTTCGCAAGAGTTGCTTCGTCTGTTTTTGTATTTTCACTTCTAATGATTGATTTCAGCGTCCAAATAGGAAACGTATATTCTTTCATCTTACTACGGATGCGCTCCCTCGTTTGTTCAACCGATGTGCAAAAACTTTTTGAAATACTAAAAGCAACAGATGTGGCCTCATTAAAAGCCTTTTCTTCTTCTGTCATTGCCACGATATATTTATCCTTGTACCTCGGATTCGCTGTAATCTGTAATTTGATAATCTCATCAACCATTTCCTGCAGCTTATTCACAGTTAATACATCATTCGTAAGACCATCGCTCCAACTAAATCCATCAACATATTCTTTCAATACAAATCCCATCACAAATGCAGAAAGATTGCAGGGCATAAAACCAAAAGGCTCCGCCTTTAACTCGTCATAGATTCTCGCAATAGAGATACGCCCGCCATTATCAAAGCCTTCTTTTATGAGTTCTTCTACCCTGTTCTTAATTTTTGAAATCAAAAGGTGCGGTTTATCCACCCAATACTTTCCCTGATAATTCCAAGCTTCCCCTATGGCATTCTCAAGCTTCGTGGCAGGATTAGAAGATCTGAATGTCCCCTGCGTTTCCTGCTTTATGCCACAGGCAACTCCTTGCTTTAAAGAACTTGGCATATACATATTATCCGTCACAGTATAAGCGCCTTCCAAGCAATTCCTGTACTTGCTCCTATTAATGCTGGACAGGGCAGTATACAGCGCATCAATCGTTGTTGCTCGCTCGCCATCTTGTTTTTCAGAAGTATAGACAACAAACTCACCACTGGAAATACGGTTTTTCCACTTTTTCAACGCTTCTTTGGCATTCGTTTCATATTGACGTGCCAAATTATTCTCTTTGCCCTGATAATACATAGCCTGTGCCATATTTTCGCAATACTGCTCATAGCCGTCTTTTCCAAACGTAGTAGTAGACGTATCGATAAATATCATCTTATAGCTGCCATCTTCCAATGCGCTTTTAATCTTTTTGCCAAGTACAACGCTTTCGCTGTCATCTTTTGCAAAGGATACAACAGCAACTATTTTGTTGGCAAAACTGCCCTCCTGATTACGCAACAACCGAATGGTCGAATCAAAATCAGATGATGAAACATATCTCATCTCATAACGCAGTTTTAAAGCACCGCCCAATGTAACAGCCTCTGAAACCTGCCCCTCATTAATCAGTGACGATGTGGATTTCTTATTGACTTCTTCTTTAAATTTATCAATCGCCGCCATATCCCCGGCATTTACTAAGGCAGAATATTGTGTCTGTCCACCGCCAAGAGGCTTTTTATAAAGTACTTCGTCACGGACAAGCTTTTCCGCGCATCTTCCGGCAGCTCCATTATCCATATCCGAACCTTCAAAGGCATTATTAATATTTTTTTCATTGGGAATAAACAACTCAACAGAATCTCCCACCTTTTGGGAGATTGCCTGCAAAAGAAGAACTGTTCTCAAAACCCGTTTTTCATCATAACTGAGCTGTTTGGCAGCTGCATGGGAATAGCAGTCCAAAATCGAACGAATATCATGAGAAAGATATTCCTTTCCCTTTTCGTAAAAAAATTCCCATATCATATCTATTGTAAGCAAGGGATTCTCATTGTCCGGACCATAGTTGTCAATAAACCATTGGAAACCCTTGATTTCATCGCCCCTGTCATTTTTGATAAAATCAAACATACTGCGCTGATTAGAATCAAACGCAGAAGAAATATGTTTGAGCAATAATGCCGTGTATGGGTGGATAGGCAGAATATTTTTTAATTCATCATCAGAGATATTGGCGCTGCTCTTCACTAATGATCTGGAAGCATGGGTTCTGTCATAAAGATCATCAACCGTCATTTCCCAATCCGCACTGACTGCTTCATCCTTATTTTTCTCCATAGCCGCTCCCATAAGCTGGAATGCCATGTTTTCTGGAAGTTCAATGATACAGGTCGGCTTGATAAAACGGTCAAGAATCTTAAACTTATCCTTATCTGCATCATCAAATAGGCCGGCGCTTTTATGGGTTACAATAATTAAATAGAACGGGTCAGTTTCACTAAGCTCGGCGATTTCCTGAAAACCAGTAAGACTTCTCGCATTATTATTAAAATACTCTGTAAACTCATCCCATATGAATACAATAGCTTTGAGATTGTTTGCCTTAATAATCTCTTTTATCCAAGACACAAGACCGGTAGTGTCCAACGACAAAACTTTAATCTGACGTTCGTCAGCCACCTTAAAGATTTTATCCATAAGTGCAATCAGCGCATCACCTGACAAGTCATTTAACTTCTCTAAAATATTATCCGCATTATCACCACCAAATAAATTGGAATATTCCCCTGTTACAAGAGAATTGAAATAGCCCTTATTTGCAGAATCTTCAAGCCATTTTGCAATAGCTCCTTTCATAGCACTGTTGCCTTTGTTCCCAATCCCCCTGTCTTTCAGTGCCTTTTCAATGCTTTCCTGTATGGCAAACACAAGATTGTGGTCACCACGAATAGAGGAAGAACCATATCTATGTACGGTAAGAATCTCCCCACTGTTCTTAGCATTTTGCAGTTTATTGAAAAGGTCATTATCCATTTGGAATTTCTGAAAGTATTCCCTTGTTTCTTCTTCGGACACATCAAGAAGTTTTTTCAAGGTTAATACAGCGTGGGATTTACCTGTGCCATAAGCGCCCTCCACCCAAATGGAATGTTTTTGCTCTCTGCGCAGAACACTCACTGTATCCTTAATCAGCTTCACAAAAGTAGCGTGTGGATAATACTTTTTCCACATATCCGGATTATTATTGATTACCGATTCATTGACTGCCGGAAAATAATCCGGGTCAATGTCAAAGTAATGACGATAAATATCAAGCGCCATGTCGCTGTCTCCTCCTTAAAACAATTCAAGGACATCTTTTGATGCCTTGTCATTTCGCAACGTAATATTATCCAAGTCCAAGGTAAATGATACGGCAATAAACTCCGGATAATTTACAGACAAGCCGTTCAGTATCTTTTCCATTTGTTCACGGTCAAGCCCGAAGATTTCCGTAGGGCTTACTCCGTCGCTGTCGATTTCATGATTTAACAGTCGGGAAAGGGTGAACTGGTAATAATCTCCACAGTTCTCCGCAAACTTGTACAAGCTGTAAAGAATCACACGAGGGTCAGGGTTCTGCCAAGGAGTTCTTGTGACAGATATAACCCTATTCTTTTCTTTCTCAGAGAATCCCATGCCCACTTCTGCAAATGGCAGTTCAACAAATCTTACAAACGACCTAAATATATCATTAGCCGCCCTCTCATTCGTTCCACTATCAACCAACATAGAAGTAATGTATTCTTTTGAAGATTTTTCATTCATTTTGACATTCTTCACAAACCAGTTTATTTGCGGACTGTACACCAAATTGGTCAAAATCAATCCCCAACTTTCTAACTCATCTATTCCAATATAATCAATTACTTTTGCAAATTCACTAAAAGAGTCTCCATCAATGAGCTCTGCGTCTCTTAAAAATCGTTTGAAAAAACTAAACATCTGCGATCCCAATGAGTTATTTGTTACAAATTCATCTTTTTGTGAAAAATATTGGTTAATCCACTCTTTCTTTGGCGCATGAGTGGAATAACAATTTAAACTTTTTGTTTCCATTTTAGCCCCTCCTTTTGGCATCTCTAACGATTTATAAATTAGGCACCCTCTATCAACCTTATGACACTGAGAACATCTTACGCAGTTCTCACTTATTTTTACTTTGCCGTTTATCATTGTGATACATCCTTTTTGGCAATCTGCTTCGCATTCATGGCATCCAATACAACACGCTGCTTTATGAAACACATTTTTTAATAATTTGACAAATAAAGGTGCCGTTTTTGCAAGATATTTATCTAGCACCACTTCATAACCGTCAGCCAATTCAATAACCTCAAAGGAATACTCATTTCGTCTAAAATCAATCCTATACGGCGAAGACTCATTTAAGAGAACGCCTATCGTTTTTATCCATTCTCTCCAATCGTTTTTAGGTTTTCTCACTTTAAGGATATACTTGTCCCCCGACATCAGTTCCGTACATCCAATGTCAATAGACACATCCCTTCCGTTCATACGTGCTTTCCATCCAGTATTCTCCAAAAATTCTTTCATCTTTTCTTCTGCGGGAATGCTTTCTTTATATAAATCAGCAATTATATTCATATACTCATCTACTTCTTTTGGATAGCAGGTTCTTCTAAAATAAGCATTTTTCTCAGATACATTGGGGCATACTAAACAGCCAGCCCTATTGTTCCCTTTTTTGTATGCCTCGTTCAAATGAAGATTTTCCGAATAAACATATAAATATAATTCAGCCGCATTCCATTCAAGAATCGGATTACAGCTATACTGCCCTTTATGTTTTTCTCCTAAACTGATATAGTCATATTCACTTCTTGACGCACTTTCACTAGCTCTAACGCCCACAAAAGCCATTCCTGTAAAATCAATCTTGCCCAAATTATTCCTTAAAGCAAGTATTTGTGGCGAGGTTTTATGCACACTGCAGCACCACCTTGTAACTTTTGACGGAGAACCAAATTGTTTCCATGTACAATGCGGATTTAAATCTGATTTTGCTCTGATAAACTCAATGCCTTGATGATGACATTCTTTTTCTATTATCCCAACCGTATCATAAGTATCCGGAAACTCCATTCCAGTATCGCCGAATAACACTTTGAAGCTGTTGTGAGGCAACGCTCTTTGGACAATATCAAGTGTTACGATGCTGTCCTTCCCCCCGCTAAATGCCACATAAAAAACGTCTACCTTATCTTTGAACCGGGCATAGGTATTGAATACCTTTTTTATGGTATCCTGTGTCAGTTTTTCTATCAATCCTTTATTTTTATCAACCATCCCCGGCACATCTACAAACCGAAGCGGTGCATTCTCCGGTTCAGGTTCTTCCACAATCAGCAGTTCCGGTGCTGAATATAATGAGCCTCCCTTTGTTTTGGCGACAAGCTTTCCTCTATACCAATAGTTATTTGCTTCTGCCCACATATATGGGTAAGCGTCATTCTTGTCATAATTCCAATATTTATCAAATCCAAGGATGTCTAATTCTTTATAGTAAACCGGTCTCGGCTCTTTGCTGAAAGGCAGCGGGGAACTGTTCAATAGCAAGCCTCCGGTTTTAATATCCCATTCATACGAATACATAATTTTAAAGCCCCTTCTGGTTTCTCAGTTCTTTTGCCTTGATAAGCAGCTGTTCGATGCCTGAATAATTTCTTCGAGCCATATAGCCCTCATCGCATAGATACTGCAATGCCGTTTCCTTTTGCAAAGGAAGACCGCTCCGTGCAAGCACATCAATTACCAACTCGTCAAATGTGTCTATGCCGGAAGATTTCTTTACAATGCCGCCAACGCAAGCACCCTCATTGTAATTGGAATGCAGCAGTTTATAATTCGGGCTGTACATTGCAACATAATGTTCAAGCAAAAAACTATTCCAGCTAAATCCAGCATCGGGAAACAATCCAAATTGATTGATTTTTCTTATAGCAATATAATCTACATCGCAAAAACGGTCTATTACCGCATCTGTTTCTTCTAGTCTGAAAGAAGCCTGTGTTTTGGAAACGAACTCATTCTTACTTATTCTTAATGAATTTTCATACACTGCATCAAAGTAAATCTCAGTACCCAGCTCTTGTTTAAATATTTTCAGCTCATCAAGCGTAAAAGAGGCTCTTTGTCTGCAAAAATCAGCAAAAACTCCCATCATGGATAAAGGCTTTTTGCTCGAACTGATGATGTTTCCATTGAAAGAAAACTTGTCCTTTAATTTGTACCTAATCGCATTCCTCACACCTATATCCGATAGCAATGCATTTTGCTCAATCACATACGGATATTTTTTCTTTATGCTGTCAACTAATTCATTTCCACTGATAAACTGCTTTTCCGCAATCGTGTTTTCGATAATTTCTGTTATATCCCCCATCTCATCATCACTGAAAGTCGTGATGTCTATATGAAAGTATTCGCCCCGCCCATTGCTGACAAACTCGCCATTTTGTGCAAGTATATTTCTTATTTTCTGCTCTGGAATATGTGAAAGAGCAACAAATATTTCACCATATCCCATTGGGGCTGCCTGCCTTATAAGGCATTCTTTTACTTCATCGTAAGGCTCAACCTTGACAGAAGCATCCTTTAAAATATAATCTTTCCCAACGAAGTAACTTCCATCATTCATATAATCCAAATAAGCATGGAGCATACTTGCATTATACATACAATATCCAAAAAAATCATCCGAAAACTCCTTAAACAAGGCTTCATAATAGATGACGGATTTGCCGGATTGAAAACTATTGTTGATATACGAAAACAATTTTTCTTTCATATTCTCGTCAAGCATTTTTTGCGGCATATATATCTTTTCTTCATGAATAATCCCACAATGTTCAATATTTTTCTCAACACTGCTATCATCCATATCAATTTTGACATCATAAAGTTCTTCCCAATACCGTTTAAACCTTTTAAGCTCAATGGTTGAACCAATCCTATACCCTTTCGGAAACCTTTCGATAAGAATTTCAGTAAATGGTACAAGATCAGCCGAGGGTATTTGTACAACAATATCATTTCCGCCATTTTCAATATATGTCAAAAGTTTATTGATTGCTGTCCTTAACCTGTTGTGCTGCTGATCATTACATTCCATAAAGGAATAATCCTCAAACAGCTCATCGGCAGTTGCTTTGGCTTCCTGATAATTGTCCGTATATAATATGCAATGGTTAAAATTATTTTCTATTGCATACCGTTCCGCCGTATTTATGGCAGAAACATAGCTGCGACAGGAAGAACTTGCCATACCCTGTTCTTCGTTTAGCCAGCGAAAGAAAGTATCGCCATTAGGGGTGTTCCTGCTTCTCGTAACTACATTTGCTGCATCCTTGCCCTGTTCATTCCGTACCTTTGACAGCTCAGTGTCTTTTGCAAATTCAAGTTCTGCTACTCTACTTTTAGTTTCGCTTTCTATCGCAGGATGTTCTTCCCGGCTATCTTTTGGGGGCACTTCAGCCATCTCTCTTGCCTCCTTCAGTAGTTTGTTATACTGTTCCTTATCATTTTTTAGCAACCTAACCGTTTCAATAAACAGCTTGGTGGCTGGCTTCATTACCGTAAAACCTTTATATGCTGACTCCATGCTGTGCATTTGAAATGCAATCCCATTTGTATTCCTATATATTTCATCAATACAAATGTTTTTGGTTTCTGCCATCTTTCTTAGTTTTGCCGACACGATTCGGATTGCTTTTTCACGAGTGAGTTTACCATCCAAATACTGCAAATAGTAATCAAGCAGAATAGCCGCCTCATACTTATCCCACTGCTTTTGCCTTGCCATAATAGTTCTTCACCCTTGCTCATTTCCTTCAGTTTATCGACATTTCCAATATTTTTCATTGGTCACGCCGTTTATACTATCCCATTTGACATTATATTCTAAAATTTTGCCGTTTTCAAGCATATCCAACAAAAAACACGATTTCCCTCCCCGCGACGTTACTTTTCACACCCACGCCAGATTTAGGCATAGCAATACGCCAATGCTACAATGTTAAGCTGTAGCATCGGTTTTCCCTTCTGGTTTCGGAGGACGTT
>CAMWXE010000006.1 GCA_947178145.1 uncultured Lachnospiraceae bacterium | reverse complement strand
CACATACTTGCGGATAATCGCGGCGAAGCTGTCAAAATCGCTTTTGTTCTGTTCGAAGGTATCGACTCCTGCTGGTCTGCCTTGACTTTTTCTTCCAGTTCCCTCTGTTCTGCTTCATACTCTGCGGACAGCTTCAAAAATCTGTCATGGCTGATTGCGCCACTTATGTCATCCTCATAAATCCGCTTGAAGATACGGTCAAGTTCCGCTATCCGCTTTTGCGCCTGTTCGACTTCACGTTTCCTGCGCTTCATTTTCTTTTCTGTTTCAGCGAAGCGTTGCTGATACATAATTTCATGGAAAGCCATGATGTCATCAAAGAAAAGGGCGGTCACATCAAATATCCTGCCCCATACGATTTGCTTCAACACTTCCTCGCGGATAAAGTGCGCCGTACAGCTTCCCATATCGCTCTTATACTTTGCACAGCGGTAATGGTCTTGTGAGTCGTTAAAACTTTTGCAGGTAGCAAAGTGTAATTTGCCCCCGCAATCCGCACAGTATACCAAGTCGGAGAACAAACCCTGTCGGTCTGCCTTTGTAGGGCGGCGTTTGTTTGCCCTTAGTTCCTGTCCCCGTTTAAAAATAGCGTCCTCTACAATCGCTTCTTGGGTATTGAAAAAGATAGCCTGCTGTTCCTTTGTGGTTGGAATCCGCTTTTTCAACTTGTGGGATTTAGAGTAGCTTTTGAAGTTCACCGTATGCCCGCAGTAGTCCATGCGCTCCAAAATAGCAACAATGCTGTTTTCGTTCCAGTTATACGGATTGTCTGGAAAGGCTTTTCCCTTTTTTTCCGCATAGTAGGCTTTTACGGTCAGTACCTTATCTTCTTTGAGGATTTTTGCTATCCGCATTGGGCCTTTTCCGGCGATACATAAATTAAAAATCCGCTTCACCACAGCGGCGGCTTCCTCGTCTACAATCCATTGCTTTTTGTCCGTAGGGCTTACTATGTAGCCGTAGGGCGGCTTTGTCAGATGTTCCCCCGCCTGTCCCTGCGCCCGTTTGATTGCCCTTACCTTTTTGCTTGTGTCTTTGGCGTAAAAATCGTTAAACAGGTTACGGAACGGGGTAAAATCGTTGTCGCCTTTTGCGCTGTCTACTCCGTCATTGATTGCGATATATCTAACGTCACGCTCCACGAAAAAGATTTCCGTATAGTAGCCGACTTTCAGATAATCGCGCCCTAACCTTGACATATCCTTGACAATGACCGTTGCCACGTTTCCGGCTTCAATCTCTGCAATCATGCGGTTAAAATTTGGTCTGTCAAACGTCACACCAGATACGCCGTCGTCAATGAAGAACACGGGATTTGTAAAGCCGTTGTCCGCCGCATATTTGGAGAGGACTGCTTTCTGGTTCACAATGCTGTTGCTGTCGCCCTCTAACGTATCTTCCTGCGAAAGACGGGCGTATAATGCTGTTATCTGTCCGGGCTTATATGTATTTGCTGTCATATGTTCATTCCTCCTGTAATGAACGCCCGACAAACAGAAGTGCTAATCTTATTATAGCGTACTTATCCCTGTCTGTCATTGGGCGGAATGACGTTTCCGATTTTATGAGCCGTATCATCTTGTCGCGGAGCCGTTCCGAGCCGCCGCAGGAGGTAGACACTTCATAGTATGTGCCGCCGATTTTGTAGCAGACGGTTTCCTCTGTCGGCTTCCCTTTTTCCGGCAGATAGCCGCCGTCCTTGATTTCCAGTTCCCAATCCATTCTTTTCCCTTCCTTTCCGTATTTGCTAAATGATAAGTTTCGGAGCAAGCATAGGAAAAAGGTACCCTTTTCCGTAAATCTGCCCGTTCGCGCCTATTGCTTGACGGACAGATTTTGCTTGTTGGGAAGAATCCCAAACCCTCTTGAAAACCCTCTCACTACCTACAACACCACACAGGGCGTTTTTGACGGAGTTTTGAGAAAAATTCTTCAAAAAGATTTCCTTGCTTCTTAATACGGGGAAGTTTTGGAAATGCCAATGCATCAGAAGAAAATGGCTAAAAATCTTTCTTATAGGGGTAGACTGTTGTATACTGGTAAATACTTGTCCTTAAAACCGCAAGATATATGAAAAGCGGAATGAAATATCCTGCTATAATATAGTGACAGGTCAGAAATCATAATTTCTAACCTGTCACTAAAAAGAAAGGAGGAAGCTGCAATGCCGGGAAATATCAAAAATGTAATGGCGGCAATCGACTATATCGAAAGCCACCTGCACGAAAAACTGGACTTGGAAACAGTTGCGGGGGCTGTACATTATTCAAAATATCATTTGCACCGAATGTTTACAGATACGGTAGGGTTGACAATCCACGATTATGTACAACGCCGCCAGTTGACCGAAGCCGCAAAACTGCTTGTACTTTCCGACAGACCAATCCTTGAAATTGCACTTTCTGCCGGATATGAGAGCCAGCAGTCCTTTACGGATATTTTCAAAGCCATGTATAAAAAATCCCCTAACAGGTACAGGGCGGAAGAAGAATTTTATCCATTGCAGCTAAGATATGTCTTGAATGAAAATCCTACAAATTTAGAGGAAAAAGAATGGCAGGATAAAATCGTCTTTGCAACACAGGAAGATATACCCAAATGGATAGAACTGGTTCACCTTGTCATTGACGGTTTCCCGCACTTGGACGAAAAACAATACCTTGCACAGTTGCAGGAGTATATCAAAAATAAGCGTGCATTGATTTTGAAAGACACTGATACGGCAATCGGGATTATGGCGTTTAACGAGGTGGCGGGGAGCATTGATTTCTTTGGGGTACACCCACAGTATCGGAAAAGAGGGATAGCGAAAGCATTTTGCGAAAAGGCATTGTATGAACTTGCACGTTCCGCACAGATTAGCGTGACGACTTTTCGGGAGGGTGACAAGGCAGACACAGGCTATCGGGAGGTATGGGGAAGTCTTGGTTTTGCTGAAGCAGAACTGTTAATTGAATTTGGCTATCCGACACAGCGTTTTATACTTCACAGAGAAAAATCGGAGGGCGAGGACAATGAGTGACCAAAATCCACTATCACAGAACTTTGCAATAAAATCATTGTTGAAATTTGCATTTCCTACAATTTTAATGATGATATTCATGGGGCTGTATACAGTCGTTGACACAATTTTTATAGCACGATTTGTAGATACAAATGCACTTTCGGCATTGAATATCGTCTGCCCTGTTATCAATCTGATTGTCGGTCTTGGAACTATGCTTGCAACCGGAGGAAGCGCGATTGTAGCGTGCAAAATGGGAGCAGGAGAACAAAAGAGGGCGGCACAGGATTTTACGCTGATTATTTCAGCTGGCATTTTGCTTGGTGTATTGATTGCAGTCTTGGGGACGGTTTTTATTGACAGGATTGTCTGGGGGCTTGGAGCAAGCAGTATTCTATTTCCATACTGCAAAGAATACCTTTTCATTCTGCTGTTATTCACGCCCGCAAGTATTCTGCAAGTGCTTTTTCAAAATCTAATCGTAACAGCAGGACGCCCCGGAATGGGTATGGTGCTTGGCGTAAGCGCGGGAATCGCTAATATTTTACTGGACTATATTTTTATGGTGCCGCTTCACATGGGCATTAAGGGGGCGGCGTTTGGTACGGGCATTGGCTATATGATACCGGCGGTGATTGGATTGTGGTTCTTTTCCACAAAGAAAAACAGTCTGCATTTTAGGAAGCCAGTCATAGATTTTTCCGTATTGGCTGAAAGCTGTACCAATGGTTTTTCGGAAATGGTAAGTCAGGTGGCAACAGCGGTTACAACATTCCTTTTTAACTGCATTATGATGAAACTGCTTGGGGAAAATGGGGTTGCGGCAATCACAATCATTATCTATACGCAGTTTTTATTAAGTGCGCTTTACATAGGTTTTTCTATGGGAGTAGCCCCTGTTATCAGCTATAACTATGGGAAGCAGGACGAAAAACAGCTAAAAAATGTATTTTCAATTTGTATGCGGTTCATTGTCTTTGTTTCGGTCACTGTTTTTGCAATAGCATTTATTTTTGGTTCACCATTGGTTAGTGTTTTTGCAGAAAAGGGAACTCCTGTTTACGAAATTGCACGAAACGGATTTTTGATTTTTCCCTATAGTTTTCTGTTTTGTGGGTTGAACATTTTTACTTCTGCCACATTTACGGCATTATCAAACGGGAAGCTGTCAGCAATTTTGTCATTCCTGCGGACTTTCGGACTGATTACAGTGCTGTTGCTTACATTGCCTAATCTTTTGGGCGTAACGGGGGTATGGCTTGCAGTACCAATAGCAGAGTTAATCACTATGATTGTAGCACTGGTTTTTCTTCATCAGAGCAGGGAAAAGTATCACTACGCATAAAAAGAAGATTTTCATGCCGTCCGGCGGTTAATAAAAAACCGTTGTGTGGCGGCAAAATCATCATGCGCCAAAATAGAATACAAGCGGCTAAACGGCGGTTTTGAAATAACAATCAAAGCCGCCGTTTTTATATGGCAGAATAACTTTCATGGATATGGCGGTATTGTGAGGTACTGCTATGTCTGTTTTTTATTTCATGGGTAATTTTGGCTGTGGTGAATTATCAAAAAAATCCTGTCTTTTGGAACGGGATATTCTGCCTATGGGTATGAACACACATATCATTTAGTATGTCTTAATAACTCGCATTACTCAAAACTCATGCGCTTTCTGCTATATGGGTTTTTGTTGTAATAGCCCCCTGCTGGGAAGAAAGGGGGTGAGAGAAAATGAGATATTCTGAACAGTTCATGGAACATATCGAATATGCGTTTCATGCGTTCTGTAAGATTGTCCTGCGCCATGAAGCAATCAACGCATGGCGGGATTTGAAGCGGAAAGAAGAACGGGAAATATCCCTCGACTATCTGATGTCAGAACGATATTTTGAACCGTCTGCTATGGACAGCTATTTTGAAAAGCAGGACAAGCCGACTGTATTTCTTGTATTGGGAAAGGAAGTTATCGTTGATGATGAACGGTTAGCAACAGCATTATCAAGATTGCCGGAATAAAATGGGAAGTCCTGTTGCTTTATTACTTCGTTGGCTATCGTGATGAAGCAATCGGCAGACTGTACGGACGTTGCAGAAGTTCGATAAACCGCAGAAGAAATGTCGCGCTGACACAGTTACGGAAAGAATGGGAGAGATTGGAACATGAGGAACAAGAAACTGATACCTTTTGAGGTAATCGAAAAAGCCATTGCCGGAGAGCCAGAAGCGGTAGACGCAGTATTGCGGCGCTACACCGCACACATCAAATACCTGTCTATGTATAAGGGGCATATCCAGATCCTGTAAATCCAAGTGGCAAACATATAAAATATGTATGTTATGCGCAAGCAAAATCCATCCCTCAAGAAATTGAAGATTGGATGGAAACAAATCCACGTGAACAAAAAATGACTACAAATGTTGCAAAAGCTATAAATGATAGTTTACTGGAAAATTTAAATTTTCACGAGTTAAATCGCGGAATTTTGCTTTCTGCTGAAAGTATTGATTATGATAACCAAAAGAAAATAGTGACTATTGTATTGTCGGACTCATCAAAACATGGAAATATTGACGGAGGTCATACATTAAGAGCAATTCTTGAAGCGCAAAAATCAGGTTTACTTTCAGCTGATCGCTATGTATTCATGGAAATTTTTACTGGTTTAGAAACGCCTGTTGAATTAGCGGCTGCGCGAAACACCTCCGTCCAAGTAGATTTAAAATCTATTGAGGAATTAAAAGACAGTTTTGAAGTAATTAAAAAAGCATTTAGTACATTACCTTTTTCAAATAGGATCGCATATAAAATGAATGAGCATTATAATGATCCGCAAATTATCCCTATTGATGTTCGTGAAGTTATTACTGTTCTAAATATGTTTAACCAAGCTATTTATCCAATGAGGAATAACGATGGACGGTTATCAGAACTACAACCGGTACAGTGCTATACGGGAAAGGAAGCAAGCTTAAAACGCTTTTTAAATTTGGGAAAGGATAAAAGGGAGCATATTATTTCCAATATGACGCCTATTATTTCTGATGTTTTTAAGTTGTGGGATGATATTGAATGTAATTTTAATGTTATGGCTAGTCGAGCAGGAAAAAGATATGGCACACGTAAATATGCAAAATACGCTGATGGTGAAATTGTAGGGAAGTCAATTTACTCACAAAGCGATTTGCAGTACCTTGTTCCAAAAGGATTAATTTATCCATTATTAGGCGCTTTCCGTTCATTGGTAGATATAAAAGAGGATAAGTATTCGTGGGTTGAATCTCCCAAAATAGTTTGGGAGGCACTAGGCCCGCAATTAGTTTCAATTGTTTTGGAGGAAAAAGCGGAAACACCAGACGTAATTGCAAAAAATAGTAATTTATGGAGCAATCTATTTAAGGAAGTTTTTATTTATGGTCATAAAATGTAACTGATTTACGTTGTTTTAAAGCTAAGCAGGTGTAAATTTATCTAGGGGGAAAAATTTATATGAATCAAGCAGAATATGAACGCATGGCAAAAATATTCAATTATGTGTATGGAACTGTTTGGACGGTAAAGAGAAAGTGGGGTAGATCATTACGGATAAGGACACACTTACAAACAGTCAGCTTGTGAATTATGGCAAATATGGCGTTACCAAAGCCGAATTAGAACCGATTATAGACGATGGCATACAAAACTATGATTTGTCATTAGAAGCTATCTACAGCGGTTTGAGGATGAGCCTTGCGTCTGCATTTAATGAACATGAATATTTCTCTTTAGATGACGTAATGGCAATAACCGGGGGAGAGTCGGGAAGAACTTTTACGGAGGATAGAACAATGTCGGCAGGAATTGATAGAAGCCAGAGAAAACCCGGATGAATATTTCAAGCCTATAGAGCCACAGAGGCAGCAGTCTATTACTTTCCTAACGGTTTACATTAACGGTAATTTGTACTTGAAACAAAAGCTGAAACATGATATATTATAGATACAAAAGAGGAAACAACCGCCCACAAAGTGGTAGACCTCCAACTAGGTTATAAGCCTACCTTCACCGGCCAAGTGACAAGGTAGGCTTATTTATTTTCGCTTGTTCCTCTTATCGAGAAAGGCAAGTAACGCTATATTGAGGGAATATTTGCATAACACATCAAAAGGAACATACTACAAATACAAGAAAGAATTGAAAGAAGAAATAGCATAATGACACATAAACCTATTGAGGGTATCGGCTGCATAGATATCCTTTTGTTTTTCCTAAAATACATGCCGTGTGGGGGCTTATATAAAAACGCCGCATAGGGGTAGTTAGTACCTTTTTCTGCCGGGCATTTTCAAAAAGGCTAAAGCCTTAATTTATGCGATTTGAAGTTCTCAAAGAGATATCTCTCTTTGAGATAGTCAGTCATTTACAAACAGGAAAATATGGAAAACCCACAGACAGATAATCATTTGCGGTTATAAAGGGATTGGATGGGGATTGACTTTTGCACTTTAAAGTGTTAAAATTTTTAAAACTGGTATTGGGCAGGCGTTTTTGCAATGTGAGACCAGTGTTGGAGATTACAAAATAAACAGGTAGGAGAAGAGGAAAATGAAAGAGATTGTTAGTTTGATGGATTATCGTTCAAGTATCAGAGTGGTGGATGCGACGTTGAGAGATGGTGGTCTGGTGAATGACTTTTATTTTACGGATGAGTTTGTCAGGGCTTTGTACGAATCAAATATCCGGGCTGGCGTAGACTATATGGAGATGGGATATAAGGCATCAAAAGAGATGTTTGACGAGAGTAAATTCGGCAAGTGGAAGTTCTGCGACGATGATGATATCCGGGAGATTGTAGGGGACAATGATACCAATCTCAAGATCGCAGTTATGGCAGATGTCGGGAGATGTGATTATAAGAAGGATATCGTCAGCCGCTCAGAGAGTCCGATTGATTTGATCCGTGTTGCTACGTATCTAAATACCATACCAGCTGCGGCAGACATGATTGAGGATGCCAAGAAAAAGGGCTACGAGGTGAGCTGCAACATTATGGCAATATCCAGCGGACAGGAGAGCGACCTGCGCGTGGCACTTGACATTCTGGGAAAAACTTCCGCAGATGTATTTTATATCGTTGACAGCTTTGGCTCCCTGTATCCAGAGCAGATTGCGCGCATAGCGGACACTTACATGGAGTTTGCCAGCAAATATGGGAAGCAGCTGGGCATACATGCACACAACAACCAGCAGCTTGCATTCGCTAATACCATAGAGGCTGTCGGAGATGGTGTTGACTGGCTTGACGCCACATACTTTGGCATGGGCAGAGGGGCAGGAAACTGTGCGATGGAGCTGCTGCTCGGCTTTTTGCGCAATCCAAAGTACAATAATTACTATGTGATTCAGTTTATTGAGAAATATATGAATAAGCTGAAAGAGGATGGTATTGTGTGGGGATTTGATCTGCAATACATGATGACCGGACTGTTGAACCAGCATCCGCGGACTGCGATTCAGTTCACAAAAGATAAGAGAAAAGATTACTCTGAATTTTATAAGGAAGTCGTCGCACAGGACTAATCTGTTTTGGACAAGCCGCGGTTCACTGCGGCTGTTTCATTTGGCAGTGCACTGTATGAAATATCGGAAAGGAGGCGGATGATAGTGTATGGGACGGACAAAAAAAAGGCGCTGGTTACAGGGGCATCGAGGGGAATCGGAAGAGCGATTGCGTCAATGCTTGCGTCATCAGGGTATGATTTGTATATGACTTGTCACAATAACACAGAATTGCTGGACAGCCTAGCAGAAGAACTTCAAGAGCGGTACGGAGTGACATGTAATTGTTATGCATTTTCGATTTCGGATGAGGAAAAGGTAATAGAAATGTTTCGTGACATTTCCTGTCTTGATGTGCTGATAAACAATGCCGGAATTTCCTATATAGGACTTTTGACGGATATGACTTATCAGGAGTGGCATGAGGTAATTGATACAAACTTGAGTGCGTGCTTTTTGACATGCAGGTGCGCTGTGCCAGAGATGGTGAGGCGCCGTCGGGGAAAGATTGTCAATATTTCCTCTGTGTGGGGAAATGTTGGCGCGTCGGCGGAGGTGGCCTACTCGGCATCAAAGGGCGGGGTCAATGCATTTACACGCGCACTTGCAAAGGAACTGGGACCTAGCAATATACAGGTGAATGCGATTGCCTGCGGGGTGATTGACACAGATATGAACAAAAGTTTTGATTCTGAGGAGCTGAAAACGCTGGTACAGGAAATACCGGCTGACCGACTTGGGCGTCCGGAGGAAGTAGCGGAGCTTGTAAAGCTTTTGTGTACAGGAAATGAGTACTTGACAGGACAGATTATAACATTAGATGGAGGTTGGACATGATGGAAAATAAAATATATGACTTGTTGATCCTTGGTTCAGGACCGGCAGGAATGGGGGCGGCAATCTATGCAGTGAGAGCCGGGCTGGAGGCTGCAGTTGTTGACAGAAGTCCTGTCAGCGGCGGACAGGTACTGAATACGTATGAAGTGGATAATTATCTGGGGCTTCCAGGATTGAGCGGGGGAGACTTATCCGACAGATTCAGGGAGCATGCCAATCAGCTTGGCGTGGAGTTTATCACTGCTGATGTGCAAGGGATTGTGGAGGAACAGGCACGATATGCAATCCAGACAGATAAAGGGAATCTGACTGCAAAAACAGTCATACTTGCGACAGGAGCCTCCCACTCCATGCTTGGTGTGCCGGGTGAAAAAGAACTTGCCGGAATGGGCGTGTCATATTGCGCTACCTGTGACGGTGCATTTTATCGAAAAAGTACGGTTGCAGTCGTCGGCGGTGGTGATGCTGCCGTGGAGGATGCCATTTTTCTGGCCGGTATCTGCCAGAAGGTTTATCTCATACACCGGCGAGACCAACTCAGGGCAGCAGACAGCCTGCAGAAAAAGCTGTTGTCTCTTGAAAATGTTGAGATAATTTGGGACAGCGAGGTAAAAGCGATTTTGGGCAGCGAAGAGGTAGAAGGCGTGGAGCTCTATCATAATAAAAGCAGCGAACACAGCAGACGAAATGTCAATGGTGTGTTTGTAGCTGTGGGTGTCGTGCCGGCAACAAACGCTTTTCAGGGGTTTGTGGAAATGGATGAGAAAGGATATATTATCGCAGACGAAACCTGTGCGACATCGCGTGAAGGCATCTTTGCCGCAGGTGATATCAGGAAAAAGCCAATGCGTCAAATTGTTACAGCAGTGGCAGATGGGGCGAATGCGGTTCATTCGGCACAGGAATATTTGAACACCAAAAAAAATTAAAAAGTTACGAAAATATTTATAAATGCATAAATAGTCGAAAATGCAATAAATGGAGTCGAAAATAGCAGAATTGGAAAGAAAAATGGTATAGAATAGCGAAAGTTCACAAATTATTTGTTTAAAAAACAGCATTTTTCGTGATGGAAGTACATTTGTGTGCAAAAAGATATCTTGACAATTGTGGTAAAATGTGATAATTTATTTCAAGGATGTAATAATTCTGTAATAATTAATGAAACATTGTAAGAAAAAGCAAACTGTTCAGAGCGAAAAGGAACAGTTATGGCAACATCACATATATCACACATTGGAGGAATAAACATGAACAAGTACGGCGTAAAGGCAGCGGCGTGTGCGCTTGTCGGAACACTTTCGCTATCCGGTTACCAGATGACACTTGATGCAAAGATTCATAATTCATCAGATGTACCTGCAGCAGGAGTTGCAGTTGTGCTGGATGAAAGCAGCACAATACAGGATCTTCAGGATGAGGTTGTTCAGAACATCGCGTATCTTGAAAGTGCATCTGGTCTGCAGCCCAATATTGTATTGGCATCCGAGAAGACAACGAACAAGAAAGTTTCAGAAGAGTCTGGACAGGTGTCCACGGAGGCGGTTCAGGAGACCTCAGAAGATGACAGTATAACAGAGGTACCACAGGAAACAACAGAAGAACCGTCAGAGCAGACAACATCCAGCGAAGAGGAATCGGAATCAGAGCCATCCAGCGAAGAAACGGAAGGCACAGAGGACACAACAGAGGATAATTCCGATGAAAGCGATGACTTTCAGACAAGTGCAGGGTTTTCTGCTACGGATACTTATGATGACATTGAGATTGACGAGGAATTAGAGGAGGAGACCGAAGTTGAGACCGAGACAGAGGAAGATGGTCAGGACTTCTCAGGACTTGTCATTGCCAGGGTAACAAACTATGTCAATGTCAGAAGCCTTCCAAGTGAGGAAAGTGAGATTGTCGGGAAACTGTATGATAAGTCTGTCGGCGAATTTGTTGAAGAAAAAGATGGATGGTATAAGATTATATCAGGAAATTGTACTGGATATGTCAAAGGCGAGTACTGTGTGGTTGGCGAAGAAGCAGAGGCCATTGCAAAAGAGGTAGGAACTACATATGCAGTCGTAAATACAACAACCCTTAAGGTTCGGAAGGAGGCAAGTACAGAGTCCGCAGTACTTGGACTTGTTCCCATTGAGGAAGAACTTATCGTAGTCGAAGAGCTTGACGGATGGGTTAAGATTGCCATCGAAGAGGGTGATGGTTATGTTTCAAGAGACTATGTAAATCTGAGAACTGATTTTGTACATGCTGAGTCGAGAGAAGAAGAAGAAGCAAGACTTGCCAAGGAGGCAAAGGCGCGCGAGGAGGCGAGAGCTGCCGCGGCGGCGACAGAGGCAGAGAGAGCGCAGAGACAGGCAGAAGCACAGGCGCAGAGATCTGAGGCAAATCAGGCAGCAATAGAGGTAGCAAGGAGTACAGCAGCATCGTCAGAAGGAAGTGAGATGGGTAAGGCTGTCATTGAATATGCGACGCAGTTTGTGGGAAATCCGTATGTATACGGTGGATCAAGCCTTACAAATGGCACGGATTGTTCCGGGTTTGTCATGAGTGTATATTCTAATTTCGGAGTGAGTCTGCCGCATTCTTCTTCCGCATTGAGAAGCCAGGGATATGATGTTGGAGGACTCAGCAACGCACAGCCGGGTGACATTGTGTGCTATTCAGGCCATGTTGGTCTTTATGTCGGCAATGGACAGATTGTTCATGCCAGCACATCTAAGACTGGAATTATTATTTCCAGTGCAACATATCGAAATGTTTTGACAGTGAGAAGAATTTTCTAGAGTACATCGATTTTAAGGTGGATAATAATTGTTATCCACCTTTCTTTTATCTTCCTGGCCGATTGCTTAAAAAAAGTGCACAAAAAAGCAGGGCCATTTTTTTGTAACACAACAGTCATTCTTTTATACGTTCACAAGTTATCCACACAAAAAAAAGGTAAAAGCGGCGATAAATAGACTTATGCACCAAGTTATCCACAATATCCACAGATATGAACGGGCTTTCTTGTGGAAAACATAGGGTATATAAACGAAAATATGTTTTGTTAAAATAAACGAAAATAGAGTTTTGGAAAAAAATCTATCATAAAATCATTGACATTGCCAGGTTTTGGACAATGCTGAAAAATGTCTAAAAAAAGACAAAGAATTGAAAAAAATTTATAATAAATTACAAAAAATATTGGAAAAAAAATAGGGATATGATATAATCAAAATACAATTAAGGTGACATACTTAATTGCGAAATTAAGTGCGAAGGGATGTGGACAGAATGAAATTTATTATCAGCGGTAAGAACATTGACGTTACGCCTGGATTAAAGGCAGCAGTTGAGGACAAAATCGGCAAGCTCGAGAAATATTTCACGCCAGAAACGGAGGTACACGCAACACTAAGTGTTGAGAAGGAGAGGCAGAAGATAGAGGTCACCATTCCTGTGAAGGGAAATATCATTCGTTCAGAGCAGGTGAGCAATGACATGTATGTATCAATCGACCTTGCAGCAGAGGTGATTGAGCGGCAGTTGAAGAAATATAAGAACAAATTCAGGGCAGATCAGCAGGCAGGCGCAGCAAGTCTACGGACTGATTTTATAGAAAATGATTATGCTGTGGATGATGATGAGGTACGAATTGTTCGTACCAAAAAGTTTGATATCAAACCAATGTATGCAGAGGATGCATGTGTTCAGATGGAGCTTCTTGGACATGACTTCTTTGTATTCTGCAATGCGGAGACGGACGAGGTGAATGTCGTTTACAAGCGCAAAGGAAACACCTATGGTCTGATTGAACCGGAAAACTAAATAGAAGGTTGTGGACAGGCACCAGATACTGGTGCCTGTTTTGCTAGTTCTCTGCACTTTCTCAGCTGATAGTGGGAAGCGGCTGTGATTTGGCGGTCATGATTACGCGTATGCGAACATATAATGAACAGATAATATATTGATATGGTGATTGTGTGAAAAATAGAATGATGACGTGCCTGATTCTGATGACGGTTGTACTGGCAGCGGGGATTTTTCTGTATGAAAATAAGATTCAGGAGGTCAGTCAGACCCAGGATAACTTTATTAAGTGGGTGGATTTTAACGCGTCAAAGGAAGCCCTGAAAAAGGCCTGTCTTATGGACATAGAGTCGTATGAGTCCGATGTACATCTTGACTGGATCACACTGCTCGCATATGCTGCTGTTCGCGGAGGCGGGGAATTTAACAGCAAATCGACAGACTATATTGACGAGGTTGCATCAAAGCTCACATCAGGAGAGACAACAGAGGCAGCGCTCAATGAGAAATATCAATACTTTTCCTATTATTATAAAGCGTACTCTGCGGTGCTTGGAGGGATGATTGGGGAGTATGAGATCGAGGATGAGAATGGCACTTATCAAAAGAAGTATGGATTGAAAGCGTTCTCACCGATTGCGGCAGGATTTTCCTATCAGGATTATGATGATGACTCTGATATAATAGGACTAAATCAGAAAGTCCCTTTTAGCAAGGGGGATTCTGATTTAGTCCTATTATTTTGGAATCTTTTCAAGCACGCTCTAATACAAGCAGCTGATACCGCTGCAATTTCACAACATCATTCTGCACTACAGGATTCTCATAATTGGACAGCAATATTTTTTTGACTGTTCCCGGTATCGGCAGAACTGCCTCTGTGGATTTTGCATTGTTGATAATCCATACGCTCTTATCGGTTAGCCTGCGCTCGTATGCAATGATTCCCGGTTCGCTCTCATAGATGGGACTGAACCCGCCATAAAGGAACAGTTCCTGAAATGCATCCGATTTTCTGAGGGATATCATTTTTTTGTAAAATGCGTACAGGGAATCAGGATCCTTTTTCTGTGCGTCGTAGTTTATCTGCCTGTAATTGGGATTGACCTGGAACCATGGTTCCGCGCTGGAAAATCCGGCGTACTGCCCGTCACTCCACTGCATGGGTGTCCTTGCGTGCTCCCGTGTTTCTAGGTTAATCCGGGCGAGTGCTTCTGTCTCGGTCATTCCATTCTGGAGGTATTCGTCATAGTGGATAAATGTTGCAGGGTCTGCAAATGCATCTATGTTCTCTTTTGGGTAGTCCATCATACCAATCGTCTGTCCCTGATAGAGAAATACGATTCCGGGCAGGAAGAAATTGATGCCGCCCACCATGGACTTGCTGTAGAAATCAATCTCCTTTGCGGGAATCAACCGTTCTGCAATGCGGGGGAGATCATGGTTCTCCAGATAATTGCAGAGCATTCCTTTTCCTTTTATAGTGTCCTGTCTTGCAAACAGACGTTTTTTCAACGCATCGATCATTTCCACGGGTCTGTCTTTCCACTCTGCGGAATTGACATGGAACGTGGCGTGGCAAAAATCAAATATTGTGGAAAAATAACCGATCTCACCGATAAAATCCGGGAGGACATCAGCTGGAAGATCATCGTCGACTTCGCCGATTGTCATAGCGTCATAGCGCTTGAAAGTAGTTTCCTGCAGTTCTCTCAGAAAAGTGCCAAGCCCATCGACATTGCTGAAATAGGGAAAGCCGTTCACGTAACCATCCACGCCATCGGAAGGCAGATTCTGGTATGTGAAGTCCTTTTTCAAGTGGCTGATCGCATCGACGCGAAACCCCCTGATTCCCAGATCGAGCCATCTGTTTACCATGTCATAAATCTGCTGCCGCAGGATAGGATTTTCCCAATTGAGATCGGGCTGCCATTTCGTGAAGAGATGGAGATAGTAGAGATTGGTATCTCTGATTCGCTCCCATGCGCTGCCGCCGAAGATAGAGCGCCAGTTGTTGGGCTCCTTCCCGTCCTTTCCTTCCTGGATGATATAATATTTTCCGTATTCCCCGTCAGGGTCTTCCAGTGCCTTCTGAAACCATGGATGCTCTGTGGAGGTATGGTTTACGACCAGATCCATGAGGATTTTGATTCCACGTTCTTCTGCCTTTGCAATCAGCTCCCGGAGATCATCCTTACATCCAAACATGGGATCAATTTCGTCGTAATCCGAGATATCATATCCGTGATCTTTCATCGGTGATTTGTTGACGGGGCAGAGCCAGATGACATTGATGCCCAGGTCGGCCAGGTCATCCAGATGTGCAGTGACGCCCTTCAAATCCCCGATACCGTCTCCGTTCGTATCCTGAAAGCTCTTGGGATAGATTTGATACCCGATTGTGTTGTGCCACCATTTTTTTAACATTTTGTGTTCCTCCTTCGTTTTGTTTTGAAATTTATATTTATTTTGCTTTTTCATATCAGATACATGAAAGTATGATAGTACAATCTTACGAAACCTGTATTGGAATCGAAAAAGTGATCATGGTACTCTCGTCAAGTATACTGTTGATTGTCAGTCCACAGGTTTCACCATAGGTCAATTGAAGTCGTTCATGCACATTTTTCAGTCCATATCCCCCCGAGTCTGTCTGCAGGAGGGTGTCAAGCTTTTTGCGCGGAATACCAAGTCCGTTGTCCAAGATAGTGAAATGAACCTGCTCCATGACGCGGGAAATAGTTAAGAATATTTTACCGCGCCTGGATTTGTTCGGCAGAATGCCATGGACGAGGGAATTTTCAACCAAAGGCTGCAGTAATAAATTCGGGATTTCTATTTCGGGAAGGGGTTCGTCAATCTGGTAAGTCACGTCAAAAATGTTGTCGTGAAGCAATTGTTGGATATTCATATAGGATTTGACATTTTTAATCTCATCCTGCAAGGTAGTCTCCGATTTCCCTTTGTTCAGTGTAGTGCGGTAAAACACGGATAAAAGCTGGGATAACTGGCTGATTTCAGTCTGATCATTCATCAGAGCTTTGCTGTTGATCATTGACAGACAATTGTAGAGAAAATGCGGGTTGATTTGAGCCTGCAGCGCTTTTAGCTGTGTTTCTCTCAGCACAATCTTATTCTTGTAATCTTCCTGAATCAGTCGGTTAATTTCGTTGATCATTTCCTGAAAAGTATTGGTCAGTTCACCGATTTCATCAGGCCATTCATCATGAATAGAAATATTGAAATCCCCTTGCTGCACTTGCTGCATCTTTTCATGCAAGGCATCAATTCTGCGGACGAAAAAGGAAGAAAGAATGTTTCCCATAAACAGAAGGATAGCAAAGCATGCACAGATAATCAGGATGATGATCACTGCCATTTTGTCAGCAGGTGCTGTCAGAATACTTTTCGGTTTTTCCAAAACAATGTTCCATCCATAATCGTCGATGTCCATGGACAAGGTCGTCCATCGGCTGGAGTCCGGGGACAGTTCAGACACAGAGGGAGATGTGTAGGAATACATGGTCTGTTCTGGTGATGCAACTGCAATATGGCAGTTGTTGGAAATATTGTCCAACGATTTAAAAAACTGTTTCGAGGAAAAGCTGATGCTGACGCAGTTTTCTGAATAAGATTGAACATATTTGATATAGGGATTTGGGAGTTTCTGTATGACACAGATTGTCCCATCATTATTTAAATGCCACGATGGATGTGGGGTGACAGCAGTTTCATCATACCAGCTTTCCTGTTCGAGGTCAGAGATTGGGCGCAGCTGTTTTCCATGTGTCAACTCTGTTGTGGCGTTGTAAATCGTAATTTGAAGAATCTCAGGATGTTGGGCATAGATGCTGTTTAAAAAGACATCTAATTTGTAATTTAGCTGTTCATATGTCGCATAGATTCCCTGAACGGTTTCGGTCGGGGTGACGACAATGGATTCTTCACAGGACAGGTATGTGAGCAGATTTTCGTATAGGGAAATCTGCGAATCAATGGAATCGACGGCCGTCGAGATGGCAGAGTTCATGGAATTCAGTTCCTGACTCAATAAAAGACTTATTGTCTTGGTGTGGCAGAAGATACCCATAATAACCAGCGGAAGAATGCCGACTAAAAAGCAGGTCAGCACCAGTTTCTTTTTGTAGTTCAGGCTTTGAATAAGAAAGTTGATTCGTTTCATATATGCTCCTTTTTCTATATAAATCCCATTCTTTACAGTGCATTTCCCTGACGGTATTTTTCGGGAGAGATGCCGAAATATTCCCGGAAACTCTGGCAAAAATAAGAATAATTGGTGTAGCCAACATCAATTCCGATTTGGATGACTTTTTTGTTTGTCTGCAGCAATAACTCCCTCGCTTTTTCCATCCGGTATTGGCGGATATACTGGGAAAGACTTTTTCCAGTCGTTTTCTTAAAAAGCCGGCTTAAATAATCCGGCGTCAGATATACAATGGATGCCAGAGCCTCTACGGACAGGTCTCTGCTGTAATTTTCCCGGATATACTCTTTTAACAGGAGGATTTCTCTGCGTACAGAATCAGTATTTTCAGAAAATGATGCTGAAATCTGATCAGCCAGCTCCTGGATCAATGCCATGATCTCTGTGATGTCTTTCTGCAGATATATCCGTGAAATCAATACATCAAGTGTTCCAGTCTTGGAGCTGTATGCTTCTGGCAGGTAGGGGTACATCACTGTCAGCAGATTGGAAAAGATAAATTTCACATAAATCTGCGACTGGTTAACAGAAAGACTGTATTTATGGAACAGGATATCCAGATTCTTCTGGAAAGTCTCTGCGTTTTTGATGGAGAGTGCGCTTTTCATGAGACTGATCTGCTGGTTGTCATCTATGCTCTCGGGATTATGCGAAATGCCGCTTTCCGAGGAGGAGGTGAATATTCTTTCCTTTGGCATCCAGAACCGCTGTTCCATCTGCTGCTCCACGGCATTGAATGCGTCCTGCAGGGAAGGATACTGGGAGAGCGGGTTACTGATGGAAAGGTAGCATTCTGTCTGGAAATGACTGTGGACAAATGGAAGAAAAACGCTCTCCCAAAAACATGCGGAATCAGGGATGGTACGCAGAAATAGAAGTGCCTGATTCGGTGCAGGATTCAGTGATTCCATATCCGGCAGAAGCTGTTCGCGCAGTGCATCATAGAACGAAGAATAGTTTTTTTGGAGGAATGGAGTACTAAAATCAACAAGTACCATAAGCTGAAAGGCTTCAAGCTGTGCCACGGTAGCGGAATCGGCATCTTCATAAGAGAAGCTTCCAGAAATGGCAAGCTGGAGTGCGTACTGGAGTAAAAAGGTCTGCTGCCTGTTTTGCTGCAGGCGGGAATCCTGTTCTTCGTCCAGCTGCTTGATCAATGACGTGAGTGTGCCAATAAGTTCGTCGGATACCACCGGTTTCAGGATATAGTTTTCCACTCCGAGTGTAATGGCTGTCCGCGCGTACTCAAAATCAGCAAAACTGCTGAAAATGATCAGTTTGAGTCCTGGCAGAAGCTCGTTGGAATGGCGGATTAGCTCCAGACCGTCCATTACGGGCATCTGGACATCCGTAAACAGAATATCAACAGGAGACTCCTGCAGAAGCGCAAGTGCGCCTGTACCGTCATCCGCCTCCACGACTTCCAGAGGAAGGCTGGATGATTCGATCAGGTATCGGATACAGTCGCGCTCAAATTTTTCATCGTCTACAATTAAAATGCGATACATAATGCATTTGCCTCCATACTTCGGTTAATTTATATAAAAACAGTATATATTTCATTCTTTATAATGTCAAACATAACCAAGAATATTGGAAAGGAAGTTGGCAAATTGATATGTTTTACGGTTTTTTTATATATACGATTTTACAGAAATTTGATAATTTATTAATAACAAAGCAATGCGCACTGCTTGGATGTATCAGTATCAAGATTTTATGCGGAAATAATCAATAACCAAAACAATGTAACTGGAGGAGAGAAAATGAAGAGAAGATCAGTGCTTATTTTTTTGACTGCTGTTCTGTCAACGGCTGCAGTGTTAGGTGGCTGCGGCGATTCGGGGAAAAACAGTGTTAAGTTGAGTGAAAGTGAGCAGGCGGCGTGGGACGCGGCAGCAAACGATCCTTATGGGAAATATCCTGAGCTGGTTACGTACACCTGTGGGTACAACCTCACAAACCAGGGCGCAGATACTCTGGCAGGGACACCATATGAGTCGGATACAGCGGAGAACAATGCGTACACCCGCTATTTGCGGGAGCTGCTGAATATCCAGAACGAAAATGAATTTGAAGCGATCACGGGACCGGATTATGACCAAAAGGTGTCCTTATGCATTGCGGCCCAGAGTATTCCGGATATTATGTATGTCAGTGATTATGCGACGCTGGTAGATTTGGTGGATAACGATTTGATTGAGGATCTGACAGATGTATACAACAATCTGGCATGTGATACCGTCAGGGCTTCCTATGAGAGCTATGGCAGCGATAACAACCCGATTAATACGGTAACTTTTGACGGCAAAATCATGGCGATTCCCAAAACACAGCTCAGTGACGGGCAGGATTTTCTGTGGGTGCGCAAAGACTGGATGGATAACCTTGGATTGGAAGAGCCGAAAACATTGGATGATTTAGCGGAGCTTTTGCGGGCGTTTGTCTCGCAGGACCCGGATGGCAATGGAAAAGATGACACAGTAGGTCTGGCAGTACACCCTGAAGTGTATGGGTATTATCCAAACAATACCTTTGCCATCGACAACATCTTTACTGCGTTTGGTGCATATCCGTTTGTGTGGATTACAGATGAAAACGGAAAGGCAGTCTACGGTTCCGTACAGCCGGAAATGAAGGACGCACTGGCATTGGTGCATGCGTGGTACGAGGAAGGGATCCTGGATAGGGAATTCACTTCACGGACATACGACGATGTGGTGGCAATGATTTCGAGCGGACAGTGCGGAGCCTATATCGGACCGTGGTGGTCTCCGTTTAATGTTGCACAGACGTCCACTTACGCGGCAAAAGATGCAGAGTGGATTAATATTTCCTGTCCTGTGGGCGAGAGTGGAAAGATTAACGGTATTAATACGAAACCTTACGCGGGGTTTGTCGTGGTGCGCAAAGGGTATGAGCACCCGGAAATCGCCATGAAAATTGTCAATGTCAATTCCGAGTATTCCAAACAGGATAAGAGTGACGCCACGAAGGAAATCATAGAAAACCAGTCCATCGCATATTTTAACTGGCCGTTGTACTGCGAAGTCCAGCCAGGCAACAATGCAGAGATTATGACGGGACATGTGCAGGATGTACTGGACGGGAATGCGGATGTCAGCAGCCTGACCACAGAGGAGCAGAGCTACTATGACGCAGCAGTACGGTTCAGCGAGGCGGAGGCCGCCGGACAGAAAGCGGAATCTGCGGATTATTCCCAGTATATGTCAAGAGTGGTATCGATGAAACGGATGATTGACGAACCGGCAGATTTCCTGACGCCGTCTTTCTTTGAGACGACAGAGACCATGAAGGTGAAATGGGCTTCCCTGGAAAAGATTGAGATGCAGACTATATTGAAAATCATTGTCGGCGAGGCGGATCTGTCTTCCTTTGATACGTTCGTAAATGATTGGAATAATGCAGGCGGAGCAGAGATTACGGAAGAAGTAAACGAAGCAATCCAAAAATAAACGGTAGGAGGTTACTATGAAACAAGATATGACAAAAAGTGTTCAAAAGCCGCGGAAAAAGCGGGCATTGGGAAATGAAGAGCTGTTTCTGCACCTGATGATTCTGCCCGGAATGATAATGCTTGCCATATTCGTGTTTGCCCCTTTTGTCGGGTCGCTTATGGCTTTTGAGAAGTATGTGCCGGCGAAAGGAATTCTGGGTTCCGAATGGGTGTGGTTTGACAATTTCAAATTTATCTTCAGCCTTCCTGACAGCAAACAGGTATTTATGAATACGCTGATTATTGCGTTTGCAAAACTGATATTGAATATTATCATACCGGTTACGTTTGCGATTATGTTGAATGAAATCAGGGTGAGTATCTGTAAGCGGACTTTTCAAACGATTGTGTATTTGCCCCATTTCCTCTCGTGGGTAGTTCTGGCGACTGTTGTGAGCAATATGTTTTCCCTGTCAGGACCTTTTAATGCAGTGATCACTGCCCTGGGCGGAGATCCAATCCAGTTCATGTCAGACAACAACTGGTTTCGGAAAGTAATCATAGGTACAGATGTGTGGAAAGAATTTGGGTACAATTCCGTTGTCTATCTGGCAGCCCTGACCGGAATTTCCCCTGATCTCTATGAGGCGGCGTCCATAGACGGGGCAAACCGTTTCAAGCAGACGATACATATCACAGTTCCTGCATTGCTGCCGACAGTTATTCTGATGACTGCTTTGAATCTCGGCAACATTTTGAATGCAGGGTTTGACCAGATCTTCAATTTGTACAATCCGCTGGTATATGAGACAGCAGATATTATAGACACCTATGTCTACCGCATTGGTATGGTGGAGCGCCAGTACAGTATCGGTGCTGCGGTCGGCCTCCTCAAATCGGTAATCAGTTTTATATTGATATTGGGTGCAAATAAATGTGCGAAAAAAACCACTGGTTCAGGAATCTTTTGAGAAAGGATGTGTATGGGATGAAAAAAATGAAGCCAGGGACATTGGTGTCACAGATTATTATATGGATTGTCATTATCCTCCTTACCCTGAGCTGTCTGTTACCATTGTTGAATATGGTTGCGATTTCCCTGAGTGGGAGTGAGGCGGTTGCCGCGAATGAGGTTGGGTTTCTCCCGAAGGATTTGAATGTTTCTGCTTACAAAAAGCTGCTCGGCGATGCCCAGTTTTGGAAATCGACCTGGATATCTGTAGAAAGGGTGGTATTGGGAACGCTGATCAATATGTTTTTTACAGTAACCATGGCATACCCTCTTTCCAAGAGCAGAAAAAGATTTCGCGCAAGAGAAGTATATATGAAGCTTGTAATTTTTGCAATGCTGTTCACGAGCGGTATTATTCCCCTGTTCATGGTAGTCAGTCATCTGCATCTGACCAATACGATATGGGCGTTAGTTCTGCCGGGGGCAGTTCCTGTGTTTAACGTAATTCTACTGATCAATTTCTTTAAGGGTGTACCGGAGGCATTGGATGAGGCGGCCAGAATTGACGGCGCCGGCCCCATCACAATTCTGTTGAGAGTTTATCTTCCGGTTTCCCTTCCGGCACTGGCTACAGTGGCATTGTTTGCGATTGTCGGACATTGGAATGACTATTTCTCAGGCCTGATTTATATGACGAAGGCTTCCAGGTATCCGCTCCAGACTTATATCCAGCAGTTGACAGTGGATCTTACCCAGGTGACGGACGCAAATCAGTTAAAGCAGCTTGCAGCGATGAATACACGGACGTTCAATGCAGCCAAGATTGTGGTGTCAACAATCCCTCTGCTGCTGATCTATCCGTTCCTGCAGAAATATTTTGTGTCAGGTATTGTCATTGGTGCTGTAAAGGAGTAAAGCATTGTTTTCTAACGGCTTCCATGATTCAGTGGAGGCCGTTGTTATCCTGTGAGGGAAGTAAAGATAATATGATATAGACTATAGAATAAAGGAGAATTTTAAAGATGGCAATTCAGGTGGAAAAAGATGGAAGACTGTTTAATCTGCAGACAGCAGATAGCACATACCAGATGTATGCAGATGAGTACGGTGTCCTGCTGCACACGTATTATGGAAAGAAAATTGATGGGGAAAATCTGGAAGAATTGATTTTCAGGGCAGATGTTGGATTCTCTGGCAATCCGCCGGAATCGGTAGCAGACCGGACATATTCCCTGGATTGTCTGCCGCAGGAGCTACCTTCCGATGGAGTGGGCGATTATCGGGAGAGCTGCATTTCCCTTTTGCATGATGATGGCAGTATGGCGGCGGATTTCCGGTTTGAGGGGTATGAGCTGATTCCGTGCTCCTATAAAGTGGAAGGGATGCCGTCCCTTTATGACAATGAGGAGGAAAGGGGAGAGACGCTGATCATCACCATGAAGGAAAGCGCTTCTCAGGTAGTGGTGCGTTTATTCTACAGTGTATTTGAGAAAGAAAATGTGATCACCAGGGCAATCCGGGTGGAAAATCAAGGGGAAAGTGAAGTGGTGCTTATGAAGTGCCTTTCCTGCTGTCTGGATTACCAGTTCGGGGAGTATGACCTGATCACTTTTGTGGGCAGACATACCGTGGAGCGGAGTCCCGAGAGAAACAGAGTGCGGCGCACGAAACTGGAGATTGGAAGTATGCGCGGCACTTCCAGTCATCAGTACAATCCTTCTATGATTGTATGTACTCCGGATGCCACGGAGGATTTCGGGGACTGCTATGGTCTGTGCCTGGTATACAGCAGCAACTTTACAGCGTGCGCCCAGAAAGACCAGAGAGGACAGACAAGGGTTCTGATGGGAATAAATCCAAATAAATTTTCTTTCAGATTGAGGAAAGGGGAGTTTTTTGATGCGCCGCAGGTAATTTTGAGCTATTCGGATGCAGGGCTCACCAAACTGTCACATCAGTACCATAAAATTTTGAGAGGGCATATGTGCCGCGGCAAATATCAGCATGCGAAACGTCCTGTGCTGCTGAATAACTGGGAGGCGACATATTTTGACTTCAACAAGGAAAAGCTGATTTCCCTCGGAGAGCAGGCAGCGGAACTTGGGATTGAAATGCTGGTGCTGGATGACGGCTGGTTCGGAAAAAGGGATGATGATAACAGTGGTCTTGGAGACTGGTTTGCCAATGAAAAGAAGCTGGGCAGCAGTCTGGAGGAACTGGGGAACAGGATTCACGATCTGGGCATGAAGTTTGGTCTGTGGTTTGAGCCTGAAATGATTTCAGAGGACAGTGATCTTTACAGAGCACATCCGGACTGGGCGCTCAGGATACCGGGCAGGGAACCCAACCGTGCAAGGAACCAGCTGGTTCTGGATATGAGCCGCGACGATGTCCGGGAATATCTCTTTGAGCGGATCTCGGATATTTTGGGACATGCGCCGATCGACTATGTGAAATGGGACGTGAACAGAAGTCTTTCTGATATCTACAGCCACAAATATGCAGGAAACCAAAACGGGGAGGTATATCACCGCTTTATTCTGGGCGTCTATGATTTGCTGGAGCGTCTTCTTGAAAAATTTCCGGACATTTTGCTGGAAGGCTGCAGCGGAGGCGGCGGACGTTTTGACGCGGCGATGCTGTATTACTCTCCGCAGATCTGGTGCAGCGACAATACCGATGCGGTGAATCGGCTGGATATTCAGTATGGGACATCATTTTTCTACCCTATAAGCAGTGTGGGGGCTCATGTGTCTGCCGTGCCAAACCATCAGACCGGACGAACGACACCTTTCCGCACGAGAGGCCATGTGGCGCTTTCCGGAAGCTTTGGCTATGAGCTGGATTTGAATAAAATATCTGAGGATGAGAAAGAGATGGTGAAGGAGCAGATTGCAGAGTTCCACAGGTATTATTCCCTCACACATGAAGGGACATATTATAGGCTTACCCCGCCAGGAGAGAGATTCTGTGCGTGGGAGTTTGTGGATGAGGAGAAGAATCATGCATTACAGACATTGGTTATGACTTCTGCGGAGGGCAATCCGCTTCCGGTGCATACCATTGTCAAGGGGCTCTCACCGGATAAATACTACTGCTGCTCGGTAAATGGTCAGGTTCACAGCGGAAGGACGTGGATGGGGGCCGGGCTTACATTGCGTATGGTGCCGAAAGAGTATGAGAGTGTTCTCATTGAATGGAATGTGGTAGAAGAAAGGTAAGAGGAATTGTGGAGTGTGGGCAAATGCGGGATAGGAGCAAAGACATGAGCGAAGTATTACTGTTGCTGAACAGTGTTGACAAGGTGAAAGAGTTTGTTTCGATTGTAGCAAAATATGAGGAGGAGATGGATCTGGTTAGTGGAAGGAAAGTAATAGATGCCAAATCCATTATGGGCATTTTTTGCATTGATCTGTCAAATCCGATTACACTCAGAATCCATGGAAGAAATGAGAATGCACAGGAGATTATCGATGCAATTGGAGCGTATGTTGTGGTGTAAATCGTATTGCATCGCGATAGAAAAAAGGCGGGACTGGTATCATAGTTGGTATCAGTCCTGCCTTTTTAAATAAAGCAACATGGTATTTTTGAAAGCTGACACAGGACGCAGGCAGTACCTTATTGTGTCAACAGATAATATTTGGGACATAAGGACAAGCTGTGAAATCATAGTATAAAACAGAAAGACAAGGAGCTGTAGAGGATATGGATTTGCAAGCATTAACTACTGCTGACATAGATACGATGCAGGCGGCTGCGCTGGGAACGGTAGACCGCAGTACACTGAGGGATATAAGGGATGTCAAAATTGATACCACGCTGCCCAAAAAGGAGCGCTTTTTGGATTATGTACGCCAGATCGGGAATCCGTATTGTTATTGTTATGGTAAGTATGTGGTAAAAGTCAGCTTTTCGGATACGGATGCAACACTGGAGGACAGGATGCTTTCTTATCTCCGTTCAAGAGGCTGATTATGACAGCATGTTAACGTCAGGAGAGATTTTATGAACCAGGGTGAATACCATTCTGTTCAATCAAAGGCATCAGCAGTTTGGAATGCCTGCGGTTATCTTCGTCTGTCGCATGAGGACGGCGACAAGGAGGAAAGCAACAGTATTACAGGGCAGAAGAACCTGATTCGTGATTACTTCAGCCATCATCCGGAAATGATTGAGTGCGGCATGAAAGTTGACGATGGTTTTTCCGGCTCCAGTTTCGAGCGGCCCGCCTTTCAGGAGATGATGGCCGATGTGAAAGCGGGAAAGATAAACTGTATTGTGGTGAAGGATCTTTCTCGTTTTGGCAGGAATTATCTGGATGCGGGGGAATATATTGAGCGGATCTTTCCTTTTCTGGGTGTCCGTTTTATTGCCATCAATGACAATTATGACAGCCTGTGCAGCGGCACTGAATCTGAGGAACTTGTAATTCCGTTTAAAAACCTGATCAACGAGGCATACTGCCGTGATATTTCGGTCAAAATCCGCAGCCAGCTTGCGGTGAAACGCAGGCGCGGAGATTTTACGGGTTCTTTTGCTGTGTACGGATATTTGAAAGACCCCGAAAACAAAAATCATTTGCTGGTCGATGCGTTTGCGGCCGATGTGGTGCGTGATATTTTCCGCTGGAAAATGAAAGGGATCAGCGCTGGTGACATTGCAGACCGCCTGAACAGGGACGGTATCCTGGCGCCGCTGGATTACAAGAAATCACAGGGACTGCGTTTTGCAACACCGTTTGGCATCAATGCCCGTTCGTCATGGAATGCGGCCGCAATTCTGCGTATCCTCAAAAATCCTGTTTATACAGGCGTGCTCGAACAGGGGAAAAATACAACTCCAAGTTATAAAGTGAAGCGGCGTATTGTAAAACCGCGTGAGGAGTGGAGTGTCGTGAAGGGAGTGCATGAGGCGGTTATAGACCGGCATGATTTTGAGATTGTCCAGAAAGTGCTGGCGATGGATACACGCACAAGTCCCGGAAATGGTGCAGTAGAATTATTTTCCGGTATGGTGTACTGCGGGGAATGTGGCGCTGCGATGGTGCGCAAGACGGTTCCATCTGGAAATAAGAAATATATCTATTATGTCTGTGCGGCGCACAAGAAGGAAAAGAAGTGTTATGCGCACAGCCTGCGCGATCGTATTTTGGAGGAAATCACACTGGAATCGGTGAGGAGACAGATCGACAATGTACTTGGCATGAAAAAGGTTCTGGAGCTGACAGAAGCGGCTGTGCTGCAGCAGGCAGGAGTAAAAAAGCATCAGGGACGGCTGGATAAAAAGAACGAAGAGATCAGCAGATACCACAGGCTGTTAAGTTCGCTTTACGAGAATCTTACAGACGGCGTGATTGACCGCGAGGAATATCAGAGACTGAAAAAGAATTACACAGCACTCCTTTCAGAAGCGGAAAAACAGGCAGAGGCAATCCAGAGAGAGATTGGCCGCATGGCGGAACGTGGCATGGAAGGGAGAAGCTGGACAGACCAGTTCAGGACAGACCAGAACCTTACGGAGCTGGACCGGGCGGTTGTGGTGTCTCTGATAGAAAGGATACTTATCTATAAGGACAAACAGGTGAAAATTGTCTATCACTGGCGGGATGAATACCAGTGGCTTGCGGGCCTGCAGTGACAAGCGCAAGGGAGAGTGTAGCATGGCGAGAACAAAGCGGAAAGGAAACCCGGTGGTTCCAGTGCCTGTACAGGAAGAGCCAAAACAGCGGATTTACCGCGCAGGAGGTTATGTGCGGTTATCCATGGAGGACAGTGGAAGGCCAGGGTCAGATACGATGGAGAACCAGATAGCGCTGGTCAGAGGATACATAGAAGAACAGCCAGACATGGAATTTGTCAGGCTGTACTGCGACAACGGACACACGGGAACAGACTTTGCAAGACCGGCATTTGAGCAGATGATGCAGGATGTAAAATCAGGAACGATAGACTGCATCGTAGTCAAAGATCTCTCGCGCTTTGGGCGCAGCTACAGAGAGACGGGAAATTACCTGGAAAGGATTTTTCCATTTCTTGACGTGCGGTTTGTGGCGGTATCCGATCAGTTTGATACATTAAATGCCAGACAAAGCGCGGATGGATATATTGTTCCGCTGAAAAATATCATGAACGAGGCGTATAGCAAAGACATATCAAAGAAGGTTGGTTCCGGTTATGCTGTCAAACAGCGAAAAGGCGAATTTACTGGTACATGGGCGGCATATGGCTATCAGAAATGTGCAGATGATCCGCATAGGATAGAACCCAATCAGGAAACGGCTCCTGTGGTACAGGATATTTTCCGGAAGCGGATTTTGGGCATGAGCTGTACGCAGATTGCAAGGGAGCTGAACAGACAGGGAATTCCCTCCCCAGGCCGCTATCACTATCAGAAAGGCGATGCAAAGTCTGAACGCTATGCCTGTGCGAAGTGGAGTCCCAAGGTAGTGGGGGATATCCTTCTGAATGAAGTGTATCTTGGGCATATGGTGCAGGGGCGGAAAAGGCAGTCTTTTAGAGAGGGAAAGAAACAACAGTTACTGCCGCAGACGGAATGGACAGTTGTCAGAAATACCCATGAGCCGCTGATTGACGAGAATACCTTCCAGAACGTGCAGGAAACAGCAGCGTACAGGAAGGCATCTTATCTGGAACGCTATGGGAAACGTCCCGACACACCAAACATTCTGAAAGGTTTCGTCTATTGTGCAGACTGCGGACGCAGAATGACGCGTTCTAAAAGTGTTACAGGTAGGGGAACAAAAGCAGTGTACTCGTATGTCTGCCGTTCTCATACGCTCGATCCGTTATCCTGTCCACTGAAGAATATGCCAGAGTCAAAACTGATGGAAATTCTGTGGGATATCCTGGCAGGACAGTTTGTGCTGACAGACAGTCTGTCAGGGCAGGCGGCGGTTTTTCAGAATTCGCAGCGTCTGACAAAAGACATGGTACAGGCCGTTCTCTCGCGCATAGAGATTGGTGTTGGCGGCCAGGTTTTTGTAGAGTTACAATACCAGGATGAATACAGGAAGCTGGCAGAGTTTGTGGAACAGACGGGGAGGCTGATGGCATGAACAGTCTAGTCATTGCAAAGTATCTTCGCATTTCTGCCGAGGATATGGATATCAAAAAGTTTGGGAAGAACGAGTCCGACAGTATTGGAAATCAGCGGAATCTCATAGAGGAGTTCATAAACCAAAAACCAGAATTTGCAGGTGCGGATATCTTAGAATTTTGTGACGACGGCTGGAGCGGGAAAAATTTTGAGCGCCCCGCGGTCGCAAAAATGCTGGAGCAGGTAACGTGCGGCAGGATCAATTGCATTATCGTGAAGGATTTGTCCCGGTTTGGACGGGATTATCTGACAGTCGGCAATTATATTACCCGTGTATTTCCGTTTTTAGGGGTGCGCTTTATCGCGATCAACGATGGGCTGGACAGCGTCGATGCAATAAAAGCAGACAGTCTGGAAACGTCATTTAAGACACTTTTGTATGACTTTTACAGCCGCGACCTGTCACACAAAGTGCGCAGTGCCAAACAGTTCAAGGCAAAGCGGGGAGATTTTCTGTCCCCGTTTGCCCCGTATGGATATGTAAAAGCAGCGGACAATAAGAACCAGCTTGTAATCGATTCCGAGGCGGCAAAGATTGTACATAGGATATTTCAGATGGCGGCAGACGGAAAGCGCCCTGTACAGATTGCAAAGATATTGAATGCAGAACAGGTTTTGACGCCGATGTTGTATAAAAGGGCAGCAGGGTGTTCCCGTTCTGAATGGCCGTGTGTTGACAGGAATAATTTTTGGACGGACGATACGGTGACAAAAATTCTGCGGGATGAACGCTATACTGGCAGGACGATTTATGGAAAGCGCACACGCGATGAGGTGGGAAAAAACCATGTGGTGAGTGTACAGCGGTCAGATTGGATTGTTGTAGAGAATACACATCAGGGCATTGTGTCGAAGGAGGAATATGAACACGCACAGGAACAACTTCGGGAGTACATGGAACGCAATGCAGCAATAGCCGGCAGAAAGGGAACAATGCTGTATAAGAAAGTGCGCTGCGGTGTCTGCGGTCATGTTATGAAACGGGTCAATGCAAAGCAGCCGTATTATGTCTGTAATACACCGCGCCTCACAGATACCTGCTCCTGTATGGAGGAACCTATACTGGAAAAAGACCTGACGGAAACAGTTCTCACAGAACTGCGTATGCAGGTGCTCTATGCAGTGGAGATAAGTCATATATGGGAAGAGAAACGGCAGAATGAGAGGACTGATGCCAATGTTACGGCAAAGATGATTTCCAATCTGCAAGAGGTCTGTACGAAACTGGAGAGTTCCTTACAGGGGCTTTATGAGAAGTTTGCACTTGGGGAACTGGATAAAGATGGGTATCTCAAGGCAAAGTGTGATACAGTTAAAAAACGTGATGCTGTTTTGCAGCAGATGCAAAAGCTTGAAGCAAAACAAAAGAAGATACAGGCACATAAGACTCTGGAAAACCAGTATACAGAGACAGAGGAACTGGCAGTTGAAATGGCGGCGGATGTTCTGGGTGGGCTTGTCGTTTATCCTGATTATGAACTGAATATTATCTGGAATTATCAGGAAGATTTGCGGCAGCTGATTCCTGATATGGAAGCTTCAGAAAATAAGGATCTGCTGGCGTCAGAGGATCAAGTTATTCGTGAACAGCTCTTAGGTACAAAATGTTTATTAAAAATTTAATATCATTTATATAGTCAGTCATCGAAAAGTATGATACACTCACACATGAAATCGTATTTTATACGGACAGACAAAAACTGTAAGAATCATTTTAAAGTTAAATGAAATAATAACTGGATGAAGTACGAAAGGAAAAGGATGGGAACAAGGATGAAAAGAAAGCTGTATTATGTACTATTTTTTTTGTATGTCATTGTTGTGGCGTTTGTTTTGTATTTGAACGGAGTATTTACAGGGGAATGGGATTCTTCTGTGAATCTGGTCATCAATATCGGATTTCTGATTATTATCGGGATTCTTTTTGTCATATCTGCCATCAGTTTCGGCAGACTGGGCAGGGTTACGCGTGAGCTGGAAGATGTCAGACTGTACCTGCAGGAGGAATATAAGAAGGCAGATGGACAGAATCTATGGGCAATTTTGAAAGACAATGCTGCATTTTTTGAGGAAAAGAATTTGCAGAATGCATTCAATAAGTACCGATTGCGGGTAAAAGGTACAAAGACGAGGCGGGGCGCTGGTTCATCCCGCGATCTGGAAGAATATATCAATGAGGATCTTTTGGACCAGGTAGGCATGAATTTCTTTAATTCCGGAGTTCCAGGGACACTTACGGGCATGGGGATTTTGGGAACGTTTCTCGGTCTGTCCATGGGGCTGGGCGCATTCAGCGGAGACGATATCTTTACGATTTCGGACAATGTGGGCTCGCTGCTTTCCGGCATGAAAGTGGCTTTTCACACTTCCGTATATGGTATTTTCTTCTCGCTGGTGTTTAATATTGTTTACCGCAGTATTATGTCGGATGCGTACAGGGTGCTGGATGAATTTCTGAGTGTGTTCCGCCAGACTGCGCAGCCGTTTGCCGGGAAAGAGGATGAGAATTCTGCAACGATGCTTGTTTATCAGGCCGGAATGGCAAATTCTTTAAAGCAGATGCTTGAAATGATGAAGGGCAATGCGATGGAGCAGACGGCAGGCGTGGGGCGCATTGTAGACAAGTTTACAGAACAGATGCAGAAGGCTCTGGAAATGGATTTTAAGAAACTTGGGAATGTTTTGAAGAGCGCGGGAGAATCGCAGGCAGTCAGCGCGGCCAATGTTGCGGAAATGGTGGAAGCGGTCACGGCCTTGGTGGAAGTAAACCGCGATGTACAGGAGGCCCTTGCAAGTGTCATGGAACGGCAGGAAGTGTTTGCAAGACAGCTTGAGGACCAGAAGGAAATGCTGGCGGATATGTGCAGTGATATGAGCGATGAGATTAGCAGTCAGATATACACATTGGGACAGATGAGGAATTTATATGAAAAATAGGAGAAGAAACAGAGAAACATTTGCGGAGCACAGCTACTGGCAGTCCTATTCGGATATGATGGCGGCGCTTCTGCTGATATTTATTTTGCTGATAGCGATTACGCTTGCTATATACAGACAGAAAACAAATGATCTCGACAGGACAAGACTGGAGCTTAGTGCAGCGCAGAGCGCGTTAGATGTGACAATAGAGGATTTGGAATTTTCCAAGGCAGAGCTGGAGAAGTCCAATGAGGAGCTTGCGTCCTCATTGGCGGAATTACGGCAGGCTTACGAGCAGGCGGCCCTGACGCAGGAAGAATTGAACAATGCGTACCTGGAGATAGAAAATGCCAAACAGGAGCTGACAACGACAAAGCAGGAACTGCAGGATATCGTCGGCATCCGCACGGATATTATCGGGGCGCTGCAGTCAGCTTTCAGCAATTCGACGATGAAAGTGGATGCGCAGACAGGTTCCATTACGTTTTCTTCGGATGTGCTTTTCCGCTATAACAGTTCCTCACTGACGGCGGAGAGTAAGGAGTCATTACAAAACATTATTCCGATGTATCTGGATGTGCTGCTCCAGGACCAGTTCCGCGATTATATTGCTGAGATTATTATCGAGGGGCATACGGACACGGACGGAGGCTATCAGAGCAATATGAAGCTATCCTATGAGCGTGCGAATGCGGTGGCAGATTTCTGCCTGAACAAAAGCAACGGACTCAGCGAGGCAAAGATCGAGCAGCTGCAAAAGATTCTGACCGTCAACGGGAAATCATGGAGTAATCCGGTTTACCAAACGGATTCGTCAGGAAACTCCACTGAGGAGGTGGACATGCCGGCTTCCAGAAGGGTAGAGATCAAATTTCGGCTGAAGGAAGATGAGATGATCAAGAAGATTTCGGAGGTTCTGGAGTAAGAATGATTTTTTAGTCCGTGTCAGACAGAGGCTGATTTTGGTGTAGGCAGGGATTTCGGCTACAAGAGGCAGCATCTTGGACATGACATGATGGGGCTCATTGGCACCCCGATCATAGCAGTGGAGTCGGGCTATGTGGAGGCCCTTGGCTGGAACCGGTATGGGGGATGGCGTATTGGCATCCGGAGCTTTGACAAGCAAAGGTATTATTACTATGCACATTTAAGGCAGAACAGACCTTATGCGGAGGGGCTCAAAGAGGGAGACTATGTCACGGCAGGGGATGTGATCGGATACATGGGGCATACAGGCTACAGTGATACAGAGAATGTAAATAATATCGAGACGGTACATCTCCACGTAGGGCTGCAGCTCATATTTGATGAATCGCAGAAGGATGGAAATAATGAAATATGGGTTGATTTTTACCAGTTGGCAGGATTTCTGAGCGCCCACAGATGCGAGGTGGAGCGGGATGATGACACGAAGGAGTGGGATCGGATATATGACATGAAAGATCCAGTAGTGCCAATAGCTGCCGGGCAATAATGGCGAACAGCAGCAAAAAATAATTGTATAGAGTGCATAAATGCCGCCAAATAGAAAAAGTGCACAAGAAGCGACAGCCAGAGTATTTTGTGACAGATTCGCACTGGATAAAAATGGATAATTTATATAGGCAAAATTCGTCAATATTGCAGTAAATATCAAAAGATAAATAGATTGCTTTTTTTTTAACAATGTGATAAAATAAGCACAATGATTGCGATAGATGCAATAAATGGGCAAATTTTGAATACTGCACAAAGGAACTGCACAACAAACAGCTGTATTGAGAGAATTTGCAATATTTTTTTGTGCATTTTTCATTAATTCCCGGCTAATGTGACAAAAATCGCAGTCACGTGGAAACTGGTGGGTGGATGTGAGAGCTGCAGAAACCCGTCATGAGAGTATCATAAGTATGGAGGAAAAGATAATGGCAAAGAAAATTGTATTAGCAGGTGCATGCCGTACAGCAATCGGCACGATGGGCGGTTCACTCAGCACAACACCGGCAGCAGAACTTGGTTCTATCGTAATTAAGGAGGCTTTAAACAGAGCAGGGGTAGCTCCTGATAAGGTTGATCATGTATATATGGGATGCGTTATCCAGGCTGGACAGGGGCAGAATGTGGCTCGCCAGTCTTCCATCAAGGCGGGTCTTCCGATTGAGACGCCGGCAGTTACAGTCAATGTTGTGTGCGGCTCTGGTCTGAACTGTGTGAATATGGCTGCTCAGATGATTTTGGCAGGCGATGCAGATGTCGTAGTGGCAGGTGGTATGGAGAATATGTCTATGGCTCCTTTTGCACTGCCTAATGCACGTTTCGGCTATAGAATGAACAATGGTACACTGGTGGATACAATGGTGAACGACGCGCTGTGGGATGCATTCAACAACTACCACATGATTCAAACCGCAGACAATATCTGCGATGAGTGGAAGATTACACGCGAGGAATTAGACGAGTTCGCGTTAAAGAGCCAGCAGAAGGCAGAGGCAGCTCAGAAATCAGGTGCTTTCGACAAGGAAATCGTGCCTGTGATGGTTAAGAAGAAAAAAGAGATGGTAGAGTTTAAGGTTGACGAGGGTCCAAGAGCAGGTTCTACAATGGAAGGTCTGGCAAAACTTCGTCCGATCAACAAGGATAAGTACGTCACAGCAGGCAATGCGTCAGGAATCAATGACGGTGCAGCTGCCATCGTAGTGATGAGCGAGGAGAAGGCAAAGGAATTGGGCGTAACGCCTATGGCTGAGTGGGTTGCAGGTGCGCTTGCAGGCGTGAGACCTGAAGTGATGGGTATCGGACCTGTTGCGGCTACCAGGAAAGTTATGGCTAAGACTGGCATGAAGATTGAGGACTTTGATATTATCGAGGCAAATGAGGCTTTCGCAGCACAGTCGATCGCAGTGGGCAGAGACCTGGGAATCGATGTGGATAAACAGCTGAATCCAAACGGCGGTGCTATCGCATTGGGACATCCGGTAGGAGCATCGGGATGCCGTATTCTGGTTACACTGCTTCATGAGATGGAGGCAAAGGGCGCTAAGACAGGTCTTGCGACATTGTGTATCGGCGGCGGTATGGGCTGCTCTACAGTCGTTAAAAAATACGAGGCAAACGCGTAAGTTACGCGTAAGAAGAACGCCAGAAGAAGGCGTTCTTCTGAAGTTATATAAATGGAGGTAAGTATGGATTTTATTTTGTATGAAGTAAACGGTGCAGTTGGCAAGATCACAATCAACCGTGAAAAAGCTCTGAACGCGTTAAATTCGCAGGTTTTGGACGAGCTGGATGCAACACTTGACGCAGTGAATCTCGATGAGGTGAGATGTCTGATTCTCACAGGTGCAGGTTCCAAGTCATTTGTTGCGGGCGCAGACATCGGTGAGATGAGTACCCTCACAAAGGCGGAGGGCGAGGCTTTTGGCAAGAAGGGAAATGATGTGTTCAGAAAGCTTGAGACTTTCCCGATTCCCGTGATCGCGGCAGTGAACGGTTTTGCACTTGGCGGCGGCTGCGAGATCTCCATGAGCTGTGATATCAGAATCTGTTCTGAGAATGCTGTGTTTGGTCAGCCGGAGGTTGGTCTTGGCATTACGCCAGGATTTGGCGGTACACAGAGACTGGCACGCCTTGTGGGTGCAGGCATGGCAAAACAGATGATCTACACCGCAAGAAATATCAAGGCGGACGAGGCACTCCGGATCGGTCTGGTAAACGCTGTATATCCGGCAGAAGAGCTGATGACACAGGCGGAGAAGATGGCGGCGGGCATCGCAAAGAATGCGCCGATCGCAGTACGCAACTGCAAGAAGGCGATCAACGAGGGACTTGACGTGGACATGGACAAGGCAATCGTAATCGAGGAGAAGCTGTTTGGCGACTGCTTCGAGACAGAAGACCAGAAGTATGGCATGGCATTTTTCCTGGATAAGAACAAGGAAAAGGTGAAAGAGCCGTTCAAAAATTGTTAATATTAAATAATTATTTATAAGGAGGACTGACAATGAAGGTTGGTATTATTGGTGCGGGAACCATGGGTTCTGGTATTGCACAGGCATTTGCAATGACAGATGGTTACGAAGTATGCTTATGCGATATTAAGCAGGAGTTTGCAGATGGCGGAAAAGCTAAGATTTTAAAGAATCTGAACTTCCTCGTAAGCAAGGAGAAGATCACACAGGAGAAAGCAGATGCGATTGCTGCTAAAATTGTTACAGGTTTGAAGGATATCTGTACAGACTGCGACCTTGTGATCGAGGTTGCACCGGAGAAAATGGAAATTAAGAAGACTACATTTAAGGAACTGCAGGAGATTGTAAAGCCTGAGTGTATCTTTGCCACCAACACATCTTCCCTTTCCATCACAGAGATGGGTGCTGGCCTTGACCGTCCGCTCGTTGGTATGCACTTCTTTAACCCGGCTGACAGAATGAAGCTGGTAGAGGTAATTGCAGGCGCAAATACACCTGCAGAGCTTGTTGAGAAGATTAAGGGTATCGCTGCAGAGATCGGCAAGACTCCGGTAGAGGTGAACGAGGCAGCTGGTTTCGTGGTAAACAGAATCCTGATTCCGATGATCAACGAGGCAATCAACGTATACGCAGCAGGCGTTGCAAGCGTGGCAGACATCGATGTGGCGATGCAGCTCGGCGCAAATCACCCGATGGGACCTCTGGCACTTGGCGATTACATAGGACTGGATATCGTACTTGCAATCATGGAAGTTATCTATGCTGAGACTGGCGATTCCAAGTATGCACCGTCTCCGCTTCTCAGAAAGATGGTACGCGCTGGAAAGCTCGGAAAGAAGACAGGCGCTGGCTTCTACGATTATTCTAAGAAATAATTGAGTATGTGATACTGCGGCAAGGCGCTGTGCATACGGTGCTGTCATAAAATCATGGTTGACTGATTTCGTGGCAGCGCATGGCACAGTGGCTTGCTGTTCGTGGTAGAAATAATTTATCAAAGTGAATATAAAACGGAGGAATAATAACATGGATTTTACATTAAGTAAAGAGCATGAGATGGCGAGAACACTCTTCAAAGAGTTCGCTGAGAAAGAGGTGAAGCCTCTTGCAATCGAGGTAGATGAGACAGAGGAGTTCCCAAGAGCTACTGTCGAGAAAATGGCTAAGGCTGGTTTCATGGGTATTCCTATTCCAAAGGAATATGGCGGACAGGGCTGTGATGTCCTGACTTATGCAATGTGTGTCGAGGAGCTGGCAAAAGTTTGCGGTACGACAGCAGTTATCGTGTCTGCGCATACTTCACTCTGCTGTGATCCGATTCTTACCTATGGTACGGAGGAGCAGAAGCAGAAGTATTTGCCGGATCTTGCAAGCGGTAAGAAGATTGGCGCTTTCGGTCTGACAGAGCCGGGTGCAGGTACAGACGCGCAGGGACAGCAGACAAAGGCTGTACTCGAAGGTGATGAATGGGTACTCAACGGATCGAAGATCTTTATCACAAACGGTAAGGAAGCGGACGTATATGTGATTTTTGCAATCACTGGCATGATCGAGAAGCGCGGCAGAATGACAAAGGAAATTTCTGCATTTATCGTGGAGAAGGGCACTCCGGGATTCTCATTTGGTACAAAGGAGAAAAAGATGGGTATCCGCGGTTCATCCACGTATGAGCTGATCTTTACAGACTGCCGTATTCCGAAGGAAAATATGTTAGGACAGCAGGGCAAGGGCTTTGGTATCGCGATGCACACACTTGACGGCGGACGTATTGGTATCGCTGCACAGGCACTTGGTATTGGCGAGGGTGCTCTGGAGAGAACCATTGCGTATGTGCAGGAGAGAAAGCAGTTTGGCCGTGCGATCGGCGCATTCCAGAATACACAGTTCCAGCTGGCAGATATGGCTACAAAGGCGCAGGCTGCCCAGTATATGGTTTACAAGGCTGCATGCACAAAGGATCAGTACACAAAGGATCATAAGACCTCTTACAATGTGGAGGCCGCTATGGCGAAGTTATACGCTGCGGAGATGGCTATGGAAGTTACGACAAAGGCAGTTCAGCTGCATGGCGGATATGGCTACACGAGAGAGTATGAAGTGGAGCGCATGATGAGAGATGCCAAGATTACGGAGATCTACGAGGGAACGAGCGAAGTTCAGAGAATGGTTATCTCATCAAGCCTTTTAAAATAAAAACCAGGCATTTCTAGGCGTATAAAGGCACGCACTATGGATTGCGAAGTAAAAACCGGGCGTTTCTAAGCGGATAAAACATGCGCGAAGAATTGTTTTGTTTTTGATGAACGCGAAAAGAAAGCGTTTTTCCATATTGCAATATTGTAGATGGTGATAATAAAATATAATATAAGGAGAATGAACATGAAAGTTGTAGTATGTGTAAAACAGGTACCTGATACAAAGGGTGGCGTTAAGTTCAATCCTGACGGTACACTTGATAGAGCAGCTATGCTGACAATCATGAACCCTGATGACAAGGCGGGTCTTGAGGCAGCATTGAGATTAAAGGATCAGTATGGCGCAGAAGTAACCGTTGTCACAATGGGTCTTCCGAAGGCTGAGGAAGTGCTTCGCGAGGCGATTGCAATGGGCGCAGACAAGGGCATCCTCGTGACAGACAGAGTTCTCGGAGGAGCTGATACATGGGCTACTTCCCAGACACTTGCAGGTGCAATTCGAAACCTGGAGTACGATCTGATCATCACAGGCCGCCAGGCGATTGACGGTGATACCGCACAGGTTGGCCCTCAGATCTCAGAGCACCTTGGAATCCCTGTTATCTCTTACGCACAGAATATCAAGATTGAAGGGGACAGCGTGATCGTTGAGCGTCAGTATGATGACAGATATCATGTATTGAAGGCGAAGATGCCTTGCCTGATCACAGCACTTGCTGAGCTGAACGAGCCTCGTTATATGACTCCGGGTGGAATCTTTGATGCATACAAGGCAGAGATTACCACATGGGGCAGAGCGGACTTAAAGGATGTAGAGGATTCCAACCTTGGACTGAAGGGTTCACCGACACAGATCGCAAGAGCATCTGACAAGGTTAGAAAAGGAAAGGGAGAGAAGGTTGCATTAGATCCTTCTGAATCTGTAGCATACATCATGGATAAGTTGAAAGAGAAGCATGTTATCTAATCGTAATTAGATAAAGTATTATAGAACTCTTAGATTATAATGGAGGTTAATCATGAATTTAGAAGAATATAAAGGCGTGTTTGTCTTCGCACAGCAGGTAGATAACAAGGTGAGTGGTATCGCCCTTGAGCTGATTGGCGAAGGTAAGAGACTTGCAGAGAAATTATCTGCAGAAGTAACAGCAGTGTTAGTCGGAAGTGATGTGAAGGGCCTGGCAGATGAGCTTGCCGCTTACGGCGCAGATAGGGTTATCGTAGTGGATGACCCGGAATTGAAAGAGTATAGAACAGAGCCTTATGCACATGCGCTGGCATCTGTAATTAACAAATATAAGCCGGAGATTTTGCTGGTGGGTGCTACGGCAATCGGCCGTGACTTAGGACCACGCGTTTCTGCGAGAGTCCACACAGGATTAACAGCAGACTGTACATCGCTTGAGATCGGTGATTTTCCGATCAATCCGATTCCAGGCAAAGAGCAGAAGCACAATCAGCTGCTTATGACACGTCCTGCATTTGGCGGAAACACGATCGCTACCATCGCATGTCCGGATTTCCGTCCTCAGATGGCGACAGTGCGTCCTGGCGTTATGCAGAAGCTGGAGAAGAAGGAAGGCGCTAAGGCTGTGATTGAGGAGTTCAATCCTGGATTCACGCCAGATAACAAGTATGTGGAGATCGTTGAGGTTGTCAAGAATCTTACAGATACAGTGGATATCATGGATGCAAAGATTCTCGTGTCCGGTGGACGTGGTGTGGGAAGTCCGGAGAACTTCAAGATTCTCGATGATCTTGCTGAGGCGATCGGCGGTACAGTGAGCTGCTCGCGTGCAGTGGTAGATGCTGGCTGGAAGAGCAAAGATCTGCAGGTTGGACAGACTGGAAAGACTGTTCGTCCAAATGTATATTTTGCGATTGGTATCTCAGGTGCGATTCAGCACTTGGCTGGTATGGAAGAGTCTGACATCATTGTTGCGATCAACAAGGATGAGACAGCTCCGATCTTTGATGTGGCTGACTACGGTATCGTAGGCGATCTGAACAAAATCGTGCCGATGCTTACCGAGCAGATTAAGGCTGCAGTTGCCAATAAATAATCACAGAAATATTAAAATTTACATAAAACCTCAAAGGATTTGTCCTCTGGGGTTTTATTTTGTCGAAAAATAAGGTATAATATTTCAGAGGAGGCAAGTTTTTTGCCTTTGCCTGTGAATGAAATATAAGCGGTATAATGGATAAGGAGAATAAGAATGGCACTAACTGAATTAAACACATACACAATTAACGATGTATATAATCTCCCGGAAGGACAGAGAGCGGAGCTCATCGACGGAAAGGTATATTATATGGCGCCAGCGACGAGAAATCATCAAAGGATTGTCGGTGAACTCTATGCGACGATTCGCGAATATATCAGAAGGAACAGCTTTAAGGGCGAAGTGGATATCAATCCGTTTGGCGTATTTATCAATGCGGATGACAAGAGCTATGTAGAGCCGGATATCTGCATTATCTGTGATGAAAACAAGCTGGATGACAGAGGCTGCAATGGTGCGCCGGACTGGATTATAGAGGTAGTGTCCCCTGCCAGCAGAAGGATAGATTACACGATAAAACTTTTTAAATATCGTTCCGCGGGAGTGCGTGAATACTGGATTGTAGATGCAGACAAGACGAGAGTTATGGTTTATAATTTTTATCAGGATGATATGAACGAGTACAGCTTTACGGAGGATATTCCCGCTGGAATTTATATGGATCTTACGATTCGCATGTCAAATCTGGAGCTGTAATACATGGATTTTTGCTTTCAAGCAATATGCTTTCTCACGGAATGCGCAGTATATGCGCCCTGTGAACCAATGTCATTTACTTAAGACCTTAATACCTAGGGTTTGTGAACAAATACAATGATTTATTGGGCATTTTCCAGTACAATTTGTTGGTCAAATTCCTTAAGTTAATGACATTGCCTGTGAACAGTAACACAACTGTTACAACCGGACGCGAAATAGTGAAGAAAACGCTTGCAAATACAGAGGTCATCACGTATAATAAGTTTATTGAATATTAAGGCGGTTAGAGCCTTATTGATTGGATACGACTATGATATCCGCAACAATCCACTTGTGAAAATCAATAAGAGTAGTAAAAGTAAAGTTTTTTGCTATATAGACTCTGGTCACCTTGTTATATAATATATGTGTGTCTGACAGATAGTGTGATTTATTATTATGAGTGGAGATCGGAATGGTTTCCGCTCATTTTTTGTGCGTTGATACAGCGGAAGGGAGGTACATCAGGCCATGGAGACGAAATTAAAATTGTATGGTTTTAATAATCTTACAAAATCATTGAGCTTTAATATTTATGATGTCTGTTATGCGAAGAGTGCGCGCGAGCAGAAGGATTATATTGCTTACATTGACGAACAGTATAATTCAGAGCGTCTCACTAAAATTTTATTTCATGTGACTGATATGATTGGTGCCCATGTACTGAATGTATCCAGACAGGACTATGAGCCGCAGGGAGCGAGCGTGACTTTTCTCATAGCGGAGCCTAATATGATACCGGCGGGGCAGAAGAGTGCGGCGAGTGCGGCTCTTGTCTACGAGGATACGCTTGCGCCTGCAAAGCACAATGATGAGATTGTGGGGCATCTTGACAAGAGCCATATTACGGTACATACCTACCCGGAGTACCATCCGGAGACAAATATTGCGACATTCAGGGTGGATATTGACGTGGCGACCTGTGGGGAGATCACGCCGCTCAGTACATTGGATTATCTGATTGGAAGCTTTGATTCGGATATTATCACAATGGACTACCGGGTGCGGGGGTTTACCAGAAATGTGGAAGGAAAGAAGCTTTTTATGGATCATACGATCACTTCCATACAGGATTATATTGACCAGTCGATTTTAGACAAGTATGATGCGATCGACATCAATATGTATCAGGCCAATATTTTTCACACAAAGATGCTGATCAAGGAGATGGACTTGCAAAATTACCTGTTTAATTCCGATATCTATGAAATTACGCCTAAGACAAGGCTGCAGATCAGCAACAATTTAAGACAGGAAATGATAGAAATATTTAGCGGTACGAATATCTATTGAACACTTTTAAACCATTCCGGAGGAGGCTAGGATTATCGTGCTTGACCAGTCACGCGCTCCCATATTGGAAGCATTGGAGGAAATGAAGAGAAACAGACTTGTGCCATTTGATGTGCCAGGGCACAAGCATGGAAGAGGGAATCCGGATCTGACCAGTTTTCTGGGGGAACAGTGTCTTGCGGTCGATGTGAACTCCATGAAAATGCTGGATAATCTGTGCCATCCGGTATCAGTCATAAAGGAGGCAGAAGAGATTGCCGCGGAGGCATTTGGGGCGGCACATGCGTATTTCATGGTAGGGGGAACGACATCTGCCGTGCAGAGCATGGTGCTGTCGGTCTGTAGGCGGGGAGATAAGATCATCCTTCCGCGAAATGTGCACAGAAGCGTGATCAATATTATGATACTCTGCGGGGCAGTGCCAGTGTATGTCAATCCGGATATGAACCATGAGCTTGGGATTGCATTGGGAATGAAACGCAGTGAGGTGGAAAAGGCAATCGCAGAAAATCCGGATGCCAGAGCAGTTCTTGTGAATAATCCGACGTACTACGGTATTTGTTCCAATTTAAAGGGTATTACAGATCTGGCACATTCCCATGGCATGAAAGTGCTGGTGGATGAAGCGCATGGCACGCAGTTCTATTTTGATAAAGATCTGCCAATGACTGCGATGGAGGCGGGGGCGGACATGGCTGCGGTGAGTATGCACAAATCAGGTGGTTCACTGACACAGTCGTCATTTTTGCTGATCGGCCCGGATATGAGCGAGGGGCTTGTCAGACAGATGATTAACATTACGCAGACGACAAGCGGCTCGTATCTACTGATGTCAAGTCTGGATATTTCAAGGAGAAATCTGGCACTGCATGGTCAGGAGATTTTTGATAAAGTGAAGGATCTGGTGGAGTATGCGAGAAGAGAGATTAACCAGATTGGCGATTACTATGCGTATTCAAGGGAGCTGGTAAACGGGGATTCCATTTATGATTTTGATATCACGAAACTATCGGTTAATACACTGCCCATAGGACTTGCAGGAATTGAGGTATATGATCTCCTGCGGGATGAGTATGACATTCAGACGGAGTTTGGGGACTTGGGAAATATATTGGCATATGTGTCAGTGGGGGACCGGCCGCGCGATATTGAGCGGCTTGTGAGTGCGCTTGCGGAGATTAGGCGTCTGTATAAAAGAGACAGGGGCAGTCTAATGACAGCAGAATATATCAATCCGAGGGTGGTCTGCTCGCCGCAGGATGCGTTTTACAGCGATAAGCAGTCGTTACCGCTGGCGGAATGTGAGAATACAGTGTGTGCGGAGTTTGTGATGTGTTATCCGCCGGGAATACCGATACTGGCACCGGGAGAGCTGATTACCAGAGATATTCTTGATTATATTCGTTATGCAAAGGCAAAAGGATGTTCCGTGACAGGCCCGGAGGATATGGAGATTAACAGATTGAACGTCAGAAAGGAATCCGGATGAAATTGTCTTACAGATAACTGGCAGAAGAGCCGGGGCCGCAGCAAATTGCGTCGACAGATGTGCTGCAAAAACAGACAGAAAAAGAGGGAAAGGAAAACATGGAATTATGGTTTACTGAGAAGCATACGGAGGATGTGAAGTTTTCGATACAGGTAGACAGGCAGCTCTATTCGTCGCAGTCGGATTTTCAGCGGATTGACATTTTTTTGTCAAAGGAGTTTGGCAGATTCCTGACACTTGACGGCTATATGATGCTGACAGAGAAAGATGAGTTTATCTATCATGAAATGATGGTGCATGTGCCGATGGCAGTGCATCCTTGTGTAAAAAAGGCTCTGGTGATTGGCGGTGGTGACGGCGGCACAGTGCGGGAGCTTGCCAGATATCAGAGCATAGAACACATTGATCTGGTGGAGATTGACGAGGAAGTGGTGTCAGCGTGCAGGCAGTATCTGCAGCAGACGGCATGCGGATTTGACGATGAGCGGGTGCATATTTATTACGAGGATGGGCTAAAATTTGTCCGGCGGTATGAAAATGTGTATGACCTGATTCTCGTGGACTCGACTGATCCGTTTGGACCAGGCGAAGGGTTGTTTACCAAAGAGTTTTACGGAAATTGTTACAAGGCGTTGAGGGCGGATGGAATTATGGTGAATCAGCATGAGAGTCCGTTTTATCCAAATGATGCGACGGCGATGCAGAGAGCGCACAAGCGGATTGTGGAGTCTTTTCCAATCAGCAGGGTATACCAGGCACATATTCCGACATACCCTTCAGGACACTGGCTCTTTGGATTTGCATCAAAAAAATACCGCCCGTTGGAAGATCAGGATATTGTCCGGTGGAAATCTATGGGAATCAGGACAAAATATTATAACGAACAGCTTCACCAGGGTGCTTTTGCGCTGCCAAACTATGTGGAGGAGATGCTTGAAAAAGTCGAATAATGCAGCGATTCAGGACCGGATTTGCACTGTGCTGTAAAATCAGTGAAAAAGTGTAATAAACAATGCGTCCTGATATATCGTGGCATTGAAATCATGAAAGAGCGTATGGTGGTTGTAAGGAACTGTAGAAAAAGTGCGAAAGGTTAGGAGATATGGGCGACAATACTGGTAAAATAAAAGGCAGAAATATAGAAACATTTTTAGGGTGTGATAAGTCTTTTGAGGAGGCGAGAATTGTCATTTTCGGTGCCCCTTTTGACTCGACGACATCATACCGTCCCGGTGCGCGCTTTGCCAGCAGAACTATGCGTGCGGAATCCTATGGGCTGGAGACATACAGTCCTTATCAGGATTTGGATTTGGAAGATACGGCGGTATTTGACGGAGGCGATTTGGAGCTGTGTTTTGGCGATACCGACCGGGCATTAAATGATATCACTGCATATGCACAGGAGATACTTGACAGTGATAAGCTTCCGCTGATGATTGGCGGGGAACATCTTGTCACACTAGGCACCGTGAGGGCGGTTGCGAAAAGGTATCCCGATTTGCATGTCATTCATTTTGATGCGCATGCAGACCTGAGGGATGATTATCTGGGTGCGAAGCTGTCTCATGCCACTGTTATGCATCGGGTATGGGATATTGTGGGGGATGGCAGAATTTGTCAGTTTGGAATCCGAAGCGGGGATCGGACGGAATTTGAGTGGGGAAAACAGCATGTGACAACGCGCAGGTTTGATTTTGAAGGCCTTGACAAGATCGTGGAAGAGCTGAGGGGAAAGCCGGTGTATTTCACGCTGGATCTGGATGTGCTTGATCCCTCCTGTTTTCCGGGAACAGGGACGCCGGAGGCAGGCGGTGTGACGTTTGTGCAGCTGCTTGATGCGATATTAAAGATTGGCGGGCTTGATATTGTGGGATGTGATATGAATGAGCTGTCGCCGCCGCTGGATCCAAGCGGGGCATCGACAGCGACCGCGTTGAAGGTACTGCGCGAATTGCTGCTGAAGCTGGAGGAGAAGTATATCAGGTAATTGGTTTCAGACGGAGACATTGCATCAGTATCATTATGTTGTTGATACAGCAAGCGGGGGAAACAGGTGTTATGAATGTTGAAAGGTTACGGTTAGAAAGCACTGTTATGGATTATGACGGATTTTGCCGTATTGCTGAGGAACTGGAATGGATTGATGTAGAGGTGCAGCATGAAGACTGGTATCACGGCTATGCGCACGACTATCCGCTGGGCATATACCTTGATGTGTTTACATTTCCTGAAGGATATATACAACATCACCTGCCGGAGTCCTATGTCAGAGCGGTGTTGTCAAGCATGGCAATCTATGAGGAGTGGGACGAGGATTTTTGGAATATTCCGAAATCCCAGAGAATCGTATGTCTGACACGGGGGAAGGAGTTATATAAAAATTATGCGATTCCAAGAGAACTGCGTCTGATTGAGTGGGATTGGGAATATCTGGTGAAGGAAATCCAATTTTTTGCGGACAGTGATCAGGTTCCAGAGTTAAAACAGAAAGAAATCTTTGATAGATTTTCCGATGCGGCAGTGATTGAAATTGGCGGATGTGATTCTGGTGATCATGAATATTTGGCAATCAAGGACGATTTGCTGATGCTGGTTTCATGTGGATGCTGGGATTGATTTTTTTGCTGTTTATAATCGGGCTGTTATTTCAGACATAACACATAACATTGGCTTGTCACAAGTTATTTCGGAACAGTCCCTGATGAAGAATGAACTGGAGGTTATTACATGATTTACGATTATGAAAATAAGGAAGGATATGTGTCTCTTTGGATAGGCCGATGCAAAGATTACGGTGTGCTTGATAATTATTTGTCAACAGTATATCTTGATGAAGATTCGGATGATATCGAGGAAGCAAAACAAAGTGAAGTGTGGAAAAAATTGTTTATTGCTGACAATCAAAATAGAGCCTGCGAAGAAGAGCTGAAAGATTATTTTAATTATGAATTTTATAATCAGTTTGAATATGATTTTGGATTAGCATTTGATGAAGATTACCGAGAAGCATGTGTTTTGGATGATTTTACAGAGGATCTAGAGATTTTGTTTGATGGTTTTTCTTTTTGTGATTCGTTTTTGGATGAGTTAAGAGATTCAAAAAAACTTGCTGCGGAGAGCAATACTGCTGTTGTTTTATATGATTTTCAATATGATGGCAGTATTTTGGAAGCAAAACACGATAATATCAGTTTACATTTTTTAGGGTGTTTTCAGTATAATAAACCGCAGTTTTAGAGATAAGTGTATGTGTGATAAAATGGAAATAGAAATTCATCAGTATTAAGGTGCTGAATTATTTACAGGAGAACAAAAATATTGAGATAGAGGGAGTATGAGAGAAGATGGGAAGAGCGTTAATAATAGGGTGTGGCGGCGTTGCGAGTGTGGCAATCCACAAGTGCTGCCAGAACAGCGAAGTGTTTGAGGAGATTGTGATCGCAAGCCGCACGAAATCAAAGTGTGATGCATTAAAGGAGAAGCTGGACGGTACGACAAAGACGAAGATTACAACGGCTCAGGTGGACGCGGATCATAAAGAGGAGGTTGTGGCGTTGATCAAGAGCTGCAAACCGGATTTGGTCATGAATATCGCACTGCCATATCAGGACCTGACGATTATGGATGCATGTCTTGAATGTAAGGTAAACTATATGGACACTGCAAATTATGAGCCGGAGAATATTGAGGAGCCAAAGTGGAAGGCAGCCTATGAAAAGCGGTGCAGGGAGGAAGGTTTCTCAGCGTATTTTGATTATTCATGGCAGTGGGCATACAGGAAAAAGTTTGAGGAGGCAGGTATCACTGCGCTGCTCGGTTCCGGGTTTGATCCGGGTGTCACACAGGCGTATTGTGCTTATGCACGAAAGCATGTGTTTGATGAGATTGACACAATTGATATTCTGGACTGTAATGGTGGGGATCACGGCTATGCGTTTGCCACGAACTTTAATCCGGAGATTAATCTGCGCGAAGTATCCGCTCCCGGAAGCTACTGGGAAAATGGCCACTGGGTAGAAGTTCCGGCCATGAGCATCAGGAGAGAGTACGATTTTGACCAGGTGGGAAGAAAAGATATGTATCTGCTGCATCACGAGGAGATTGAGTCGCTGGCAAAGAATATTCCCGGTGTGAAGAGGATTCGTTTCTTTATGACATTTGGGCAGAGCTATCTGAACCATATGAGATGTCTTGAGGATGTCGGCATGCTTTCGACCATACCGGTCAACTATGAGGGGAAGGAAATTGTACCGATTCAGTTCTTAAAGGCGCTGCTGCCCGATCCGGCAAGCCTTGGACCACGCACAAAAGGGAAGACGAATATTGGGTGCATTTTTACCGGGAAAAAGGACGGAAAGGAAAAGACCTATTATCTCTATAACGTGTGTGACCATCAGGAGTGTTACAGGGAAGTTGGTTTACAGGCGATTTCCTACACGACAGGCGTGCCGGCAATGATTGGCGCGATGATGCTTCTGACGGGGAAGTGGAATAAGCCAGGAGTTTATACAGTGGAGGAGTTCGATCCAGATCCATATATGGAGGCACTGAACAAGTGGGGACTTCCGTGGCAGGAAAGCGATTGTCCGGTACTTGTGGAATAAAGGCGAAAAATGTCATCTTGCAGACTGTGGTAGACTGTAAATGGAGGATTAGGAATAAAAGCGAAAAAATGTCAGCCTGCAGGCCATAGGAAACTGTAAATGGATGATGCAGTGATTTTGGGGAAATATGAGTTAGAGGAGACTAATAGATTGAAAATTCAATATCAAATCGTCAGTGAAATAAAAAATGAGGTTCCGACTCCGTGTTATATTGTGAGCGAGTCGCTCTTGAAAAGGAATCTTGAAATTCTTCGACATGTCTCTGACGAGACTGGCTGCAAAATCCTGCTGGCACAAAAGGCTTTTTCGATGTATTATTATTATCCACTGATTGGGGCGTATCTCGACGGGGTGACAGCAAGCGGGTTGTACGAGGCAAAGCTGGGTTATGAAGAGCTCTGCCAGAAGGAGATTACAGATAGGGACGGCAAAAGGAAAACGTGTGAAAACCATATTTTTTCACCAGCGTACCAGGAAAAGCATATGGATGAACTGCTGGAAATCTGCGATCATTTTGTTTTTAACTCTTTTGCACAGTGGGAAAAGTACAAGGATAGAGTGCTTAAAGCAGGAAAGGAATGTGGGATTCGCATTAACCCGGAGTGTTCCACGCAGGACCATGCAATTTACGATCCGTGTTCATCCGGATCCCGTATGGGGGTCACACGGGCAAACTTTAAGGATACGCAATTGGATGGAATAACGGGACTGCACTTTCATTGCCTGTGTGAGCAGAATGTGGACGCACTGGTCACGACCATGAAGGCAGTGGAGGAAAAGTTTGGCGGATATCTGCATCAAATGCGATGGCTTAACTTTGGAGGCGGACATCATATCACAAGGGACGACTATGATGTGGACAGGTTAATAGCCTTGATTCAGGATGTCCAGAATCGATATGAACTTCAGGTCTATTTGGAGCCAGGTGAGGCAGTGGCGCTCAATGCAGGATTTTTGGTGACGGAGGTACTTGAGATTGTACAAAATGGTGGGATGAACATCGCAATCTTAGACACTTCTGCGGCCTGTCACATGCCGGATGTGATTGAGATGCCATACAGACCGCCGTTGTGTGACAGTGGTGAGGCAGGAGAGAAAGCATATCCCTACAGGCTTGGCGGTCCAACCTGTCTTGCGGGGGATATCATTGGGGAATATTCTTTTGACTGGGAACTGCATGCGGGGGACAGGCTGGTTTTCGGAGATATGGCAATCTATTCGATGGTGAAAAACAATACCTTCAATGGTATGCCGCTTCCCGATATCATTGCATTGAGGGAAGATGGGAGATGGGAGACAGTAAGGCGATTTGGCTATGAGGATTTTAAAAACAGGGTTTAAACCATGATTCTGGTCGAAACCCTGTCACTTTATCCAAAATTAATATTCCATTGGCTTCTCTTCGCCGTTCATGACGCGCAGTGCGCCCTGAGCGAGGGCAAGAAGTTCATCTTCGCCGGGATACACTGTGAAAGGAGCAATCCATTCCGCGTATTCTTTGAGGGCGGCTACGACATCCTCGCCGTATGCGATTCCGCCGGTGACGATGACCTGGTCAACTTTTCCGCCAAGTACGCATGCCATGGAGCCGATGTCTTTGGCTACCTGCAGCAGGAAAGCTTTCTTGGCCTCGACCGCCTTCTCGTCGCCTTCATTTGCGCGCTTTGTGACTTCGCGCATGTCGTTTGTCCCAAGGTAGGCGTTGAAGCCGCCTTTTCCGACAATCTTGCTGTACACTTCCTTCTCTGTATAGTCTCCTGAGAAGCACATCTTAATCAGGGCACCGCTTGGAACAGCGCCGGCGCGCTCGGGAGAAAATGCTCCGTCTCCGTCCAGTGCGTTGAAAACGTCAATCACCTTACCGTTTTCGTGGGCGCCCACAGAGACACCGCCGCCCATATGGACTACGATTAAGCGAAGGGAGTCATACGGCTTGCCGATTTCCTTTGCGTATCTCTTGGCAACGGCCTTCTGGTTCAGGGCGTGGAACACGCTGGTGCGCGGGAGTTCGGGAACTCCGGAATATCTGGCGATCGGCATCAGTTCATCTACAACAACGGGATCGACAATGTAGGAGGGAACGCCGATGGAATCAGCAATTTCCCTTGCAAGAATACCGCCGAGATTGGAGGCGTGCTGCCCCTGTACACCAACCTTTAAGTCGGCAAGCAGGGCGTCCGTCACTGCATATGTACCGCCCGGAATCGGCTTGAGCATACCGCCGCGTCCCACGACAACGTTTAAAGACTTTATGTCAAAGCTTTTCTCTTCTAACAGATCGGTGATAATTTTCTTGCGGAAATCCTTCTGGTCCACGATTGTAGCATACTGGGAAATTTCCTCGGTAGAGTGTCTCAGGGTTTCCTCAAATAATAAGGTCTCGTCCTCAAAAACGCCGATCTTGGTGGAAGTGGAGCCTGGATTGATAATCAAACTTTTGATAGACATAGTAATCCTCCTGTTCATTTACTTTTTTGTTCAGATGGTCAGCAACCTCAGTTACACCATCAATTAACAGCTCTTTATTTTGCCTGTTTCATGGATTCTGCGACAACTGCGGCGAGCGCGATGGAGTTCAGCTTTGCCTCGAAGCTGTCAGAGCGTGATGTCAGGATAACAGGCGCTGCTGTACCGGTCAGGATATTGCCGTTCTTGACTTCGCAGAGATGTGTCAGCACTTTATATACAAGGTTTCCTGCATGGATATCCGGGAAGAGAATGACATCGGCGTCGCCGGCGATCTTTCTGTCTGTGCCGCCCTTGTGTGCGGCGGCTGCGCTGTCGATCGCCATATCCATGGAGAGTGGTCCGTCGATCACGCAGCCTGTGATTTTGCCTTCGGCGTTCATCTTTGCAAGCTCGTCTGCGTCAACGGTGCATGGCATCTTTGGGTTGACAACTTCCACTGCGGCAACAGGGGCAACCTTTGGCTCCGCGATACCGCATGCGTGGCAGACTTCAACGGTGTTGTTGATGATGGCAACTTTGTCCTCCAGTGTAGGATAGGTCATGAATGCGACGTCGGATAAGAACAGAAGACGGTCAATGCCTTTGATCTCAAACACACATACGTGGGAGAGCGCCCTGCCTGTGCGGAGACCAACTTCCTTGTCGAGAACACTCTTTAGGAAATTCTTGGTGTCGATCAGTCCCTTCATGTACATGTCAGCCTTGCCGTCATGGACGAGCTTGACTGCTGTGTGTGCAGCCTGCACATGATCGGGCTCGTTGATGATCTCGAATCCTGCCAGATCCATATTCATGCCGGCAGCGATTTCCTTGATCTTTGCCTCGTCACCGACAAGGATTGCATCGGCGATGCCTTTTTCTTTGGCAGCCTTTACAGCCTCCAACACCGGCTCGTCCTCAGCGACAGCGACAGCAACTGTCTTGCGGTCGCACTCATAAACTTTTTGCAGTAAGTCCTTAAAACCTTTACTCATTTGAAACACCTCATTATTTACATATTTTTAGAATGAAAATAATACAGTTTGGCCATGCCCTCAGTGACCAATTCCCCACATGCATATCATAAATCACTTCCGCACAGCTTACTGTATGTTAAAATAATAACACTTTCAAAAACAACGGTCAAGGTGATAGAGGGGGGATAATGGCAAAAATCGATAGGAATTGCATGATAAAAAATATAGACGAACCATGCAAAATGAAATATGATAAGAATAAGAAATTATTTTCAGGAGGATGCAATCAATATGGACAAGGAAAAGTCTTGCGAGGACCCGGCGCTTGTGATGGAGTGCGCGCTCGATATGGGGGAGACTATGCTTCGCTGCGGGGCGGAGATTCTGCGGGTCGAGGATACCGTCACACGCATCTGCACAGCCTACGGCGGAGGGATTGTGGATGTGTTTACGATTTTATCGCTGATTATTTTAAGCTGGAAGACGGAGGAGGGGAAGAACTATACGCTTACGAGGCGGATCAATCCGCACCCTACGGATCTGAATAAGCTTGAGGATCTCAATGCGCTGTCGCGGTACATATGTGAAAAGAAGCCGCCATGCAGTGAGATCAACCAGAAAATCTGTGCGATTATGGCACCGGAGGAAAGGCGCATATACAAGTCAAAGATCACTGGTTATGTGCTTCTAGCATCGGCGTTTGCCATCTTTTTTGGCGGCAATCTGCGGGACGGGCTGGCCGCGGGAATCGTGGCAGTGCTGATGTATTTTTGGGATTATTTTTTCTCTTCGCACAACAGAAACAGGGTGGTTTACAGTCTGTTTATGTCGATAGTTGCAGGGATTCTCTGCAGTCTGTCGGTTGTCGTCGGGATCGGACAGAATGTGGACAAGGTTATGATTGGAAGCATTATGTTGTCGATACCAGGAATCAATCTGATGAATGCGCTCCGTGACATGATGTGCGGGGATATCATCACTGGTATTCTGCGGCTTGCTGAGGCGCTGATGATCGCAGTTGCCATTGCCGCAGGCTTTGGTATTGCGATTATGATGTTTGGAGGAATGTTGAGATGATGGGGGTATTCTGGGAAAAGTATTTTGTCATGGTCCTGACAGCGGCAATCGGTACGGCAGGCTATTGTCTGAATGTCAATGTAAAGCGGAATAAGATCATATATGGCTGCATTGGAGGGGTGCTTTCCACATTTTTGTATTGTGTGTTTGTGGAGGCAGGGTTATCGCTGCTGCTGCAGAATCTGATTCCGGCGGCAGTCGTTACATTTTATGCGGAGGTGCTGGCAAGGGTTGTCAAAGCGCCGGCGACGGTTTTTCTGATTCCATCGATCATCCCTTTGGTGCCGGGCGGAAGATTGTATTACACAATGCGCGCGATTGTGGACGGAGAGGGAGCAGATGCCAGGGTTTATGCGATGGAGACGATTGTCATAGCACTTGGAATCGCAGTCGGGATTGTGGTGGTATCGCTTGTTTTTTACCATATCAGCCATAAGAGAATACAGTTTAAAGTGCGGTTTGAGCAGCCAGAAGAACGCGATGGAAACAGGAAAAGAAAAGCTTGAAAGAATTTCATTGATCAATCACAGCCTGCCATACTGCGCTCGTATGTGTACATGCCTGCGATGCTGCGCACAGCTTTTTACACATACGAGATAGCGGCAATGTGACTTGACATGAATCAGTTGAAATCGACATCCTCATACTGTTGAAGCTCGTGGTCCCTGGTGACGGTCTCCCGGTATAATTTTGGCGTGACGCCAGTCCGCTTCTTGAACAGGCGGCTGAAATAGTAAATATCGGGAATGCCGCACTGCTGTGCGATCGTCTTTGTGGGAAGCTCTGTCACGATCAGGAGCTTCTTTGCCTGTTCGATGCGTTGGCGGTTGACATAGTCGGTCAGCGGAATGCCAACCTCCTTCTTGAACAGTGTGGACAGGTAGCTGGCATTGACATTCAGCCATTCGGACATTGCTTTCAGACTCAGGTCTGCTGTCAGATCGGAATTGATGTAGGTGATGATCTTCTGCGTCAGCAAAGAGTAGTCTTTGAGTGTGTGTTTGCGGATCAAGCGGCAGTAATTGAGCACGATGCGGGACCAGACCGTGTGGCATTGGTCCTTGCTGGTAACCTGCTCAATGAGTTGGACATGCTGGTTGGAACACAGGTCGATGTGGATTGGGTGTACGCCAGCCTCTTCTGCCTTTTTGCGAAACAGGGTGTTGAAGGCGATCGTATAGTCCTTGTGGTCACGCAGTTCATCCGACAGCCTGCTGGGCAGCATGAGTGACGACAATTTGGAGACAAGCGCCATCGCCTTGGCCTCATTTCCGTTGAAAACAGCATCCAGCAGCTGCGCTTCCAGTGCATACCGCATCTCAATCATTTCAATATTCATCATGGAATCCCCGGTGCTCCGGTAATGGTGGGAGTAGAATTCGTACCATTCATCCATGTCGTTTAAGTCCTGATAAATGGTCTCATATTGATTTTCACCGAACAGATAATTCCCAAGTGTCAGAAAAATACTGTAATAAACCGCCGGAACAGGGAACGATGCAAGGCGCAGATAATAGCCCTGCAGGACGGTGTGCAGTTCCTGCGGAAGCTGTACTTTTGCGACAATGCTTTTCAGACGGGAAGGGCGCATTTCTTCAAACAGAACCGGGCCGCACACCATCAGTCTGCTGTCGTCAGGAATACGGATGATACTGTAGGAGCACTGGAACGTGTCTTTTAGGTGGTATACGGTTTTTTCTTTCATATGATTCAGAAAGTTCTGTGTAAAATCGGGTTTGTAGTCCGGCAGGATATCTGAGCGCAGACCACAGTCCAGCCATGTGGCATTTTCACAGGGCAGCGCGATAAAATGCACAGGGATACGGTTGTTTTCCAGCAAATTTTGTACAAAGGACAATAAAATATCTTTCATGCGCGTCAACTCTTTCTAAAATTCCCCAAAATAGTATGAAAAATACAAATTATTTTTATATATTTTTGCACATTTTTTTGGTAAAAGCAACACAATATAATAATAATGCAAAAAATACAAAAAATCGTATATCGCCAAAGATGAAAAACGAAAATATGATGTAGGTGTGCAGATACAATAAAAAATGCACTGTTAAACTAAAAAAAATGTATAAATTAACATATATACAATGTGGCGGTTATAAAATGTATTGTACAAAAGAACTATAATTGCCAGACAAAACGAGAGGAGGACTTTATATGAGAACGATCATCAATCTCAACAAAGATTGGAGGTTTATCCAGGAGAATGCGGGACTCCCGGACAAACTTCCGACGGACTGGGCACTGGTCGATCTGCCGCACACATGGAATGCGGTGGACGGCCACGACGGGAACGGCAGCTATGACCGCGGCTGTTACTGGTATGCGAGGACATTTGAGACACCGAAGCAGCCCCTCGACGGCGGGCGTGTCTTTGTGGATATCCCGGCAGCAGGGCAGCAGGCAGCGGTATATGTGAACGGTAAGAAAATCTGCTATCACGAGGGCGGATATTCTGCATTTCGCGCGGACATTACAGATGCATGTAAGGAAGACGGGGAAAATCTGCTGGCAGTGGCGTGCAGCAATGAGAACAAGAGCAACGTGTACCCGCAGTCCGCAGACTTTACATTTTACGGTGGACTTTACCGCGGCATGAATCTCATCAGTGTACCGAAGACGCATTTCGAGCTGTCATACTGGGGCAGCAATGGCCTGAAGGTCACAGCGACTCCGGCGCAGTGCGGTGGCGCTGAGTTTGCGCTGGAATCCTGGGTGGTTGACGCAGACGAGAACTTTACCGTCCTCTACCGCATCTGTGACGCAGACGGAACGGAAGTAGGATACTGTGTTCGTCCGGCAGACAGCACAGCAGTGAAGCTCTATGTGCCAGACGTGGTTTTGTGGGACTGTGACAATCCGTATTTGTATACAGTCACAGCAGTGCTGCAGAGGCGCAATGAAGCGTACGATACGGTATCGGCACGCGTGGGTGTCAGAAGTTTTTCCTGCGATCCGGACAAGGGCTTTATATTAAACGGTGTACCTACTCCGCTGCGCGGCGTCAGCCGTCATCAGGACCAGCTCTACAAGGGCAATGCGCTGACGAGAGAGGAGCATTATCTCGATGCCAGAATCATTAAGGAACTGGGCGCAAACACAATTCGTCTCGCGCATTACCAGCACTCGCAGGATTTTTATGACGCTTGCGACGAGCTTGGGTTTATTGTGTGGGCAGAGATTCCGTTCATCAGCGTGATGAGCAAGGACCCGGAGGCACACCAGAACTGCATCACACAGATGAAAGAGCTTATCCTGCAGAATTATAACCACCCGAGTATCTGTTTCTGGGGCGTGTCCAACGAGATTCTGATCGGAGGCATCTCAGAGCAGTTAGTAGAAAATCACAAAGAATTGAATGCGCTTTGTAAGGAACTGGACCCAACTCGCCTGACCACGATTGCACATGTTTCCATGACGCCGGTTGACAGCCCTGTGCACAATATCACCGATGTAGAGAGCTACAATCACTATTTTGGGTGGTACGGCGGAAAGATGGAGGACAATGGTCCATGGCTTGACAATTTCCACAGGGCACACCCGGAAATCTGCCTTGGACTTTCAGAATACGGCTGTGAGGGCATCATCACCTACCACGGACCGAACCCGGCGTGCAAGGACTACAGCGAGGAGTACCAGGCCTTGTACCATGAGCATATGGCGAAGGTGCTTGACGAGCGTCCATGGATTTGGTCAAGCCACGTGTGGAACATGTTTGACTTTGGCTGCGCGGCGAGAAATGAAGGCGGTGTGGCAGGACGCAACAACAAAGGACTGGTCACAATGGACCGCCGGACAAAGAAGGACAGCTATTACATTTACAAGGCATACTGGAATCGGGAGCCGATGGTGCATCTGTGCGGCAAACGCTATGCGCAGCGCGCGGGGGAGACGACGCAGATTCGCGTGTACTCGAACCAGCCGACGGTTTCCCTGTTTGTCAATGGAGCGCTTGCACAAGTCATGACGGCGGATAAGGTGTTTGTATTTACGGTTGCGCTGCAGGACGGCTTTAACAGCATTCTCGCACTGGCGGGCAGCTGCAAGGACACGATGACACTCGAGAAGGTTGAGAAGGAGCCGGACATCTATGTTCTCCCGGAGGTGAATGAGAGGGCAGAGGGCGTTGCAAACTGGTTTAAGCTGGCAGGCGACCTGGATCTCAAGGCGCCGATGGAGTTCCCGGAAGGCAAGTACAATGTCAGGTGTAAGATGGAAGAGATTGCAGAGAGCGCAGAGGCGATTGAAATCGTGGCGAAAGCGATCAAGCTTGCGACCAACTTTGACGTGCGCCCGGGCGTCGGCATGTGGGATATGATGAAGTCCATGGCGCCGGAGGGGATGGTAAACATGGCTGGCAACATGCTGCCGGAAGGTTTTCTGGAGAGTTTGAACGCACAGCTGATCAAGATTGACAAGATAAAATAATGAAGAGATAAGATAATCCGGGAGGAGGATTTTTATGGCAGATAGTACAAAGAATGCAGCAGCCCCATTTGGCATGAAAGACAAATTGGGTTATATGTTCGGCGATTTTGGAAATGATTTTACATTTATTTTGTCCTCTAGTTTTATGTTGAAATTTTATACGGACGTTATGGGAATCGATGCGGCTGTTGTGGGACTGCTGATGATGGCAGCGCGGTTTATCGATGCTTTTACGGATGTGACGATGGGGCAGATTGTTGACCGCTCCAAACCGACGAAGGACGGTAAGTTCAAGCCCTGGATTAAGCGTATGTGCGGGCCGGTGGCGATTGCTTCGTTTCTGATCTATCAGTCGGGATTTGCCAATATGGCATACGGGTTTAAGGTGTTCTGGATGGTTATCACATATATTTTATGGGGTTCCATTTTCTATACTTCCATCAATATTCCATATGGTTCTATGGCATCTGCGGTTTCGCCGGACCCCAAGGACCGCGCAGAGTTATCCACATGGAGGACGATTGGGGGGACACTTGCCGGACTGGTAATCGGAGTTGGGACACCGATGTTTGCTTATGAGATGGTCGATGGAAATACGGTTCTGTCTGGCTCGCGCATGACCATAATAGCAGGAGTCTTCAGCGTGCTGGCGATTTTCTGTTATCTGATATGCTTTAATCTGGTGCGTGAGCGCGTGGAGGTTCCGGCAAACAATACAAAGCTCAATGTCGGAAATCTGCTCAAGAGTCTTGTGACAAACCGCTCACTGCTCGGTATTATCGCGGCGGCAATCGCGCTGCTCCTTGCGATGCTGACGATGCAGGGAATGGCTGGTTATGTATTCCCGAATTATTATGGAAATGCGACGGCACAGTCTCTCTCTTCCCTGACGGGAACGGTTGCGATGCTTGTCATCTGCGCGCCGCTTGCCTCCAGGCTGTCCGCTAAGTTCGGCAAGAAGGAGCTGTCTGTAGTCTCCTGTGCGACGGCGGCGGTTGTGTATCTGGTTTGTCTGATTGTGCATCCTGCGAATGCGTTTGTTTATGTTGGATTTTTCACGGTTGCATATATAGGACTTGGATTTTTTAATACCGTAATCTGGGCAATGATCACAGATGTCATCGATGATGCGGAAGTGAAGAACGGTGTGCGCGAAGATGGTACGATATATTCTGTATACTCTTTTGCAAGAAAACTCGGGCAGGCGCTCTCCGCAGGTCTTACAGGTTCACTGCTGACCATGATTGGATATTCCAATGCAACGGCGTTTGACCCGGTAGTCACAGAGAGGATTTTCAAGCTCTCCTGCATCGCGCCGATTATTGGCTTTGCACTTGTGGCAGTATTTTTGATCGTTATCTATCCGTTGAACAAGAAGCGTGTGGAAGAGAACGTTACGGTGCTTGCGCAGAAACGGAAATAAAATATTCAGAAAGTCTAAGGCTGCAAGGTACGCAGCCTAAGACTTTCTAAATGTTTCAAAGAACACAAAGTAATAAAAACGATGTTATGAGAGAAAGGGGGCTGGGCGATGGCAGATCAATTTTTGACGTACACAAAACGAAGTGATTTTCTGGTCTGTGTGGACAGCGATGGATGCGCGATGGACACAATGGATATCAAGCATATCCGCTGCTTTGGACCCTGCATGGTCGCAGAGTGGGGACTGGAAGAGTGGAGAGATGCAATACTGGAGCGCTGGAATGAGATCAATCTGTACACGATGACACGCGGTGTCAACCGCTTTAAGGGGCTTGCGAAGGCGCTCGGCGAGATACAGGAAAAGTACTGTGAGATTGAGGAGCTTGGCGCGCTGGAACAGTGGGTTCAGGAGTCGACGGAGCTGTCCAACGCCGCGCTGGAGCGCGAGCTTGCCAGAAATGACAATATCTGTCTGCGCAAGGCATTGGCGTGGAGCAATGCCGTGAACCAGTCCATAGACAGACTCCCGGAGGAGGACAAACGTCCTTTTCCCGGAGTGCTGGAAGCCTTGAAGAGGGCATACCGCGATGCGGATATTGCGATTGTATCCAGCGCGAACCTGAGTGCAGTGCTGGACGAGTGGGATTTTTATGGACTGCTGGAGTATACGGATGTGGTGCTGGCACAGGATTCCGGGAGCAAGGCGTTCTGTATCGGTGAGCTGATGAAGCGGGGATATGCCCCGGATCACGTACTGATGTGCGGCGACGCCCCGGGAGATCTGGATGCTGCGGAGAAAAACGGCGTATACTATTATCCGATTCTGGTGCGGCGCGAGGAGCAGAGCTGGGCGGAATTTGTCCAGGAAGGAATCATGCATTTCCTGGATGGTACTTATGGTGAGGGCTATCAGCAGGAAAAAAAGGAACAATTTCTCAGAAATCTTGGTAAAAAGTAGAAAAACATAGATAATAAGAAGGAGAAGTGGTACAATGGTAGATATGAAAGCAAAGCCGTTCAACCTGTCAGATGAGGACTGCAAGTGGGTGGAAGACACCATCGCAGGGATGGACCTTGATGAGAAAATAGGGCAGCTGTTTTTCAACATGGGTTCTTCCCGCACGGAGGACTATCTGAAGATGACAGTGAATGATTACCACATCGGCGGTATCCGGTACAATCCGGGGACGGCGGATGAGATTTATGAGCAGAACCGTATTCTGCAGGAGAACAGCAAGATTCCGCTGATTATCGCCTGCAACACGGAGAACGGTGGAAACGGAGCCTGTACGGACGGCACGATGATCGGAAGCCAGACCAAGATCGGCGCGACCAGGAATGCGGACTATGCTTATCAGCTGGGCTATATGTCAAACAGGGAGGCTGCGGCGATCGGCTGCAATTTATCCTTTGCACCAGTGAGCGATATCATATACAACTGGGAAAATCCTGTAATCGGGCTGCGCACTTACGGCAATGATCCAAAGCGGGTTGCTGAGATGGCAAAGGCGTACATGGATGGTGCACATGCAAATCCAGGATTTTGCTGTGCGGCCAAGCATTTCCCGGGCGACGGACTGGATTTTCGCGACCAGCATGTGGCAAACAGTGTGAATGACATGAGCTGTGAGGAGTGGGACGAGACGTTTGGACTGGTCTACAAGACACTGATCGACAACGGACTTGAGGCAATTATGGCAGGCCACATCATGCAGCCGGCATATGCGCGCCATTTTAACCCGGATATCACAGATGATGAGATGATGCCGGCAACGCTTTCGCCGGAGCTGATTCAGGGATTGCTGCGCAAAAAGCTTGGATTTAACGGGATGGTATTGACAGATGCGTCGCACATGGTAGGGTTGACCTGCCGCATGAAGCGCAGTGATGTGCTTCCGGCAGCGATCGCAGCCGGCGTGGACATGTTCCTGTTCTTCAATGAGATGGACGAAGATTTTGCGAGCATGAAGCAGGGGTATCTTGACGGGCGCATCACAGAGGAGCGGCTTGACGATGCCCTGCACCGCATTCTGGCGCTCAAGGCACATATGGGACTGCACAAAAAGGCAAAGAACGAGCTGATGCCGCCGCGTGGGCAGGTGCATGAGATAGTCGGCTGTGAAGCGCATGCTGCCATGCAGAAAGAGATTTCTGACAAGTCCATCACTTTGGTAAAATACAAGGACAAGGATGTGCTCCCAGTCACGCCGGAGCGCTATAAGCGGATTATGATCGTGTATGTGAAAGGATTGTCCGCGCCGGGGCTCGGGGCATTGTTTGGGGCTAAGAAATCTCCGGCGGAAGTGCTGCGCGATAAGCTGACAGAGAAAGGCTTTGATGCTTTTATATACGAAAGTCCGATCGAGAAGATGCAGAAACAGATACAGGCGGGAGAAAAGCCGGATATCAACATGTATTTCGCAGGAAAAACGCCGATCAGGGAATTTCGCGAAAATCAGGATCTGATCATCACGCTGGTGGACATTCCAGGCGGATTTCAGCCAGTTGCACGCCCGGCGTTTGGCATGACGAAGGGCGGCGGAGAGATTCCGTGGTATGTGTTTGAACTGCCGGTAGTCGTGATCGGTGTACAGCACCCGTTTGTGCTTGCTGACATTCCACAGGCGAGAACGTATATCAACACCTACGACAGCAGCGACTCCACGCTGGATGCGCTGATTGCGAAACTGATGGCGGGTGAGGAGGCATTTACGGGCGAAGATCCGGTGGATTCTTTCTGCGGTATTTTTGACACACGTATTTAACGAACTTATCATTTAGGAGGTAGCAAATTATGCAGATGACTTTTCGCTGGTACGGCGAGGGAAATGACAGTATTACACAGGAGCAGATCAGACAGATTCCCGGTGTGACTGGTCTTGTATGGGCGCTGCACGACAAGGCGGCAGGCGAAGTGTGGGAAGTGGACGAGATTGAGAAGATGCGTCACCAGATTGAGGATCACGGATTTAACATGGATGTCGTGGAGAGCGTGAATGTCCACGACGATATCAAGATCGGACTGCCGACGCGCGACAAATATATCGAGAATTACAAGCAGACACTGCGCAATCTGGCGAAGTTCGGGGTTAAGGTAGTGACCTACAATTTCATGCCGATCTTTGACTGGACGAGAACAGACCTTTTTCATCCGATGGAGGACGGCTCTACTGCGCTATTTTATGAGAAGGCAAAAATCCAGGAGGACTACAAGGAGATGGCAAGCTATATTCTTGAAAACCTCCATGGCATGACATTTCCGGGCTGGGAGCCGGAGCGCATGGCGAAACTCGATGAGCTCTTTGAGGCATACCGCCCTGTGACGAAGGAGAAACTGTGGGATAATCTGAAATATTTTCTCGAGGCGATCATGCCGACCTGCCACGAGACCGGCATCAAGATGGCGATTCATCAGGACGATCCCCCATGGGATATCTTTGGCATTCCGCGTCTGCTGGTAGACAAGGAAGCGATTGGCCGGTTCCTGTCCATGGTGGACGATGAGTACAACTGTCTGTGCCTGTGCTCCGGTTCGCTCGGCGCAAATCCAAAGAATGATGTGCCGGATATTATCCGCACATACTGTGACAGGATTGCGTTTGCGCATATCCGCAATGTGAAGCATTTCCCGAACGGGGATTTCACAGAGGCTTCCCACCGCGATTGTGACGGTGATGTGGGGATTCTGGAGATAATGCGTGCGTATCATGACTGCGGCTATGACGGCTATATCCGCCCGGATCATGGCAGGCATATCTGGGGTGAGCAGTGCAGACCGGGTTACGGGCTGTATGACAGGGCGCTCGGCATCATGTATCTGTGGGGCTGCTGGGATATGTTAGAGCGCACTGAGGGAAGCGCGAAGAAGTGATAAGACTTCCGCAGGAGAGCACGGAAGTGTAACAAGGGCATACAATGTTTTAAGAAAGGATGGTTTTAAACTATGATGGAACTTCCATTAAAGATAGACTTTACCGGGAAAGTGGTAGTGGTGACAGGTGCGGGCGGCGTGCTGTGCGGAACGATGGCAAAGGCGTTTGCGCAGGCGGGCGCGAAGGTAGCGGCGCTGGACCTGAATGAGGAGGCGGTTAAGGCGTTGGCTGACGAGTGCAAGGCGGAAGGGCTTGTCTGTGAGGGATACAAGGCAAATGTACTCGAGCTGGAGGCGCTGAACCAGGTGCATGAGCAGGTGATGGCGGACCTGGGGCCCTGCGATATTCTCGTGAACGGTGCAGGCGGCAATAATCCGCGCGCGACGACAGACAATGAGTACCAGCACGAGGCAGTGGAGGGACAGAAGACCTTTTTTGACTTAGATCCCAACGGCGTGGACTTTGTGTTTAAGCTGAATTTCCAGGGAACCCTTTTGCCGACACAGGTATTTGCAAAGGACATGGTGGAGAAAAAGTCGGGATGTATCCTGAACATTTCTTCCATGAATGCCTATATCCCGCTGACCAAGATTCCGGCTTATTCCGGTGCAAAGGCGGCTGTCTCGAACTTTACACAGTGGCTTGCGACACACTTTGCAGGCACAGGAATCCGCTGCAATGCGATTGCTCCCGGCTTCCTGGTGTCAAACCAGAACCGCAGGCTGTTATTCAATGAAGATGGGACACCGACGGCGCGCTCCAACAAGATTTTGAGCGGCACACCGACAGGACGTTTTGTCGAGAGCGAGGAGCTTCTCGGCGGTGTATTCTTCCTGTGCGACGACAAGGCGGCAAGCGCGATCACCGGAGTAGTTCTGCCGATTGACGCGGGCTTTGCGGCGTATTCAGGCGTGTAGGACAAATAACAGAAGGAACGAAATAAGAAAGATATGGCTCTCTGCAGGGATTGCAGGAGCCATATCTTTTTATGAGTCGGCAGATCCCTTATCCTTTCCCGAAAATGAAAAATCTGGTACAATGCGAAAACAAAACACATACATTATAATAATAACCTTGTTGGATGAGGAAAAAAAGTGACCTGCAGGGAACGTATTTTGTCGAATGACTATGCAGACATCATAGGAGATGTCATTTTGTCGGAAAATTTTGAGGCTTATCTGCCATCGGACTACTGTTTTCACCAGATTACGCAGGACCTGGGCGTTTTATACATAGAGCGGAGCAGCACGGAAAATTATCGGATGGGGCAGCGCGCATACTCTCTGACGCCGAAATGTTACGGGCTGATGGAATATGGGAAAAAACAGGTACTGCGGGCGGCGCAGAACAGAAATCTGAATACGCTGAGTCTGGCGGAGTCTGGTATTTTGATAGTACAGGGTGCTCCCTTAAACCTGACAGGAAAAAATGTGACAATTGGCTTTATCGATACGGGGATTCGCTATCAGGAACCCGTTTTCAGGGATTTTGCGGGCAGAAGCCGCATTGTGGGAATATGGGATCAGACCATCCAGACAGGGACGCCGCCGCAGGGATTCGAGTATGGTTCAGAGTATACAAATGAGATGATCAATGAGGCGCTTGCGAGTGAGAATCCCTTAAGTATCGTGCCGAGTACGGATGCGAATGGCCATGGGAGCGTTATGGCGAGTCTGGCAGCGGGGAGCTCGATTGAGAACAGCAGTTTTGTCGGTGCAGCGCCAGACTGCCGGATTGCAGTTGTGAAGCTAAAGGAAGCAAAACAGTACCTGAAGGATTATTACAAGATTCCGCCCGGCGTGCCCTGTTACAGTGAGGCTGATATCATGCTGGCGATTCAGTATCTGCAGAAATATGCAATGCTTTTGACGAGACCGCTCGTGATCTGTATGGGGATTGGAACGAGTCTTGGCGATCACACAGGAGGGGGAATGCTTGGAAATTATCTCAACTATATCAGTACGCAGAAAAGCCGTGTGTCTGTGGTGGCCGGAGGAAATGAGGGCAACAGCGCACATCACTTTTCTGGGAGGATCAGCGAGCGCGAGTCGTATCAGGATGTGGAGCTGCGCGTCGGGGAGGGAGAGAATGGGTTTATTATGGAGCTGTGGGGGGATGCGCCCTATTTTTACAATGCGGTCATCCGGACACCCGGCGGTGAAACAGCCCGTTGGAATAATCCCAGAAGTTATGTTCCGCAGGAGTTTACGTTTGTCTATGAGAGAACCAGGATTGTGATTGAGTATCAGCTTGTGGAATCGCTGTCTGGGGCGGAAGTGATCCGGTTCCGGTTTTCCGACCCCACGCAGGGCATCTGGAATATCCGAATCAATTCGGAGGGAAGTACGTCAGGGGGACAGTTTGACATATGGCTGCCTGTTTCTGACTTCCTGTCGTCGGATACCTATTTTCTCGAATCCAGTCCTTACACGACAATCACAGAGCCAGGGTATGTGCACAGTGCGGTGACGGTGGCGGGGTACCAGATCAGCAATCACAGTATTGCCGCATTCTCAGGGAGGGGGAATGCGCGGGACAATTATATCGTCCCGGATATCGCCGCGCCGGGAGTGGGTGTCTCCACTCCGTTCGGGGACAGGAGCGGAACCAGCGTGGCAGCGGCAATCACAGCAGGAGGATGCGCACAGCTCATGGAATGGGCAGTCGTCAACCGCAATGACATTCTCGCCAATTCGGTCAATATCAAAAACTATCTGATCAGGGGAGCGGAGCGCGACGGGTTTTTGGAGTATCCTAATCGGGAGTGGGGGTATGGCAGGCTTGATGTAGCAGGAGTGTTTGAATTTTTGGCCGGGATTGGGAGAGGGGGGTAATTTTGTTGAAAGCAAACTTTAGAAAGGACACAGGGGTTATTCTTTTCTCTCTTTATAAATTGGGAATGGAAAAAAGTATATGAATGTGATAAAATATCAGCAGTCCTTGAAGAAGAGGATATGATGGACTTTGCCAGAGAGGCTTAGGAAGCGCCGGCAAAGGGAGGAAAGGAAAACACAGAGGGAGGAAAACAATGCGATTAAATAAACAAAAGAAGAGGACTGCTGTTTTGGCCATAGGGGGCGGAATTTTGCTGGCAGTGCTTCTTCTTATTGCAATCATATGGTTGGCGGAAGGGGCGAAAACCGGTACTGGTCAGGCTGTTTACATATTGGAAATGATGGGGATAGAATCTTTGGAGGCATTGTGCAGGTTCCTTGTTCATACTGTCGTCGTGGCAGCTTTGATGCTTCTGGTATTTTTGATATTGCTCCATCACTCAAGGAAAAAGACAAGGATTCTGCTGGACCAGGAAAAGGCGGACAAAGACCAGCTCAGGGCTGCCCTTGCCCAGATTGAGCGGGAGCGGACCGCGATGGAGAATATTCAGGCAGCGCTGGGATCCGGTCAATGGAGCATGGATTTTGACGAGCGCGGAGAGATCGTCTCCTGTATCTGGACTGATGTATTTCGGAACATGCTGGGGTACGAGAGCGAAGCGGATTTTCCAAACAGGCTGGATTCCTGGTCGAATCTGCTGCATGGAGAGGATGAAGCGTATGTGATGAAAGAGTACTGGGACACGGTAAGGGATTATACCGGTGAGAAGACTTATGATGTGAAATACCGTCTCCTCACCAGAAATGCAGGATGGAGATGGTTCCATGCAGCCGGCAGGCTGTCCAGGAGGGAGGATGGTTCGCCAGTCACCTTTGTCGGATTCTTTATCGATATAGATGATGAGAAGCGGATGGAGGCCCAGCTGGAAGCGCAGACGGCGGATCTCCAGGACGCGCTTGCTGCCGCGCAGCATGCCAATCAGGCAAAGACCACGTTCCTCAACAATATGTCTCATGATATCCGGACGCCCATGAACGCCATCATAGGCTTCACATCGCTTGCTGCCGCGCATATCGACAATACAGAGCAGGTACAGGACTATCTGAAAAAGATTGCCACCTCCAGCAATCATCTGCTGAGCCTGATTAACGATGTGCTGGATATGAGCCGCATTGAGAGCGGAAAGGTCAAAATCGAGGAAAAGGAGAGCTCTATTCCGGAGATTCTGCATGACTTAAAGACCATTGTACAGGCAGATATCATGTCAAAGCAGCTGGATTTTTACATCGATACGGTGGATGTGGTAAATGAACATGTTATGTGCGACAAGCTCAGACTGAATCAGATTCTGCTGAATCTGCTGAGCAATGCCATGAAGTTCACAAAGCCGGGCGGCATGGTGAGTGTCCGGATTCTGCAGAAGAGCAGTGCGCCGGAAGGCTATGCAGCGTACGAATTCCAGGTGAAAGATACAGGAATCGGCATGAGCCCGGAATTTGTAAAGAATGTTTTTGAACCATTTGAGCGTGAGCGGACAAGCACGGTCAGCGGAATACAGGGAACCGGGCTTGGCATGGCGATTACAAGGAACATTGTGGATATGATGGGCGGTACCATCGCTGTGGAGAGTGAGGTGGGAAAAGGAACCACGTTTACAGTATCCCTGCAGTTTCAGACCTGTTCTGGTCCGGTAAGGCAGGAAACGATTCCTGAGCTGCAGGGGCTTCGGGCGCTGGTGGTGGACGATGATTTTAACACCTGCTCGAGCGTGACCAAGATGCTGGTAGCCATCGGCATGCGACCGGACTGGACGACATCTGGCAAGGAGGCGGTTCTCCGGGTAAAGCTTGCCGGGGAACAGGAGGATGAATACGCCGTATATATCATAGACTGGCTCATGCCGGACATGAATGGAATCGAAGTGGTGCGGCGGATTCGTGCAATAATCGGTGAAGAGACACCCATTATCATACTGACTGCCTATGACTGGTCGGATATTGAAGAAGAGGCAAGAAAGGCAGGCGTCACAGCTTTCTGCTCCAAACCAATCTTTTTATCGGAGCTCAAGGAGATACTCGAGTCTCCGTTTGTGGACAAAGGTTTGGAGGCGGTTTTGCCGGATACTTACTCTTTCCATGGAAAGAAGATTCTTCTGGTGGAGGACAATGAGCTGAATCAGGAGATTGCGGTGGAGATTCTTCAGGAAGTCGGTTTTGTTGTGGATGTTGCGGATGACGGCACCGTTGCGGTAAAACGGATGATGGAGGCAGAACCAGGTCAGTACGACCTGATTCTGATGGATATCCAGATGCCGATCATGGACGGTTATGAGGCGACACGACAGATCCGGGCGCTGGAACATCCTGATATTGCCGGTATCCCGATCTTTGCCATGACAGCCAACGCTTTTGATGAAGATAAACAGGCAGCGCTGGAAGCAGGGATGAACGGTCATATAGCAAAGCCGATTGAAGTTTCAAAGCTGTTGGAACTTTTGTGGGAGATTGTAAGACCGACAGAATGTTAAAAGAGACTTTATATGAAGTCTCTTTCTCAATGCACAGCCCCATGCAGAGGAAATACGCCGCTAAGGCGGCGCATGGGGCGCGGCAGGCTATTAATTTATGTGTTATAAGGAGAATTTGTATGGCGATTATCGGGATTGATCTGGGAACTACATACAGCCTTGCCTGTGTCTACCGCAACGGCAGGGCAGAGCTGATTCCCAATGAACTGGGGGATTACAAGACAAACAGTGTGGTAAGTATGATGGAAGATGGCTCCGTGCTGGTGGGTGCAGCCGCGAAAGAGCGGTTGATCACACACCCGGAAAGCACTGCGGCATCTTTCAAGGTATGGATGGGAACAGAGCGCATGATCAGCCTGGGAAAAAAGAGCTTTAAGCCGGAAGAGCTTTCTTCTCTTGTGTTAAAACAGATATTGCAGGATGCCCGGCAGTATCTGGGGGAACCGGTGGATGAGGCCGTGATCAGTGTCCCGGCTTATTTTAACGACAATCAGCGCTGCGCCACCAAATTAGCTGCACAGCTTGCCGGATTGACCGTAAAGCGTCTCATCAATGAGCCTTCTGCCGCCGCTTTGTACTATCGGCACAGCATGCAGGAGCAGGGTGACAGTCAGATGATGGTGATTGATTTTGGCGGGGGCACTCTGGACGTGAGCATTGTGGAATGTTTTGAAAATATTATCGAAATCACGGCTATCGCCGGCGACAATCATTTGGGCGGCAATGATATTGACTGCGCGATTGTGGCATATTTCTGTGGGCAGAATGGTCTGACGATGGAAAAACTGGATGCTTTTGCGCTGTCTTCCCTTTACCGGCAGGCGGAGGAGGCCAAGATTGCCCTGTCCCAGGGGGATATGGACACAAGGGTATCCGTGGTGCTCGTGCAGGATGATAACAAGTACAGCGTGACACTGACAAACACATTGCTGAGGCAGCTGTGTGAACCGATTTTTTGCAAGGTCAGGGCAGTCATTTCCCGCGCCATGAAGGACAGGGCGCGGGCAGGCAGAATCAATGAGGTTATTCTGGTGGGCGGTTCTGCGCAGCTCACGGTCTTTTGCGATTATCTGGAAGAATTGTTTGGCCGCCGCCCCGCTGTACATGGAAATACAGATGAGATGGTGGCGCTTGGGGTAGGACTCTGTGCGGGGATCAAGGAGCGCGCGGAGGAGCTTCAGGATCTTGTGATGACAGATGTATGTCCATTTTCCCTGGGCGTGGCAACTTACAATGATGCCAGAGATAACAATCCGCATATGGCTTTTCTGATCCAGCGCAGCAGCATGCTTCCGGCCAGCCATCAGGACAATTTTTATACACTTTCCAACAATCAGCAGAAACTGCGGTTTGAGATTTTTCAGGGAGAGGGGTATTATGCCAAGGACAACCTGAAGCTTGGAGAGCTTGAAGTCAGGGTTCCGCCAGGAATGGCAGGACAGCAGTATGCCACAGTTACTTTCACGTATGACATTGACGGGATTCTCCACGTCAGTGCCCGCAGCAGCGGAGGGGATTACCGGGAGCGGATGATTCTCAATTCCCGCTTTCAGCCGGGAGACATGGCGCTCCGGCAGGCACATGAACGGATTTCGCAGATTCAACTGGCTGCCAGAGGGAATCAGGAGGATCAGCTGTTGTTGGAGACAGCAATGCGTTTGTATGCCCAGATGACTGGGATTATGCGGGAACAGGTTGCGAAACTGATTCAGTATTTTGAGTGGAATAGAGAAAGCGGTGACTTGATTCAGAGAGAAAAATCCCGCCGTGAAATGAGAAAGCAGCTGGCAGCGATAGAGATCTATCTGTACGCAGATCCGCTGGACTTGGATTTCTGGGCGGACGATGAGGAAGATAGGGAGGATGACGAATAAACAATTGATTACCAAAATGGACAAGGAGACAAAATGATGGAAGATATTTGGAGAATTCTGGGCATTGAGCCAAGTCATGATGCGGCTGTCATAAAAAGAGCCTACGCGAAACAGACGCGTCAGTACCATCCAGAGGAAAATCCGGAAATGTTTCTGCGGCTGCGAAAAGCCTATCAGGCAGCAATGGATTTCTGTGACAGCTTTCAGCAATCGGAACGCGCGTCCGAAAAGCAATTGGCGGAAAGCAATAATATCAGCGGCAGCATTCGTGAACGGGAGCGTGCATCCGAAAAGCAGTTGACGGAAAGTGATAGTGCGAAAGACGGATTTCGTGAACCAGAGTGTGTTCCTGAAAAAGAATTGACAGAAAGCGATAATACGAAAGACAGCTTTCCTGAACAAGAGCATGCCCCCGAAAAAGAATTGATAGAAAATGGCAGTATATTGGAAGAACAGAATGAGGATCGTATATGGGAAACAAAAGATCAGACAGAAGATACCGGCTGGCAGATTGTTGCAGATGAGGAAGAGTCAGAGAATAATCCATACATAGAGCACGATGCCCACAGGCAGTTTGTAACATTGTATACTGGAAAACAGTGTAACAATCCAAAGCTCTGGATGGAATACGTTACATCTTCTGCTTTTCTGGAAGTCCACAGGCAGCCGGCATTTACAGCACTGCTTCTGGAGGATGTGGAGCGGCAGGACAACCCTCCGGGCAGGGAGTTTTTGACATGGCTGCACATCGCTTATCAGTTTACATCTTTTTACACAGGGAATCCTTCTATGCCAGGAGGACAGGAACGACAGTTTGAACTTCATGGAACTGGCTTTGAAGGGATGGAGTCCGTCTTTCAGATTGCTGCGAAAGGTCCGGTTCCAAAGCAGTTTCGGGGCAATGAGCGCGCCTTGTCTATCAGCTTTTCCGAGTACCATTTTCTCGTGCGCCTTGCAGAGGAGGGGAGCTGGAGTGACCAGGCCGTCACAGCCGCCCGAAGTATCATCAAGAATTATGTTTTGGCATACTTAAGAGAAAAATGTACACAGAGCGGGAATGAGAGGGAGCGTCATCCCGCAGGATTGCGGCTGCTCGAAGATTTCTTTGGACGACAGACACTTCCCGAGGAGCTTTACCGTATTCTGTGGGAGTGTCTGTCTCTCAAAACTGCCACGATGGGACGCACAAAGCTTTTCTATGGCAGACTGCGCGAAATTGTCCTGGAACGGGTTCCTGGGATAGCGGAGGAAGAGGAGAATTTCAGTCAGCTGTTTCAGGATGATGTCGTCTATTTTAGCGAATGCGTGAAAAATCCCCATAGGGAGGCTGCGGAGACGGAGGCTTTCTTTGCGCGGGAGGACGTGCAAAAGGCACTTCGCAGCCGGCGTTTTGTGGAAGAGCATCTTCTGTGCATTTGGATGAAAGAAGACAGATGCATTTCTTTTCTTGAGAAGGTCAGAGCATTTTACCGTGAAAATCCTGATGCGCCTTGTGCGGCAAGTGTGGCTGCTCTGGCAGACCGGCTGCTGCAGCAGAAAGAGGTAAAGCGGCAGATGGAGGAAGACGAATCAGTGCCTGTCACAGAGGAGTGCATGACATTCGATTGTCGTCCTTTTTTCCGGCACTGGCTGAACACAGGGTTCTACCTTGCGGAAGATCCGGAGAGTGGACAGTCACTCTTGATTTATCTAAACTATTGTTTACCATATTTGTCCAAATGGAGCGGACGCTTTGCGGAGACAGGAAAAAGGGAGACAATGACGCTTGACGGTCACACGATTGATGTGATATTCCATCAGCGCTATATTGAATATCAGGTGGATAAAGTACCAGTATACCGTCCGTTTTTGGACTGGACAGCTTTGCTGGAAGTTCTGCAGGAAGATAATCGCAGCTTGTTTCTTCTATTGCCGGTCATAGCTGCGGCATTCGACCAGTATGAATCTGTCCGGGGCGAACTGCTGCACAGACTGGAAACAACTGCGGCACCCAGGCAGGATCGGCGCATGATAGCTGGTTTTCTTGCCGGTCATATATGTTGTCTGCCTGTATCAGAGAGTCAGCAGGATGCACTCGCAGCGCTTCCGATGGAGCTGTTTGCGGAGAATGAAAAGCATCTTTATGGCTGCAGCTGGTATTCGCAGAGGGGCGTACTGATTTTCTTTGAGCAGACTGCAGCGGGGAGACGTGATCTGCCGAGGAGCTATTATGAAGGAATTTATGAGGAAAGTGCGGCGGTTTCTATGGCGCGCAGGCTGCTGCAGGAGTTGGTGTCACCCACCGGTTTTGATTTGTCGCTGCTCCAGCGGCTGCCTGACAGGATCTGTGTGCAGCCGCAATATGCTCCGGCAGAGGCATTGGAAGAAGGAGAAATTACCGAAGAGGTGTTAAAAACGCTGATTGAACGATACGCGCAGGGCAGTCTGAAACGGCTGCAGCTGCATTGGTATACGGGTTCGCTGGTGTTTCTGCGCGATGAGCGCGGCTTTGCCTGCCTTTATTTTGATGAACTGTGGGATACGTATTATATTCTGCTTTCTATGCCGGAGGTGTACCGCACAGTGGAGGACGGCAAAAAGCATTACATTCCTTTTGGCATGGGAAAACTTCCAGATTATGGAATCCACCAGAGTACGGCGTCCATTGTCAGCAGTCTTGACAAAGTATTTGGGCAGATGGGGCGCGGGGAGTCCCTCGCAATGCGGGTGGGAGACCAGCTTCTCTGGGCGGTTGGCAACAGCGGCAGCTTAGAACGGCAGCGATACCGGGCTGCAAAGCAAAAGCTGGGAGGATTTCCGGCAGAGCAGGTACAGAATTATATATTGTCGAAATTTGTGATTTTTCGCTATCCGGAACAGATAGAGAGGGAATTACCTGACGGAAACAGCAGTGTCATTGAGATTGGCAGTGGGAATACAGATGTGGTAAAACTGGCTCTGGTGGAATTTATGCAGAACAAGCTCCGGCGGCTGCGGCTTTCCTGGTATCCGCAAAGCGAGGGGCAGACGTGGTATCCGTTTCACATTGTGCTGCTGCAGGAGGACAAACGCTATATGATGGCATGTCTGCGCGATGATGTGCAGCAGGCGGAATATTATGTGGCAGATGTGAGCACTTATATGGATGTGGAGGGGAAAAAGTATCCGAAAGATACTTTCATGGGACGAATCACGCCGGCTTATCTGATTCACTCCGATGCGAAGAAAATCCGCAACTGCCTGGATCTGATCTTTGACGACATGGGCGATCTGCCAGCCATTATGGGCAAGTTTGCCGAGTTTGCTTCGGAAAATCCTGTGAAACCGCGCACTTATGAAGAAATCCGCAGGGAATTATTTTAAAATTTGAGAATTTCAAAATTTCAAAAAAGCGCATATTTTTCCCAAAGTGACAAACAATAAGATAGCAGCAGTAACTATGGATCACATGGAGGAAAAATTATGAAAAAAAAGTGGATATTGAATAGGAAAAGTTCAACCGTACGAAGGGCAGTACTCGCGGCAGTATGTGTCATCTGCGCACTGTCCATATCGGCCTGCGGAAAAAAAGATAACAGAAATGAAAACAAGGATCCGATCACAGGTGCAGACCAGTCTCAGACGAATGAGAGCGGCAGCGAAGATAACACCGAGGGCGGCTCTGACACGGAAAATGGTGATCACAGTGAGTTTGATGCAATGATCGGCGACGAAAATACAGATCCCAACAGCATTATTAACTACATCAATACGAATATTGCAGGGGCAGCAGTGAGCGATGTGAAGCGGTTTTTTACAGGGCTTTTGAGTTTTGGCGATGATATCAGAAATATTGATTTCACAGGTCTTGAGGACAGCAGGCAGTACATGCCTGAGGATATGATCGCGTTTATGGATTTGATGCGTCTGGAGAGTGACACACCGTCCATGGTAATGTCTGATAAGGAGAACCGAAAGGTCATCAATATGACACTTTCCGAGATGCTAGAGCGTGCCCGCCTCTTCGAGCAGCATCTGGAAAAATATCCAAATGAGGTGTCATCCGAGGCAGCGGCAAGAATATATGAGGAGATTGCGACAAACGCTATCGTCGGCGGATACAACAAAACAGAGGGAATAGATCATTATTATAAAGGTGAGACAAACGATGTTATTGACCAGAATGCACTGCAGTATTATGAGCAGTTTGCGAAGGCAAATCCAGACAGTAATTTAGGAAAAATTGTCACAGAGTATATCGATGTATTGCAGAAAAACAATTTCAAGATCAATGACAATATGGAGGAGTTCTATCAAGGACTGCAGGGCAGGTTTGACGTGAGCAATCTGAAAAACAATGGAACTGGTTCAAGTCAGTCAGACAGTACTGGAAACAGCGGTACAGAGAACAGCAATATTGAGAACAGCAGCACAGAAGCTGGCAGTGTAGATGGAACGAACAACACGAACGACACAAACAATAGCAAACAGTAACCATCAGCAGGATTGACATTTGTTCACATCTGTGGTAGCGTTGAGTTAGAAACGCAAAATGATCAAGAGGATGTGAACGATATGCCATATATTATGACACTGATGTCACTTCTGGCGGTGGATAGCATCATAAAGTATCGAATAGAGAAACGTGATGTTGTTGATGAGCAGCCAGCGGCGGGCAGCAGAATTATTGTTAAGCGATATCATAACAGGGGAGCGATGCTGAATATCGGAGATAAAAATCAGGATTGGATCGCATTGCTCTCCTTAGTTTTTAGTGCGTTTGTGACAGGTATCTTTGCTGCGACACTTGGAACGAGAGGGAAACGATTGATGAAAACCGGGCTTGCTCTGATACTGGGCGGTGCTTACAGCAACACTTATGATCGCCTCAGAAGAAAGTATGTGGTCGATTACTTCTCTGTCCATATTGGGAATGCAGAAAAATGCCGCAGTGGAATACTAAGAAAATTGGATGATAAATTGAGTTCGATTGTATTTAATCTTGCCGACTTTGGAATTATGATCGGAGCGATGCTGTTCGTTATAGGTAAGTTAGGCAGTGAATAAGTGTTGCCTGTCCACTGCCTGAGATTGTTATCGTTATCGTTATGCTGTAATGACAGTGCCGATTTTTGCGTTGATGGCGTCGGCTGTTCTATTGAGGGAAGTAATCACAGCTCTACCGTGGGGGACTGCCTCAAGATAGGATATCGCAGCGACAATTTTGGGCAGCATATCGGTCTCACCAAACTGGCCTTCCGCAAGATAGCGCTTGGCATCTGTGATCGTCAAGTTCCTTAATGGTTCTTGATCGTCTTTCCCGAAATTCAAATATACATAGTCTACGCTGGTGAGTATCAGGAGCTCGTCAGCCCTAAGGTCGGAGGCAAGCTTTCCGGCGATGCAGTCCTTCTCGATGACTGCGGAAGCGCCTTTCAGCACATGCTGCTGTTCGATGACTGGAATACCCCCGCCGCCGCAGGCGATGACAACCTGATCGGCATCGGAGAGTACTTTGATGGCCTCAATTTCCACGATGTCAATCGGCTGGGGAGCAGCAACAATCCGGCGGTAACCATCAGCAGTTTCCATGACATAATTTCCTTTATTTACTTCTGTGTCTGCATCTTCCTTTGACATATAGCGTCCGATAGCTTTCTTAGGATCATAAAATGCCTCATCATAGGGATCGACTGTCACCTGGGTCAGTATTGTGCTGACTGGTTTGGAGATGCCACGGCTGAGGAGCTCAGACTTCAGTGAATTTTGAATATCATAACCCACGTACCCCTGACTCATCGCAGAACACACGCACATCGGTGCCGGTGTGTAGTCGGTATAGACACGGTGCAGCTCCGTCATGGCCTTATGAATCATGCTGACCTGGTGGCCGTTGCTGTGTGTGATGGTAAGCTGATAATCGGCCTCGACCAAATCGGCGAGTGCTTTTGCAGTCTTTTTGACAGCGTCAAGCTGTGCCAGAGTAGTGGAACCAAGTGCATCATGACCCAGTGCAACAACAACTTTTTTCTTGCTCATATGGGAATCCTCCTGAATAAATCTCATTAATCAATTGAAATCGATATATTCAGTATATCAAATTACTGTTCCGTTGTACACATAAAGTAGTTAAAAATTAGCTTATAGAAATGATTTTTAAACGTAACTTAATACGTTGACAGTATTTTTATGGGATGTTATCATAAAAAATAGGGTAATGTTTCCAGTTCAGTAATTTGTGAATGGGTATGGCATCTATGAAAGCGAAAAACGTTCATAGTGAGATATAGAAGGGAGTATTTATGACAAATAGAGAGGCACAGATATTTCAATGGATTATGGAAAATCCGATGATTTCGCAGGAGGAGCTTGCAGCAAAAGCAGGAATTGCACGCTCTTCGGCTGCAGTACATATTTCGAACCTGATGAAAAAAGGATACATCCTGGGAAAGGGATATGTGACAAGCGGGCCTGACTACTGTGCTGTTATCGGAAGTGCAGGCATTGATATTGGAGGAGCACCGGAAGAGACGCTGGTGGAGGGGGAGTCCAGTGCAGGAAGAGCCATTCGATCCCTTGGAGGTACAGGGAGGAATATAGCCCACAATCTCAGACTTCTCGGCATCGGATCAAAGTTGATTACGGCAATCGGCGATGATGACTATGCGCGCAAAATTATTGAAAACTGTGAGGAATTGGGGATAGATATCTCCAATTCGCTCAAGACCGTGCGGGCAGATACAGCCATATATTTGTATATCACTGACGAGAAAGGAAACAGAAGACTTGCAGTATCCGACAGGAGGATTTATGATAATCTCACAGTGAATTTTATGGCATCCAGGATGGAACTGCTGAATAAAGCGCGAATGGTTATTCTTGATACCAATATACCAGAGGAGACGATTGCGCTTGTGTGCGGAAAGTGCAAGGCTCCTCTGTTTGCAGCTCCTGTATCCGCGCAAAGTGCAGGCAAACTTATGGAAGTTCTCGACAAAATCACCCTTGTGGTCTGCAGCAAGTCGGAGGCGGAAGTGCTGAGCGGTATCCGCATTCAGGACAAGGATACTTTAGAGCGGGCTGTGGACATCATTATGGAAAAAGGAGTGAAAAATGTATTTGTCCTCACAGAAAAAGGTGTATATTGTGCCTGCTACGATGAGCAGTTTATGCAGAATAAAAGCAATACGGCAGGGCAGGTCAGCGCGAATGGGGTGGCGGATGCTTTTATGGCGGGTGTGGCACTTGGATTTATGAAGCATATGAGTATTCGGCAAATGGCAAAGGTGGGACAGGCTGCTGCAGGCATTACCATGGAAGTGGAGGAAAATATTAATCCGCAGCTGTGTGTTCCGGCAGTCTCGGAGAGAGCAAAGATAGAATTGTAAAAAATGCAAGCCGCAAGGCTTGCATTTTTATTGAGAGGTAACTGATCGATTATGGGATTGACCAGAAGGAACCAAAAGGGTTGCTAAAGAATTCATCAATATTGTCATCGGACTTTTGCTGCTTTGGCGAGGACTGTGTGCTCTCGGCGTCATCACCGAAAATATCATTTGTGCCAAGTGTAATCTGGAATGTTTTTTCCACATATCCATTGGAGCTCTGTACCATTGCGACGAGCTCAACCGTCTCACCAGCACTGTAATAGGTGAGTAGTGAGATGAGCTGCTCTCTTGTTTTTACTGTCTGACCATCAAATTTTGTGATGATATTGCCCTTCACAAGACCAGCGGCTTCGGCCGGTGAATTTTCATATACAATATTGACATAGATACCAACTGGCATACCGTAAGTTTCATAAATATCATTTGTCACGTCGATAGGATTGATCCCCAGATAACCCCGTTTGTCCTCTGACACGACATCTCTTGTCTCTTTCAACATAAGCTCCTCGATAATAGACTGTACATCTGAGATCGGAATCGCGTACCCCATGCCCTCGACAGAGCTTGAGGCAACTTTTACAGAGTTGATGCCAATCAATTCACCGTTCATGTTTAGAAGGGCACCGCCTGAGTTGCCTGGATTGATGGCCGCATCCGTCTGAATCAGCTTGTTTGTAATGCTGCCGCCGTTTTCATCAGACACCGTAACCTCGCGTCCCAGTGCGCTAATGATACCGGTAGTCACAGACTGACCATAGCCGAGCGCGTTACCGATGGCCACAACTTCTTGTCCAAGTACAAGATTAGAGGAGTCCCCAATTGTGGCAACTTTAATCTTTGAGCGCATTTCATCTGTGATATCGTCGAGGGAGACCGAGATGACAGCGAGGTCTTTGTCTGATTCATAGCCCTTCACTCTTGCACTTACGAGGGAAGGATCATCACTGTCCTCGTCATAACTGAACACGACGCTGAGCTCATTGCTTCCTGACACGACATGATAGTTTGTGACAATCAGAAGTTCTGTATCGTTTTCGCCAATAATGATACCAGAACCACTGCTCTCGGTATCCTGTTGATAGGTCCCAAACATAGTTCGAACTTCTGTCACGCCCTTGTTTGTGATCGAGACAACACTGGGCAGGCAGTTTTCTGCGATGGCGGATACATTTGACGGAGCATTGTTATTGAAGAGTGCATTGGAGGCAGTCAGGGAATCCGTTGTTGTTGAGAGGGATGTCTTGCCGGCCGCGGTACTGCTATTTAGGGCTTCCTGCATCTGCTGAATCTCAAGCTTGGTCGACTGGAGCTCCCTTGTCGCAAGAGTGGCGGGCACGCTGAAGGCGGCACCGGCAGTTACGCCAAACACCAGACCGAGACAGACAACCGAGACGGCCTTTTTGCCAAAGCCGTTCTTTTTTCTGGATTTGCCTGATGGCGGAATCGGTGTGGCATTTATCGTCTGATTGTAGTTTCCGTTTGGAGTACTGGAATAATAGTATTCTTGATATCCATTGTTGGAATTTACAGGATTGTTTGACGGCTGCGAATAGTTGTTGTTGTTTTCGTACATAGTGAAAATCTCCTTTCAATAAATTACATTTATTAAAATTTGTAAACTGTTTTTATCGTTGCTATGGTTATAATATAAATCCAAATTGTGTTTCAATTGTTATCTAAATGTGATAAATCTGTGAATTCATAAAAGAACATCTCCTTGAAATTGCGGTAAGTCAGTAGTAAACTGATTGTAAATGGGAACGTACTGAATCGGGTTACGATTCATAGTTTCTACGGGAAGTGAGGCATTATGAGATAGATGAGTGAAAAAATTCTGGTAGTTGATGATGAAAAGGAAATTGCTGATTTGATAGAGGTTTATCTGAAAAATGATGGGTATACGGTATACAAATGCTACAATGGTACAGAGGCGCTGGACTGTATCGGGAAAATAGAGCTGGACCTGGCAGTTTTGGATATCATGCTGCCTGACATCGATGGTTTTCACATTTGTCAGAAAATTCGCGAAAAATTTTTTTATCCGGTGATTATGCTCACCGCAAAGGTTGAGGACGGGGATAAGATTATGGGACTGACAATCGGTGCGGATGACTATATCACGAAACCATTCAACCCGCTGGAGGTTTTGGCGCGGGTGAAGACGCAGCTTAGAAGATACACCAAATATAATGTCGGGAAAGAAAATTTGAGGGAGGGCGCTGCAGAGCAGACGGAGATGAATATCATGGGACTGCATATATCGAAGGACAATCACAAATGTCTTTTGAATGGAAAGAATCTGGTATTGACGCCGACAGAATTTGATATTTTGTGGTATCTGTGCAGCAGGCGTGGAAGTGTTGTCTCGTCGGAGGAGCTCTTTGAGTCAGTATGGGGAGAAAAGTATCTCGACAACAACAATACTGTTATGACGCACATTGCAAGACTCCGTGAAAAAATGAGTGAGCCGGCGAGGCGTCCGAAATATATTAAGACGATCTGGGGAGTGGGGTATACGATTGAGTAAGCGAGTCCATTGGAAACTAAGAAAAAGACAGGACAGTGGTTTCCGGCATTTAAAGACGAAGCTGCTGCTGATCACGATTGCCACGGCGGTCATAGCGATTGTCGTAGTTGTTGCACTATATAATTTTATCTTTCGCGGACGGTTTGCCAACTTTGTGGTAAACTTTATGTGCGATTTTATCTTTGCAGGTTATATAGACGCATATGACAGGGCGCTTTGGACGTACAGGCAAGTGATACGGAATTATCTGGACTGGTATTTTCTGGGCGGTGTCGTGTTCGTATTTATCATCGCACAGATGGTTTATCTAAACAGTTTTATCAAATATTTCATTGAAATTAACCGGGGCATCGATGCACTTGTCACAGAAAATGCGGGTGATGTCATACTGTCACAGGAGCTTGCCACGACAGAGCGGAAGATTAATTCCATTAAACATACATTGGAGAAGCGCAAAAGTGACGCGCAGCTCGCCGAACAGCGCAAAAATGATCTGATTGTGTATCTGGCGCACGACCTCAAGACACCGCTGACCAGCGTTATTGGATATCTCACGCTGCTTCGGGACGAGCCGCAGATCTCGCAGGAGCTTCGCGGCCGCTACACGAACATAGCACTCGAGAAAGCAGAGCGCCTGGAGGAGCTGATCAACGAGTTTTTCGACATTACGCGCTTTAATCTGACCACATTGACTCTGGATAAAGAACGAATCTATCTGAGCCGCATGCTGGAACAGCTGGCCAGTGAATTTGATCCGATTCTGGCGGAACGGGAATTGGTATGGCAGCTGGAGATAGCGCCGGATATTGAGATTGTGGGGGATGCAGATAAGCTTGTGAGGGCGTTTGACAACCTGATTCGAAATGCCGTCAATTACAGTGATGCTGGGACAGAGATCGTTTTATTTGCACAGGTGGAGGAGGATGTGGCAAAGATTATGATCAAGAACCATGGAAAAACCATACCGCCGGACAAGCTGGAACATATCTTTGAACAGTTTTACAGGGCTGACGCGGCGCGCTCATCAGTGACAGGCGGTGCAGGACTTGGACTTGCTATCGCAAAGGAGATTGTGGAGCTGCACGAGGGAACGATCACAGCGGCAAGCGCGAATGAGAGTACGATTTTTATTGTCACGCTTTCTGGGAAAATTTCGGAGAAGGGGATGCAGTAAAATGAAATAAGCAATTTTTGGCAGGAAGCAAGTGTTTTTATTGAATGCAACAGCATGGTTATGATATACTTTCCTTGCAGATGTTTTGATAGATGTTGATTTGTTTTGCGCGTGAAATGTCATGGGCAGGAATTTACAACCATTTTCCAGATTTGCCGGAGACATCAGAGATACAGTGGTGCAGCGTAACGTCGGGAGGGCTTGGACCGTCGATGGTCAGGCTCTATATCTTTGCTTTTTATGACCATGACATCAGCGGCGAACTGCAGGAAATGGCAGTGCAAAGCGAATGCGGCGACATCGAATTGTACTATGAGCCCGATGAGGTGAAAGGGCAGAAATGGAAATCTGCAGAGAACGCGAATTTTGCGTTTCAGTCGGATATTATCATGACAAAGAAAATGTGTACGGTTGTCCATATCAATGAGGCTGGAACGATTCTTTATGTTGAGGCGGTTGGGGATTAGCCACTGCTCCATGAAATGTGGAGAGATTTGAAATTTAGAATATTTTGATGAAAATAGTTGTATTTCTTTTTACAATCAACTATTATGGAAAAGTACTGTTTACAGGATGTATTTATAGAAAGGGTGGCAGATTCAGTATGGTAAGGTTGATGACAGTCGGGGATTATGATCAGGTGCGGGCGCTGTGGATGACGATCAAAGGGTTTGCCATCAGAAGCATTGACGATTCGAGGGAGGGCGTGGAGCGCTTTCTGAGGCGCAATCCGACGACAAGCGTGGTGGCAGTGGAGGACCAAAAGGTGGTGGGGGCGATTCTCTGCGGGCATGACGGCAGACGCGGCTGTCTGTATCATGTGTGCGTGAACCCGGAGTACCGCAGGCGCGGCATCGGCAAGGAGATGGTCGTCTTCTGTATGGATGCGTTGAAAAAGGAGAAGATCAACAAGGTGAGCCTGATCGCATTTACCCAAAATGACATCGGAAATGCGTTCTGGCATAGTGTCGGGTGGAAACAGCGCGAGGATTTGAATTATTACGATTTCGTGCTCAACAGTGAAAATATTGAGGCGTTTAACAGGTAATAGATGCTTTTTTGGAAGAGACGGTGTAAATACAACCGTGCAGTATCATTTCCTGAAAGCCCGGAAAGGATTTTGAAAGAACGGGCAGGGGAGGAGAAATGTCAAATTATTATGTGAAAATCATACCAGATAATCCGTACTGCCATGTGGATATGCAGGCGGCAGAAAAGGCTCGGGACTATCTGGAGGAGTGCAGCATGGTGGCAATGTCGGTGGAGATTGAGATGCATGAAGCGCCTGCATTTGTCGACAGCGGCGGTTACCTTCAGGAGATTGCATGTCCGTTCTGCGGCGGCGACCTTTTGGATTGGTGGAAAGATGCGATGGACGCGGCAGCAGGGGAGAATGGGCTTTTTGCTGAACTTGACGAAAAGCAGCTGCCGTGCTGCGGCAGGCGGGCATCACTCAATGAGTTAAAGTACGATTATCCGTGTGGTTTTGCCTGCACCGAATTGATTGTGTTAAACCCGCGAAATCAATTGGAACAGCATCATATAGAGGCAGTCGAGCGGCTGCTGGGGATGCGTATTAAGGTTATTTATTCACGGATTTGAATGGGAATAGAAGGTTTGGGTATAGGAGGAGTAGAAAATGGAACAGATACAGGGCGGTGTGACCGCGGCAAAAGGTTTTGAGGCGGCGGGCACGGCGGCAAATATTAAATATAAGGACAGGATGGACATGGCGCTGATCTACAGCAGCGCGCCGTGCAGAGTGGCCGGGACCTTTACGACGAATGTGGTGAAGGCAGCGCCGGTCATGTGGGATATGGATGTTGTGGATAACAGTCCTTACGCGCAGGCGGTTATCGTGAATGCAGGAATTGCGAATGCCTGTACGGGAAAGCAGGGCATGGATTACTGCCGCGAGGAGGCGCAGACAGCATCAGGACTGTTGGATATTCCTGAGAATTCCGTGCTGGTGGGTTCAACCGGCGTAATCGGTATGCAGCTTCCGATAGAACGCATCAACGAGGGCATCAGAACGCTTGCAGCAGTAAAAGATGGCTCGATAGAGGCAGGAACGACGGCTTCCAAGGCGATTATGACGACTGATACGGTCAACAAAGAGATTGCGGTCACGATAGAACTTGGCGGCAAGACGGTTACAATCGGCGGTATGAGCAAGGGCTCTGGAATGATTCACCCGAATATGTGCACAATGCTTGCCTACATCACGACCGATGCGGCGATCCGCAAGGAACTTTTGCAGGAGGCGCTGCGCGGCAGCATTCTTGACTCTTACAATATGATATCCGTCGACGGCGATACGTCGACAAACGATACCTGTCTCGTGCTCGCAAACGGTCTGGCGGGAAACGATGAAATCACAGAAAAGGGCGAGGCGTATGACAAATTCTGTGAGGCGCTCAACTTTGTCAACACATATCTGGCGAGAAAGATGGCAGGGGACGGCGAGGGCGCGACAGCGCTGTTTGAGACGACGGTCATCAACGCGGCGACAAAGCAGGAGGCGCGGACGCTGGCAAAGTCGGTGATCGGTTCAAGTCTGTGCAAGGCGGCTATCTACGGTCATGACGCGAATTTCGGCAGGTTTTTGTGCGCGCTCGGTTACTCTGGCGTGAAGTTTGATCCGGAGAAGGTGGAGCTTTTCTTTGAGAGCAGGGCAGGGAAAATGCTGATTTATAAGGACGGCGTGGCGGCTGACTACAGTGAGGAGGAAGCCACGAAAATATTGTCGGAGCCGGAGGTTACCGTGCTTGTAGACATGAAGATGGGTTCAGAGACTGCGACTGCATGGGGCTGCGATCTGACGTATGACTATGTGAAGATTAACGCGGACTACCGTTCGTAATATAAACAGGTGTTTGAATATCGCAAATTGCGGAAGAAGAAATCATCTGCCGGATGTCGGGAATGATTTTCAAATACACGCGAAGGCTGACAGCAAGGGACTGGTATGGGGAAAGGAGTACAGAAAATGAACGAACAGGATATGGACAAAATTCTGTCAAAGGCGGAGGTGCTCATCGAAGCGCTTCCCTACATACAGAAATTTAACAGAAAGTATATTGTCGTCAAATACGGCGGGAGCGCCATGAGCAACGAGGAGCTGCAGAAGAATGTCATCAAAGATGTGACGCTCTTAAAGCTGGTGGGATTTAAGCCGATCATCGTGCACGGCGGCGGCAAGGAGATCAGCAGGTGGGTTGGCAAGGTCGGTATGGAATCGCAGTTTGTGAACGGTCTGCGCGTCACCGACGAGGCAACCATGGAAATCGCAGAGATGGTGCTGAATAAGGTGAACAAGAGTCTGGTGACGATGGTTCAGGAGCTCGGCGTGAAGGCGGTCGGCGTCAGCGGAAAGGACGGCGGACTCTTAACAGTGGACAAGAAATATGCGGACGGACAGGATATCGGCTTTGTGGGGGATATCAGGGAAGTCAATCCCAAAGTACTGTTTGACCTGATTGAAAAGGATTTTCTGCCGATTGTCGCGCCGATTGGTCTCGATGATACATTTCAGACTTACAATATCAATGCGGATGACGCGGCGTGTTCCATCGCAAAGGCTGTGGGCGCGGAGAAGCTCGCGTTTTTGACCGATATCGAGGGTCTGTACAAGGATATAAGTGACAAGTCCTCGTTTATCTCCAGAATTTCAGCGTCACAGGCGGAGAAACTGATCGAGGACGGTTTTATCGGCGGCGGCATGCTGCCGAAGCTGGGCAACTGCACCAGCGCGATCAAAAACGGCGTAAACCGTGTGCATATCCTCGACGGACGGATTCCGCACTGCCTGCTTCTGGAAATTTTCACCAGAAACGGCATTGGTACGGCAATTGTGAAGGACGAGGATCTGGAGGGCATGGACAGGGAAGTATAGGGTAAATGGAGATTTAAGTATGAATATGAAAGAATACATTGACGAAGCCGAGTCAGCGCTGCTGCACACATACAATCGCTATCAGATTGTGTGGGATAGGGGAGACGGTATGTATCTGTACGATATTGAAGGGAAAAAATACCTTGATTTCGTGGCAGGGATTGCGGTGTTTGCACTTGGGTACAATAACAGGGCGTACAATGATGCGCTGAAAGCGCAGATTGACAAGGTTATCCACACATCTAATTACTATTACAACATTCCGGCGATTGAGGCGGCCACGAAGCTCAAAAAGATTTCCGGCATGGACAGAATCTTTTTCACAAACAGCGGCGCGGAGGCGGTGGAAGGTGCCATAAAGGCCGCAAGAAAGTACGCTTTTTTGCGGGACGGACACACAGACCACGAGATCATAGCCATGAACCATTCATTCCATGGAAGGACTTTGGGCGCGCTCTCCGTGACGGGAAATCCGCACTACAGGGAGGCGTTTGAGCCGCTGATTGGCAACATCAGGTTTGCGGACTTCAATGATTTTGAGAGTGTCAGGGCACAGGTGACAGACAGGACCTGCGCAATTATCTTTGAGACGGTGCAGGGAGAGGGCGGCATTTATCCGGCGGCGGAAGCGTTTATCCGGCAGGTGAGGGCGCTCTGTGATGAGAAGGACATTCTGCTGATTCTGGACGAGATTCAGTGCGGCATGGGCAGGACGGGAACCATGTATGCATGGCAGCAGTACGGCGTAAAACCGGATATCATGACGAGTGCCAAGGCGATTGGCTGTGGTGTCCCGGTCGGGGCGTTTATGATGACAGAGAAGGTCGCGCAGCAGTCCCTGACGAGCGGCGACCACGGCACAACCTACGGCGGAAATCCGCTCGCGTGCGCTGCAATCTCGAAAGTGATTGACCTCTTTGAGGAACAGAATATATTGGAGAACGTCAATGCGACAGGGGCTTATCTGTATGAAAAGCTGGATGCGCTTGCCGCAAAGCATGACTATATCAAGGCGCACAGGGGTGTTGGTCTGATGCAGGGACTGGAATGTGACGGACCTGTAGGAGATATCATTGACAGGGCGATTGAGAAGGGACTTTTGCTGATCAATGCAGGGGCGAGGATTATCCGCTTTATTCCGCCGTTGATCGTGTCAAAAGCGGATGTAGATAACATGATAGCGATTGTTGATGCTTGTTTTGATGAGATGGAAAGAAGATAACAGATTCAAAGGATTGATGCCGCTTTGCTGTGTGGGCCGGCGGCACGAGGGATTTTAATGAGACATAATAAAAACAAAAAGAGGCTCCTTGCAGTGGCAGCTGCACTTGTGGCGGTGGGCGTCATAATTGCTGCGGTATTTCTGTATCGCGCAGCACTGGAAGGGAGCGGTAAATCGTCGCCAGAATTTGGAAACCGGAAAGAGACAATTCATCTATGGTATACAGACGATGCTCTGACAGACTATCTGAATAGCAAGGCACTGGAATTTTACGACAGTACGGATATCCGCGTGGATGTGAAGCTTGTATCGGGACTTGAGTATCTGGAAGCTGTCAATGCGGCTAGTCTGGATGAGGGAACAGATACACCCGATCTCTATATTCTGAGCAATGATTCCCTGGAGAAGGCCTATCTGGCAGGTCTTGCGACACAATTGCCAGATACTGCGCCGGTCCATGAGGAAGGATTGTTTAGCCAGGCTGCGAAAAATGCGGTGATCTATGATGGAAAATACGTTGCTTGCCCGATGTACTTTGAGACGAGCGCATTGCTTTACAACAAAACCTATCTGCAGCAGATTGTCGACACGATAAACAGTGTGGGGAATGAGGAGGAAGAAGGCGGAGAGAATGCCAGTGAGGACCTGATTGGCGAGAGTGCAGAAGCGCCGGCCATGACTGCGGAACAGTTGATTCCCAAGTCGATTGTGGATATACTGACCTTTGCTGACCAGTATCCGACGCCAGAGAATGTGGAGTACTTCTTCCGCTGGGACGTATCAGATATTTTTTATAATTACTTTTTTATAGGAAATTATATCTCAGTAGGCGGAGCAGCCGGGGATGATAAATCATTGATTGACATCTACAATACAGAGTCTGTATCCAGTTTGAAAGTCTATCAGGAGATGAATCAGTTCTTTTCCATTGATACCAAGGAGACGAATTACGATACGATCATGCAGGAGTTTCAGGAGGGAAGAACCATTTATACCATCGCCACAAGCGACTGTCTCAGAAGGCTTGACGAGGCGGCTAAGAACGGTGAATTTAGCTATGAATACGGGATTGCGAAGCTGCCGGATATCAATCAGGAGCTCACGACCAGGGGGATGTCAGTGACAAATGCGCTTGTCATCAACGGATATTCAGAGCATAAGGAGTCTGCAGGGCGTCTGATGGAATACCTGATCAAAAATGCGCATGATGATTTGTACAGCATGACGGGGAAACTCTCATCAGTGATTCGGGATACTTATGAAAATGAGCACGTAGCTGCTTTTGTGGAAAATTATATCGAATCGGTTCCGATTCCGAAGATGCTGGAAACCGGAAATTTCTGGGTAGAGCTTGAAATCTGCTTTGCCAGAGTATGGGGCGGTGAGGACGCGAACACGCAGCTACGGCAGCTTTCAGAGCAGATTAAGACACAGCTGGCAGGTGAACCAGTTACGGAAGAACCAATCGAGGATCCACAGGTGGAACTGCTTCCGGCGGTAGGGTATGAGGAAGGCACAGGTGAGCTGGACGTGAACCCGGAATCGCAGGAGTGAAAACAACATTCAGGAAACCAGAAACAATTGAATAAATTTGTATGAAAAATCCAATGATAGAATGTAGGGAGGTTTACAGGCTATGATTGGATTTTTGATTGCGTTGATTTCAGGGGCACTGATGAGTGTACAGGGAGTGTTTAACACAAAGGTGACGGAAGCGTCAAGCATGTGGGCTGCCAATGCGTTTGTTCAGTTCACTGCATTTCTCGTGTGTATATTGGCATGGATGTTTGCGGACAGGACTTCGTTTCGCGATGTGATTTCTGTAGAGCCTAAATATTTCCTGCTCGGCGGTGTCATGGGGGCATTTATCACATTGACTGTCATCAAGAGCATGGATGCGCTGGGACCAGCAAAAGCGGTGATGCTAATCGTGATCTCTCAGCTTATCATTGCATATCTGATAGAGCTCTTTGGACTGTTTGGCGTGGAGAAGCAGCCGTTTAGCTGGCGGAAGGTTATCGGTGCATTGGTTGCCATTGGAGGGTTTGTGTTGTTTAAGTGGAAGTAAAAAGGGCTGCGTGAAGATTATGAAACAACACACCAATCTTACAAAACTGTAAGAAAAACCGCGAAATTGTAAGCGGAATCGATTGCTGCCTTCTCTTCATTCTGTTATGCTGAATACAGTTCCGATGTAACAGGGAAAAACAGGATTGGATGAGGAGGAGAGTCAAATGAGGAAACAAATAATCTGCGGCATAGCGATCCTATGTTGTTTCATGGCAATTGTGACAGGGTGCGCAAGCGGGACAGCAGATGTTGATATGGGGCTGGTACAAACTGATGTAAGCACGATTACCGTTCCGGAGGACGTGCTGGTTGTGGGGCTGGGTGAGGCCAGTCACGGTGTGAAAGAGTATCAGGAAATGAAGGCCGGGGTGTTTCAGGCGCTTGTTGAGAACAATGGATGCCGGACTTTTGTCATAGAAGGTGATTTTGGGAATGCATTGAAAGTAGATGACTATATACATGGAGGGCCGGGGACTGCGAAGGAGGCGGCTGCCCTGATCGGGTTTCGCATTTACCGCACAGCGGAGATGGAGGAGCTGCTCCAGTGGATGCGCGCTTACAATGAAACGGCTAGGGACGGTGAAGATTTACACTTTTACGGGATGGATATGCAGTGGGCTGACAGCAGTAAGGAGTATGTATTTCGGATATTAGAACAGATTGATTCGAATATCAGTTCACAGTACAGGGAGGCGTTCGCTTTTTTGAATGATGATGAAATGTATGACATCAGTCCGGAGGCATTTGAGCAGGGGCTGCCTGTGGCGGAGAGGCTGATTCAGGAAGTGGACAGCGCAAGGGAAAGCATTGTGGAGATGTTCGGAGACGATACGTTTGCGTTTGCGCGGGAGTGTGCCCAAAGCATTTATAACTGCTGTGATATCCGCAAATCCGATCGGGAGTATAACGCGGTGCGGGACCGTCATATGGCAGAAAAAGTGCAGTGGTTTATAGAACATGGAGATGGAAGTGTCATTTTCATCAACGGACATAACGGGCATATCGGGAAGGTCAACTGTACGCCGGGCTATGACTGCATGGGCATGCTGCTAACACAGGAACTGGGGGATGGTTACTTTGCCATTGGCACGGATGCCAAAGTCACTTCTTTCAATTCCCAGACGGATGATGGATTTGAAGAATTGAGGGTAGAAAATCAAAATTTTCTGAACGAATTGACAGAAGAACTCGCACAGAACTATTATTATATCGATTTTTCAGCGGCGTCCGCGGATGATCACTGGAGTAAAATTATATCGGACAAACAGAGGATCACGTCCTTAAATGTAACAGCGATGACGGCCATGAAGGCATTCTATACAACAAAAATCATACCGAAGGATACTTTTGACGGCATGATTGTCTTTTTCGAAGTCTCACCCACGACGCTTGACCAGTAGGAGGATTCCAGCGCTGTCCACGCAGTTTCATCCATTGTTTCAGCATACAAAGCCTGTTCCGGATCTGACCTGACCCGGAACAGGAAGCTTCCTGCCGAAAGCGGGGATTTTGCCAAAACGGCGGCGATATTTCTCCCCTAATACCTGCAGCACCACGCAAAACAAAAATGACGGTGATTTTTGAAAATGCCAAAAATGGGCGCAAAAAACAGGAACTTGATGTTAGCCAATTATACTTTCAATCTCGATCTTATCGCCCCATCATCCTCATCTTTTCCAACAACTTCAAATCCACTGCCCAAGCATAACCGCTCCGATGCTTTATTTTCTGGATGCCAGGACGCATATATATACTCAACTGTTCCATAAGGAAATGTCTTTATGTATTCAATGATTCTTTTTATTGATTCTTTTCCAATACCTTTTCCCTGATAATCCTTTGCAATCATTAATCTGTAAATTTCATATCCGGGAGTATCATCAAAATCACATTCTTTTTCATATGTTATAAGAGTAAGGAATTGTAGAAAAATAAGTGACACATCTTGACTTGTCTATTTCTCCGATAGCACAGCACAAAAAGCCTCGCCGTAGCCCACTACGCCTACGTTTTTTGTACTGCACTCTCGAAGAAATATCCTGCGCAATCTGTATCACTTATTTTCCTACAGTTCCTAAATCCTATCATTTGGTCATTACAGTATATTCCAAATGGGATACATCTGTAATATTGTTCTGCATCCTCTTTATTTGCATCTGAATGCGCATATGCCTCTGCCAGGCTAAGAATGTTTGGATTTACAAACTGTTTTTGCCAATCATGTACGTCAAGTTCAATGCACTCCATCCAATTATCGTGATTTATTTTTTTCAAATGAACCATAGTTATTCCTCCACAATTCCCAATTGAACAAAATCGCTGCGCGATGGCCTGCCAAGGCTGTGACATAGCAATTAGTAGTATTGTTAAATCACCACAATCAACAATCAGACAGGATCGACCTTCCCGCTGCTTATGAAAAGAATACCATGCTTCCGCTTGGTTGGCAAGCGGTTTTATGACCCAAATGCACCTCCGTGTAAAGCAGTGTTTCTGATTACTGTCAAACAGCAAACTTTCTTTCCTATCTCCCGCACAAATACTGCAGATTAAAATCGAACATTCTAAATAATGTCTCCGTAATCCCGCCAATTTCCAAGGTGTTTTCTTATCTTGACGAATCCTTGTTCCTGCTTTATAGTTTTCAGTGTAACTGATTGGACAAAAAAAGAGAAAGAACCCACCTTCCAAATCGGGTTCCGCATTTACCGCACAGAGGAGATGGAGGAGCTGATCCAGTGGATGCGCTCTTACAATGAAACTGCCGGGGATGGCGAAAATCTGCATTTTTACGTGATGGATATGCAGTGGGCTGACAGCAGCAAGGAGTATGTATTGCGGATATTAGAACAAATTGATTCGAGTATCGGTTTGCAGTACAGGGAGGCGTTCGCTTTCTTAAATGATGATGAAATGTATGACATCAGTTCGGAGGCATTTGAGCAGGGATTGTCTGTGGCGGAAAGTCTGATACAGGAAGTGGACAGCGCAAAAGAAAATATTGTGGAAATGTTTGGAAGTGAAACGTTTGCATATGCGCGGGAGTGTGCACAGAGCATTTACAACTGCTGTGATATCCGCAAATCCGATCGTGAGTATAATGCGGTGCAGGATCGTCATATGGCGGAAAAAGTGAAGTGGTTTATAGAACATGGCGATGGAAGTGTCATTTTTATCAACGGACATAACGGGCATATCGGGAAGGTCAATTGCACACCGAATTATGACTGCCTGGGCAGGCTGCTGGCGCAGGAACTGGGGGAGGGTTATTTTGCGAAATCCTTTTTACCTGGAATGATAAAACGTGGGTATGGACGCATTCTGAACATTGGATCTACTGACTCCTATATGCCATGCCCCTATGATGCGGTTTATGCTGCGACATAAGCATATGTTCTCTCTTTCTCTAACGGACTTTACCAAGAGCTAAAAGGCACTGGCGTTACAGTAACCTGTCTTTGTCCAGGTGCAACCCAAACCTTATTTGCAGAAAAAGCAAATATCCATAATACTCTGCTTTTCAAACTTTTCGTGATGCAGCCAGAGGTTGTTGCCGCTATTGGCTACAACAACTTGCAAAGAGGGAAGCGTGTGAATCGGGTCATTCCATCCAGCTCCGGTATAGCGGCCCGCCCCTCCTGTTCAGATTTCGTTTACCCTAAATCTGAACAGGCGGATAATACGATTGTTATTTATAGCAATCTAATGATATAATATAGCCATAAAAAGATATAAGGATGGGAGAAGTGAGGGAGCAGGCCTGTCGCATTACCGGCCACCGGGAGCTGCCAGTGCGTGGGGCGAATGCAGCCCGCCGCCAAGACTGTTCTTAAACTGAAACCGAACTGCCTCCCCCCTCATATTTCGTCAAATTTTATTTTATAAGGAGCGATAGTGTAACTTTACTTGGGGAATTTTTCCAAAAATAATATGGAGCACCAGCTT